>JAGHYK010000157.1 GCA_017743695.1 Chloroflexota bacterium
CAGATACACTACTACTCCTCTTATCAAAAACTCTTGTGCTACAATTGGGCGTATGGAAGAGAAGTTTCGAGTTTCGCTGCAGGTAGCCCGCACCCGCCACCGGCGGGAGGTCGGGTTGTATATTTTTCTGCCCTTAGGGGTGAGCCTTCTTTGTGTTTTTGCGCTTTTGTTTATGAGCCTGGGCGCAGCGAGCGAGCGTTTTTCCCAGATCGCCGCCCTGGCTGTGATCTGGCTGAGTTTGCCGCTCCTTTTGCTTCAGGCGATGCTTCTGGTTTTGCTGTTCGCCGGGGTGTATCTGCTACGGCGGGCACTGCGGGCATTCCCTGGGGTAGCCTTGCGGGCACAGGGAAGGTTGTATCGGGAGTACGAGCGTTTGAATCGCCTGGGTGAGCGACTCGTACGGCCGATCTTTGGGCTGCATCAAGGATGGGTGATCGTGCGCACAATTTTTGATTTCAGGCGCATTGGGAGCGTCTGGAAATCTGGAGGGAGCGAATGGAAAGAGATGCAATGAGTTCCTGGAAAGTAAAGGTGCTGGCAGGGGGAACGCTTCTCGGCGCGCTGTTGGGGCTGGGAACGGCCTATTTGTTGACGCGCCGCGCCGAAAAAGAGGGAAAACCGTTGACGATCAACACCCTGCAGGGGGTGCGCGTGGGGATGTCGCTCCTGGGGGTGATCCGTCAGCTCCTGACCCTGGAAGAATAAGCCCGAAATGGATGATGGCGACTCATCCACTCGCGCCGCTCTTGATTGAGAGGCTGGAGCGCCTTTCGGCGGATTCACCCTGGGCTCATCGCGCCAGCGGCCTGCGACGTGCGCTGTTGCGCTCCCTTGAAGAGGAAGAAGAAGCGGGGCGCTCCCTGGAGATACTGGTGGAAATGGCACTGCGCCTTCTGGAGCACGCGGTGAAAGGGGAACAGCCATGAAGGCGGAAGTGGTGATCTGCGGCGCAGGGATCGCCGGGATCAGCGCCGCCTTCTTTCTGGCGCGTGAGGGTGTGCGCGAGATTTTGCTGGTGGATGAGCGCCCTCCACTCACCCTGACCAGCCAGTATTCCACCGAGTGCTACCGCAACGCCTGGCCGCAGCCGGCCATGCGGGCGTTGATGGATCGTTCGGTGGACTGGCTGGAGAAGCTGGCAGGGGAATCCGGCAATCGCTTTCGGTTGAATCGGCGGGGATACCTGTACGTGGTGACCCAGGAGGCAGCACGCGAGCGATTGCTCCAACGGGCTGCGCAGCTCCAGGGTGCCGGCCTGCGCCCGATGCGCGTCTGGAAGGCGCAGTCGTCCCAGGAGATGGAGAGGTCACAAGAGGGCAGCGAAGCCACAGGGGCCGATCTGCTCCTGGGATCAGAGGTCGTCCTTTCCCGTTATCCTTATCTCAATCCGGAGGCGCAAGCCGCGCTGTTCATCCGCCGGGCCGGCTGGATGAGCGCACAACAGCTTGGGATGTATTTGCTGGAAGAGGCGCGCCGCGCCGGGGTTCAAGTGAAGATGGGACGGGTGAACCGGGTGGAGGTGAGGAAGGGGCGCGTGGTCGCTGTGGTGCTCAGCGATGGCAGCCGCGTGCAGACTTCGCGCCTGGTAAACGCCGCCGGGCCGATGCTGGAGGAAGTCAATGCCCTGGTCGGCGAATCTTTCCCGGTTTTCACCGAGCTACACCAGAAGGTCGCCTTTCACGATGTGCACAGGGTGGTGCCGCGCCAGGCGCCGCTGCTGATCCTGGATGAGGCACAGCAGTTGCCCTGGTCGGAAGAGGAAGCGCAGGCCCTGCAGGAAGATGCGGAGATGCGCTTTCTGACGGAGACCCTGCCAGGGGGCGCGCACTTGCGCCCGGAAGGCGGCGAGGCCAGTGATGGGGTGCTGATGCTGTGGGAATACCGGCTGCAACGGATGCCTCCCCGCTGGCCTTTGCCCCTTGACCCATGGATGCCAGAGGTGATCCTGCGCGGCCTGACGCGCCTTTTGCCAGGGCTGCGCGTCTATTGGGGGCATTTGCCACGGCCACAGGTGGATGGAGGCTACTATACCCTGACGCCGGACCATCTGGCGTTGATCGGCCCCGGCGAGACCGAGGGGTTTTATCTGATCGGCGCGCTGGGCGGATATGGGATCATGGCAGCCTGCGGCGCCGGCGAGCTTTTGATGTACCATCTTCTGGGAAAGCCATTGCCAGACTATGCGACGGCATTTCTGCCAGAACGGTTTGCACGCGGCCAGTGGCAGGTCCCGGAGGAGGATGGCAAACTCTAAGTGGAGAGGAAACATGGAGTATTTGCTGGAAGAAGCCCGATCCCTGTTCGAGTACACGCGCACATTGCGCCGCGATTTTCATATGCACCCGGAGCCTGGCTATCATGAGGTGCGCACCTCGTCCATTGTGGCGCGGGAGCTGGAAGCGCTGGGGCTGGAGGTGCAGCGTGGGGTGGCAAAGACGGGCGTGGTGGCTTTGCTGGAAGGGAGCCGCCCCGGCCCGGTGATCCTGTTGCGGTTCGACATGGATGCGCTGCCGATCCAGGAGGAGACGGGCGCAGCCTATGCCTCTCAGACGCCCGGTGTGATGCACGCCTGCGGTCACGATGGGCATACCGCCATCGGGTTGACGGTGGCGCGCCTGCTGCAGGCGCATCGCCACGAGCTGGCGGGGACGATCAAGCTGGTCTTTCAGCCGGCGGAAGAGGGATTATGCGGCGAGGAGATGGGCGGCGCAGAGCGAATGATCGCCGAGGGCGTGTTGGAAAATCCCAGGCCGGACTTTGCCCTGGCGCTTCATCTCTGGAATGAGAAGCCGCTTGGCTGGCTTGGGATCGCCGCCGGGCCGGTGATGGCCGGGGCGGAGTGGTTCCAGATTCAGGTGCAGGGGAAAGGTGGGCATGGAGCTGTGCCCCATCTGGCCACCGATCCGCTGCTGGCGGCTGCGCACATTGTCACCGCTCTGCAGAGCATTGTCTCCAGGAACGTGGCGCCCTTGCAATCGGCGGTTGTCAGCGTCACGATGTTTCATGCCGGAGAGGCCTTCAATGTCATTCCCCAGACTGCGCACCTGGAGGGCACGATTCGCACGTTTGAGCCGCAGGTGCGTGAGCGGGTACTGCAGCGGTTTGAGGAGATCGTGAAAAACGTGAGCCGGGGCATGGGATGTGAAGCGGAGATGCGGTTGCGCCCGGTGACGCCGGCGGTGATCAACGCTTCGGAGGTGGCGGAAGAGGTACAGGCGGTAGCCCGTCGCCTGTTGCCGCAGGCGGAACTGGATACCCGACCCTATCTGACCATGGGGGCAGAGGATATGGGCTTTGTCTTGCAGAGGGTGCCGGGATGCTACTTCTTCGTCGGATCGGCGAATGAGGAGCGCGGGTTGAATTATCCCCACCATCATCCGCGCTTTGATTTCGACGAGGAGGCGCTGTTTCACGCAGTGGCTCTGATGGCGGCCGCAGCGATGGAGCCTGGCAGAAAAGCCTCTTTATCGGGAGCAGGGTAACCCCGGCACCCCCAACCTCGTTTACACGGGGCAGGAGATGGGGAAAAGGCGCAGATTCAAAAGACTCGCAACGACGGGCTGTTTCTCAGGCCCTGATCTTTAAGCGCAATGGAGTAAGCAGGCATGGAACAGGTTATCTGGCTGTTTGTGGGACTGATCATCGGTTTTCTGGTGGCGGCCCTGCTGGTCTACTGGTTTTTGGGCTGGCGAGAGAAGAACCTGATTCAGCGATATGAGTTGCGCCTTCGCCAGATGACGGAGCAGTACGAGGCGCGCCTGCGGCAAATGGAGGAGAAACATCGCCAGGAGGTGGAGCAGGCGCGTCGTCAGAGCGTGGAACAGAGCCGTCACACCATCAAGGGCCAGATCAGCGAGCAACTGGTGCCGCTTCTGCCGGGCTTTAAATTTTTCCCTGCGGATGCCCGTTTCATCGGCCATCCGATTGACTACGTGGTCTTTCACGGATACACCGATCTGCGCGATGGAAACGGCGGCGCCGATCAGCTTGAGGTGGTGCTTGTGGACATCAAGCGCAATACGGCCACGTTGACAAAGGAGCAGCGCGCTATCATGGAAGCCGTGCGCGCAGGACGGGTAAGCTTTCAGGTTGTGCGCGTGGATGAACAGGGGAATGTGCAATCCCACACGGTCGGGTATCGGAAAGCGTGAGGGCAATCAGCCCCGTCTTGCTTCGAGGCGATAAAACAGCCCGATCCCCAGGTCTGCTCCCCAGGCCAGATACCAGGAGGGAGAGAGGCCCCGTTCCAGCCAGGAGAGCAGCGTGGAGAGCAAAAAGATGAGCAGATGCAGGAGGAACAATCGCCTCCAGAAGTGACGCTGGCTCAGAGCACGTGGAAGGACGGCGCGGGAGGCGACCAGTGCGTAGAGCGTGGCGTATCCGAGCAAACCGATCATCATCCAGCCCCCTGGGGCATTGTTCCATAGCCCGAGCGCACCCAGGACAAAGCAGATCAGCAGCGTCAGGCGGGAGAAGAAAAGTCGCTGTTCGGGATATTCATGCAGGAGGAAAAAGGTCAGAATGCCCAGCCCGGCGGCCAGCCATGCGCCTGATGGCCAGGAGGAATGGAATAGCCCCCAGGCCAGGCCGGCCGTTCCCCAGAGCAGGTAGAACAGGCGCAGGCGCTCCATGGGCTACAGCCAGATGTCGCCGTATGGATGTTCCCCTTGCAGGCGTCGTCCTTCGAGCAGGCGTTGCGGGTGGAAGATGGTGATGTCTACGGTGCGCGGAGCGCCATCGAGCATCCATTCGCTCAGGCATAGCCCGACCGCAGGGGAGATTTTGAAACCGGTGCCGCTGAAGCCGCAATCCAGCCAGAAGCCTTGCGGGCCGATGGGGCCGATCAAGGGGTGTTGATCGGGGGAGAGGCCATCGTAGCCAGCATGGGCAGAGTGGAGATGAGCCTCTTCCATTTTGGGGATGCGCCGACAAAGGCGATCAATGGCGCGTTCGACGAAGCCGGGGCGTACATGCTCGCCACTTTCCGGGTCTTCTCCTTGCGGATTACCATCTTCCAGCCCGACCAGGGTGAGCTGGCCTTCCGGTCGAAAGTACATCAGGTTGGGAAAGTCAATGACGGTGGGATGGGGCAGGCGCAGCGCAGGCGGGCGGAGGACGTACATCACTTCATGGCGCCAGGTGCTGAGCGGCAGATTCAGGCCGGCCATCTGGCAAATCTGCCCGGCCCAGGCGCCGGCCGCGTTCACGATCTGCGGCGCGTGGAACTCCCCTTTTGTACTCTGCACGCCATACACCCTGCCGGAGCGCGTCAGGAGCGCGGTCACCTGACAATCCTGGATCAGGGCGGCGCCGTGGCTTCGGGCGGCTTCCATCAGTGAGCTGGCAGTCAGGACGGGGTCGGCATAGCCGGATTCCGGCTCGTAGGCGGCGTAATCGAAATCGTCGGTATAGAAGGCGGGGGCCAGGCGTTTGACATCTTCGGCAGTGATCAGGAAGGTCGGCACGCCGATCCGTTGAAGCATTTGGGTATTTGCCTGGAGGGCCTGGGCCTTTTCGCGCGGCGCGAGCTGGATAAAACCGGTGCGGGTGAAGCCGCACGCTCCCCCCACGCGCTCTTTCCAATCGCGGAACCACTGGAAGGCCTCCCAGGCCAGGCGCGCTTCGGCCTCCAGATCGTAGTGCATACGCACCAGGCCGCTGGAGCGACCGGTGGCGCCGGATGCCAGATGTCGCCTTTCCAGCACGGCGACTTTTACCCCGCGGCGGCTGAGGTGGAACGCCAGGCTCGCGCCATGCGCACCACCGCCGATGATGAGGACGTCGAACGTTGTTGCGGACATAGAATGCTCCAGGTAAGAATTTTCAGCCCCGCTGATGGTTTTATCCACCCTGCGTTTCTCTGCGGAGCAGATTTTGTTGTATCAGTTCCGGGGCAGATAGAATCCGCTTTTTCGCCAGTTC
>JAGHYK010000158.1 GCA_017743695.1 Chloroflexota bacterium
TGCAAACCGTTGACTGGGAGCGCGTCGTAGATGACGTGCGTCCCTTTCTGGAAGCAGGCGCTGATGTCAGCGTGTTGCAACGAGAGAATCTGGAGCGCTTGCTCGCCTCGCCTGGGGCTGACGGCCCGACTGCGTAACGCCAAAGAGGAATTCATGTCCCTCTCTCCCGACTCCCTCACCCTGCTGCTCCTCTGCTCCTCTCTCGCTTTGGAAGACGATACGCTCAAACCGCTGACGGCGCGCGAGTGGAGCGGGATGGCGCGCGCCCTGCAAGCCGCCGGCCTCACCCCTGCCGATTTGCTCTCGCTGCCGCCCGCTGATCTCGCCGCCCGCCTCAATCTGGAGGCGTCCTTTGCTTCTCGTCTGACCGCTCTGCTCGCCCGCCGCGCCGCGCTCACCGCGGAACTGGAACGCTTCGCCCGGCTGGGCATCTTCCCGCTCACCCAAAACGACGCTGACTACCCCGAAAAATATCGCCTGCGGCTGAAGGATTCTGCCCCCCCGGTACTGTTCTACGCCGGTGAGAAAGCCCTGCTGGGGCAGCCCGGCATCGCCGTGGTCGGTTCGCGGCATCTGGACGAAGCCGGGCAGGAGTGCGCTGCCTGGGTAGGCAACGCCTGTGGGCTTTCGGGGAGGGTTCTGTATTCGGGCGGGGCGCGCGGCGTGGATTCCATCAGCATGGCGGCGGCGCTCGAAGCGCGCGGGACAGCGGTCGGTGTGCTGGCCGATAGCCTGACGCGGGCGGTCAAAACGCAGCAGGCGGCGCTGGCACGGGGCGACTTGTGCCTGGTGACGCCGTATCATCCTGAAGCCGGTTTCTCCGTCGGCGCGGCGATGGGGCGCAACCGGCTCATCTACTGTCTGGCGGATTACGCCATCGTCGTCGCTGCCGAAGCGGAGACGGGCGGCACCTGGGCCGGCGCAACCGAAGCCCTCAAACACGGCTGGCTGCCGCTCTTCGTGCTGGAATACCCCGCCATGCCTGAAGGCAACCGGCGATTGCTGGAGAAAGGCGCGCTGCCCTTCCCCCATCCCTTTCAAGAACCGCCGACGCGCTTGCCTGACTGGTTGAAAGAAAAAGCCTCCAGCCTGCCTCTGCGGGCCAGGCAGGGGAAGCTGTTGTAGCATCCGACCCCGCGCCGCCGCTGAAGCTCACATCCAAAGCGTCAGGGCAATCTCAGCGTCACCATGGCTCCCCCTCCTTTCGATGCAGGCGGTAAAATATTCCAGAAGGGGCGGCGTATGCGCTGCGTACCTGCCCGCTGCTTTACCGTCCACTATTCTCATTTTCACACCGGAGGTCTTGATGGAGAACCTGGCGCGTTTACTGTTCTTCGTCGGTCTGATGTTCATGCTGATTGCGGCCGGGCTTTATCTCCTGAGCCGCTTCCACCTGCCCCTTGGCCGTCTGCCGGGGGATATTCGCATTGAAGGGGAAAACTTCACCTTCTACTTTCCCCTGGCCACCTCGCTGTTGCTTTCTATCCTGCTCACCCTGCTTCTGAATGGAATTGCCCGCCTGAAAAAGTAGATGCCCACTCTCCTCTTCTACAAGCCCTATGGGATGCTCTCCACGTTTACCGATGAAGGCACCGGTCACCCCACCCTCAAAGCCTGCATTCCGCTCCCGAACGTCTATGCTGCCGGGCGACTGGATCGCGAGTCCGAAGGACTGCTCCTGCTGACCGACGATGGCGACCTGATTCATCGCCTGACGCATCCCCGCTACCATCTCCCCAAAACCTACTATGTGCTGGTGGAGGGCATCCCCAGCGAAGAGGCGTTGGAGAAACTGCGCAACGGTGTGGTGATCCGCGGCTACCGCACGCAGCCGGCGGAAGTCCGCATCATCCCTGAACCCTCTCTACCTCCACGTCCGAAACCGGTCACGCCTCATGGCCCCACGACCTGGCTGGAAATTCGCCTGCGGGAGGGCAAGAAGCGGCAGATACGCCACATGACGGCGGCGGTGGGCCTGCCCACCCTGCGCCTGGTGCGCGTGGCGATTGGCCCTTTGACGCTGGAAGGGTTAGAGCCTGGTCGCTGGCGCTATCTGACCCCGGACGAACTCCGCTCGCTCCGTGCGCTTCTGGCTAAGGCGCAACCCCCGTCTGGATCGTCCCGGCCTGAAGTTGCAGGCGCAAAAGCTCCATCTCGCTCCGCAAAGAAAGGGGTAAAGATTCGCCGTAGCCACGGAAAGGCGCCCACATCAGGCCGGCTCTCGCGGTCGCAGGCCAGGAAGTGCCGGCAGCCCTTGCCATCAGGTTCGCAATCAATTCCTCGACCTGGGGCAACGCCGCGCCGATGAGGCGCTGCCGCACCCGCGGCAATGCGTCGTACAGGTCTTCCCGGATCCCGATGACCCACGCCCGCTCCAGGGCGGCCTGTTCCAGCGCCGCCTCGCCGGTCGCTCCGCCGTAGGCGAAAACCACATCTGCCCCCTGGCGGACAAATTTATCTGCCGTCTGGCGTCCCCATTTTTCATCCTGAAACAGGCGATTCGGGCTTCCCTGGCGGTGTTCCCGGTAGACAAAGACGTTTGCATCCGCAAAGCCGGCGCCGTGCACAAATCCATCACAGGCCTCTCGAACCGAGGCGATAAAATCCGCTTCACAGATGGCAGCCACCCGTCGCGTGTGCGTCACCCGTGCTGCCAGCGCGCCGGCCAGAAAGCCCAGTTGATCGTAGGGGATAAGGATCAGCGTCAGATTGGCCAGGGCCTGCGGCGGTGGGGATTGATCCAGAGCGATGAAGCGAGCCTGAGGGAACTGGCGCGCCACGCGTTGCGTTTCCTCTTGCCAGGATGGGCTGAGCGTGATGATCAGGTCTATGCCCTGTTCGGCCATCCAGCGCAGTTCACGTTCGCGATCCCGCGCATCCCGAACGATCACTTTCCAGGCCCCCTGTAACTGCCCGGCCTGTTGCGCCGCTTGCAGCGCGTTCCAGGTCTGGCGGCTGAGCGTCCCCTCTTCCCAGGGATGCATCAGCAGCACGGCGCATCGCACCTCCGACCGTGGACAATCCTGAAAAGAGGGCGCACAGGCAGCCAGCAGCAGCGCCATCCAGAATAGCCAGCGCCAGAATTTCACGCTTCCAGCACCTCAACCGGGTCGCCCACGCGAATGCGACCGCTTTCAAGGATTTGTGCCCGCAATCCGCCGCGATGGATCAATCCCAGGCGAACCGGTTTCCCGCTCTTCTGTTCCAGGTAGCCGCATGGCTCACATAATTCCATCCCCAAAAGCAGCGCCTCGCCGACGCGAAAGCGCTTTCCCACCAGATGGTTCAGGGCCACGCCGCGCGTGGCGATGTTCCGCCGGCTTTCGATGGGGAGCAACGAAATGTGGTAATCGCGAGCCAGCGCCTCCAGCGCTTCCATCTCGATCAGCGTTACCTGCCGGGAAAGGTCATGCTTGCCGGAGTAGGTACCGTGCCGGGAAAAATAGCGATCGCCCCTCAGCCCTTTCCCGGCCACTGCCTCTATTTCGGTGACTGCCTGCATCGGAGCGCCGGCTTCAGGTGCAATGTGAATGGAAACCACCTCCGCGCGCATCACTTCCCTCCTGTTTGGGCTTCACCGCGCCGCACACCCCACATCAGCCCGAAGGCAATCAGCATGAAAAGCGGCGCCAGGAGCATGATCACGTTATAGTTCCGCCCCGTTAACTGGATGACCAGGCCGTTGACGTTCGGCCCGGCGATTGCTGAAAGGGTGGAAAACAGGTAGTACAACCCGGTGTAGGTGCCGATGCGAGAGGCATCGGTCAGATCAACGACCATCGGCAACGAGTTGATGTTGATCAGCGCCCAGCCCGTTCCGCCGGCCATCAGGAGCAGGCTCAGAATGGGAATCGTGCCCAGGACAGGCAGTTTTCCCACCACCGTCGTCAGCGTGGCCGGCGGCAGGAAAAAGATAGTGAGGAGCACGAGCACCAGCAACCCCAATCCCAGGCTGATCGTGCGCCGTCGTCCGATCTTCGCCCCGATGATCCCCGCCAGCAGGGCAAAGAGCACAAAAAACAGCGAAAGATGCCCCAGCAGGCGGCTGCCATCGGCCTCGTCCAGGCCGAGATGATTCTTGGCGTAAAGGGTGAAGAACGCCTCAATCGCCGTGAACCCCAGGAACCAGAAGAAGATCGCCAGGAACAGGCGCAGCGCGCTTTTATCTTGATCGCTGAGCACCTCCTGCAGACTTTGCCACATTCCCGGCTGCTGCTCTGTGACTTCGATCTCCTTTGGCTCGCGGATGAAAAGCAGTACCAGAAGCAGGGCCAGGATGACCAGCCCCGACCCCATCCAGAAAGGGTAACTCGGATTCAGCCGGTACAACGCACCACCCAGCAGGAAGGAGAAGATTGCGCCCACGCCTCCCATGAAATTCACGATCCCATTGGCCTGGGAGCGATAGGGGGAAGGCGTGATGTCGGGCATCAGGGCAACGACGGGCGTGCGCCAGAAGGCCATGCTCAGCAGCAGGGTCGAAGTGCAGGCGACAAAAAGAGGCAGTGCGGTGGCGAGCGGGATCAGGCCAAAGGCGAGCGCCGAGATCGGCGCGCCGATCAGCAAAAACGGCAATCGCCGACCGATGGGCGTTCGCAGGCGATCCGACCAGGCGCCCACGGGGGGCTGGATGAAGAGCGCCGCGATGTTGTCCAGCGTCATGAAGAAGCCGATGATCGCAGGGGGTAAGTAGAAACGCTCGGCCAGGAAGATGGGCACGAACGCGTTGTAAACGCCCCATACGACGCTCACGCCAAAGAAGCCGCTCCCAAGCAGAAAGATTTTGAAGTAGGAAAAACGGGAAGACACAGGGCACCTCCAGAAGGGATGGGAAATGAAGGACGATCACAGACGAAGGATAGAATTACCCGCCCGCTATCCTTGCCAGGTCGCGACAGCCGCCGAAGCAATCCGCTCGCGAATCTCACAGGGGGAACTTGAGATCGCTTCGCTGCCTTTGTCGCCTCGCAAGGATACGGATTCCCAACGGACGGAAAAGAACTCAGCCGGCTTCTCGATCTTCAAGCTCCTGCTTTAATTCTGCCAGCAACCGCCGATCCTCTTCGCTCAAAGGCGCAGAGGTCAGAAGATCGGGGCGGCGCAAGAGCGTGCGCCGTAAGGCCTCTTTTCGGCGCCAGCGGGCAATCGCCGCATGATTCCCCGAAAGCAGCACCTCCGGGACGCGCCATCCCCGAAATTCGACCGGCCGCGTGTAATGGGGATATTCCAGCAAGCCGCTGGCATGGGAATCATCCCAGGCGCCATCTGGATCGCCCAGGACGCCGGGCAACAGGCGAGTGACGGCGTCTATGATCACCAGCGCTGCCAGTTCCCCGCCGGTGAGCACAAAATCGCCTATCGAAATCTCATCGGTGACCAGGTGTTCCCGCACGCGCTCATCCACCCCTTCGTAACGTCCGCAGATCAACGCCAGGCGCGGATGGGTGGCCAGCTCCATGGCGACTTTCTGGGTGAATAACCGTCCCTGAGGGGTGAGCAGGATGATGGGACATGGAGGGAAGGGGTGGCCACCGAGCACCGTCTCCACTGCCTCAAAGATCGGCTCCGGCTTCATGACCATCCCTCCGCCGCCCCCATAAGGAAGGTCATCGGTCGTGCGGTGGCGGTCGCGCGCGTAATCACGCAGGTTGTGCAGATGCACTTCCAGGATTCCTCGCTCCTGGGCCCGCTGCAGGATGCTACTCCCAAGATAGGCAGGAAATACCTCGGGGAAAAGGGTGAAAACATCAAAACGCATGAGACAAATACGCCCTCGAATGGGTGCTCTGTTGGATTTTATCACGAACGCGCCGCTCGCAGAATCGTACACTGGGCGG
>JAGHYK010000159.1 GCA_017743695.1 Chloroflexota bacterium
CCATTCCGCGGTCTGCGGTCCGCGGTCTGCCGTCTAAATTACCCTTTCACCTTCTGGAGGTCCTATGCCCACCTTACCCAACAATCCCCATCTACCTTTTGGCGATCAACGCAACGCCCCCTGGTATGGCAAAGACATTCTCTCCGTCAGCCAGTTCACCCGTGAAGACCTGGAGTATATCTTCGCCGTAGCCCACGAAATGCGTATCATGGTGGAGCGCGTTGGCACGTTCGATTTGCTCAAAGGCAAAATCCTCGCCAACCTCTTCTATGAACCTTCCACGCGCACCTCTTCCTCCTTCACATCGGCCATGGAGCGCCTGGGCGGCAGCGTCATCCCCATCAACGAAGTGCGCTATTCTTCGGTAACCAAAGGGGAAAGCCTGCCCGATACCGTGCGCACCCTGGATTGTTATGCCGATGTCATCGTCCTGCGCCACCCCGAGGTCGGCTCGGCGGCGCTGGCGGCGAAATATGCTCGCAAACCGGTCATCAACGCCGGCGATGGCATTGGCGAACACCCCACCCAGGCCCTGCTCGATGCCTTCACCATCAAAGAAGAGCTTGGCCACATTGACGGCCTGACCGTCACCATGCTGGGCGATCTGAAATACGGGCGCACCGTCCACTCCCTCGCTCGCCTGCTCTCGCTCTACAAAGTCAAAATCCACTACGTCTCCCCCGAAATCCTGCGCATGCCCCCGGAGATCATCGAAGAGCTCCAGCGCAAAGGCATTGAGCAAACCGAACATACGCGCCTGGAGGAAGTCCTGCCCGAAACCGATGTGCTCTACGTCACACGCGTCCAGAAAGAGCGCTTTGAAGACCCGGCTGTCTATGAGAGCGTCAAGGATGCCTATGTCATCACCCCCGAAGTGATGAAAGCGGCCAAACAGCGCATGATCGTCATGCACCCCCTGCCGCGGGTCTATGAAATCAGCATGGACTTCGACGACGATCCGCGTGCCGCCTACTTCCGTCAAATGGAATACGGCCTCTACGTACGCATGGCGCTGCTGGCGATGGTATTGGGGAAGGCCTGAGCATGGCGCAGGGGACGTTTTTTTCGATTTTAGAAGAACGAAGCCGCGCCCTGGGCTCCCTGCTCTGTGTGGGGTTAGACCCGCACCCGGGCCTGCTGCCGGCCCCAACAGCGCAGTCAGCGCGCGACCTGTGCCTGCGTGCTGTAAGGGGAGCCGCGACCTGGGCGGTCGCTTTTAAGCCCAATATCGCCTTCTTCGAGGCCTTCGGGGCGCCCGGTTGGGAGGCGCTGCGGGCGGTCATCGAAGCGATCCACGAGCAGGCAGATCGTCTCGGTCGCGGCCCCATCCCCATCATCCTGGATGCCAAGCGCGGCGATATTGCCTCCACTGCCGAGGCCTATGCCCGTGCCGCCTTCGAGGTACTCGGCGCCGACGCCATCACCCTCAACCCCTATCTGGGCTACGATTCCATCACCCCTTTCCTGGAATATCGCCAGAAAGGCCTCTTCATCCTGTGCAAAACCAGCAATCCCGGCTCTGCCGATGTGCAGGATGTGCTGCTCCGGGATGGTCGCCCGCTCTATGAGCATGTGGCGCAACGGGTGAATGAGTGGGATCGGTATGGCAACCTGGGATTGGTGGTCGGCGCCACCTTCCCCCAGGCGTTGGCGCGCCTGCGTCAGATTGCGCCTCAACGCTGGTTCCTGGTGCCCGGTCTTGGCGCTCAAGGCGGCGAACTGGAGGCCACCCTGCGCGCCGGCCTGCGCCCCGATGGATTGGGGTTGCTCCTCAATCTTTCCCGCGCCATCCTGGCCGCTCCCGATCCCGCGCGCGCGGCTGCCGAATGGCATGATAAAATTACGCAGACTCTGCGTGAGATGGAGCAGCAATGATGCGTGAAATTCCCTGGTGGCAAAAAGGCATCATCTACCACATTTACCCGCGTTCCTTCGCCGATAGCAACGGGGATGGCATCGGCGATCTCAACGGCATCCTGCAACACCTGGACTATCTGGCCGACCTGGGAATTGACGCCATCTGGCTCTCTCCGATCTATCCTTCCCCGCAAAAGGATTTCGGCTACGACGTCGCCGATTACACGGATGTTGATCCTTGCTATGGCACGCTCGCTGATTTCGACCGCCTCTTACAGGAGGCGCACGCTCGCGGGATACGCGTCATCCTCGATCTCGTCCTCAATCACACCTCCGATCAGCATCCCTGGTTTCTCGAATCGCGCTCCAGCCGCACGAACCCCAAAGCTGACTGGTACATCTGGCAGGATCGCATCCCGAATAACTGGCAGGCCACGTTCGGCGGCCGCGCCTGGACTTACGATCCCCAACGGGGTCAATATTATCTCCACCTCTTCCTGCCTGAGCAGCCGGATGTGAACTGGCGCAACCCTGAGGTGCGCCGTGCCATGCTGGACGTGGTGCGCTTCTGGCTTGATCGCGGCGTGGATGGCTTCCGCCTGGATGTCTTCAACGCCTACTTCAAAGATGCGCAATTGCGCTCGAATCCCTTCACCCCGTTTGGCCGGCGACCTTTTGAGTGGCAAAAGCATCTCTACGACATAGACCAGCCCGAAATGTTCCCCCTGCTGCGGGAACTGCGCCAGATTTTGGAGGCCTATCCGCAGCGTTACGCCGTCGGCGAGACCTTCCTTTCCACGGCGGAAAAAGCCGCCCGCTACTGTGGCCCCGATCTGCTCCATGCCGCCTTCAACTTTGAATTCACCAACGCCCCTTATCGCCCTGCGGCCTTCTGGCGGGAGGTGCAGAAGTGGGAATCCGCCCTGGGCCGACGCGCCTGGCCGAATTACGTGCTGAGCAACCACGACATTCCCCGTTCTGCGACCCGCTACGCTCGCGGCGAAGAGGATGATCGCCTGCGGGTGGTGCTGGGGATGTTGCTCACCCTGCGCGGCACTCCTTTTCTCTACTACGGGGAAGAGATCGGGATGCGGGATGTAGCATTGCGCCGCTCGGAAATCCTCGATCCCCTCGGGCGCCACTACTGGCCCTTCCATAAGGGCCGCGATGGGGCGCGTACCCCCATGCAGTGGTCGGATGCGCCCCATGCCGGCTTCTCCACCGTCCGCCCCTGGCTGCGCGTGCACGAGAACTACCCACGGCGCAATGTGGCCGTCATGAGCCACGACGAGGGGTCGCTTCTCAACTTCGTCAAGCGTTTGATCCGCCTGCGGAAACGGCTGCTGGCCCTGCAAATTGGAGATTTGCATCTCTTCCAGGTCTCCCAGGCAGTGCTTTCCTACTTCCGCGGTTGCGGCGAAGAAGAGGTGCTGGTGACGTTGAACTTCGCTGCCTGTGAAGTGCCTTTTGAATTGCCGGCGGGGCGCTGGGAGCCTTTACTGGACTGGCCGGCAGTCGGAAGCTCTTCCCTCGAGCGGCGCATCACGCTGGCGCCTCATCAGGTGCTCCTGATGCGCCGGCTCCTGTAAAAGAAACTCACGCCCCCAAGGAGTTTTCTATGCCCTTCGATGTTCAGGAACTTGTGAAACGGGTGGAGCACTCGATCCATGTGCAACGGGAAGCCGTGCGCGTGGTGGATGAAAACCGCCTGCGCCAGACGATTGAACGCCTGGTAGAGGTCTCAGCGCTGGAAAGCGGCCCTCGCCAGGGATGGGCACGCTACCTGGTGCGCATGGCCGCCCTGGAGCTGGGAATTGTGCCCTGCTCCATCCACGAGGTCTATATGGCGCGCGGCCGGGGTGAAATTGCGCCTACCTTCGCCGTGCCGGCCCTGAATCTGCGCGTCCTGCCCTTTACGGCGGCGCGAGCTGCTTTCCGTGTCGCTCAGGAGCTGAACGCCGGCGCTCTGATCTTCGAGATCGCACGCTCCGAGATCGGCTACACCGCCCAGCGCCCGGCGGAATATGCGACCGCCATCCTGGCCGCGGCCATCGCCGAGGGCTGGCGCGGCCCGGTCTTCATCCAGGGCGATCACTTCCAGGTTTCCGCCCGACGTTACGCCTCTTCCCCAGAGGCCGAACTCCATGCCGTGCGCGAGCTGACGCGCGAGGCGATCCATGCCGGCTTCTTCAACATTGACATTGATACCTCCACCCTGGTGGATGTCAGCAAACCCAGCCTGGATGAACAACAAAAGCTCAACTATCAACTTTCCGCGGAGTTCTCGGCGTATATCCGCGAGATCGAGCCGCCCGGCGTGACCATTTCCATCGGCGGCGAGATCGGAGAAGTCGGGGGGCACAATTCCACCGAACCGGAACTCCGTACCTATATGGACGGCTATCGCCGCGAGCTGGCAAAGTATACTTCCCGCCCTGGATTGAGCAAGATCAGCATTCAGACCGGCACGTCGCACGGCGGCGTGGTGCTGCCCGATGGGCGCATCGCTGAGGTGAGCGTAGATTTCGAGACCCTGCGCCACCTGAGCCGCGTGGCGCGTCAGGAGTACGGGCTGGCCGGCGCCGTCCAGCATGGGGCTTCCACCCTGCCGGAGGAGGCTTTCGGCAAATTCGTCGAATACGAGGCCTGTGAAGTGCACCTGGCCACGAATTTCATGAACATCTTCTACGACCATATCCCTGAGAGCTTGCGCCGCGAGATGTACGCCTGGCTGGATGTGAACGCCGCCGGAGAGCGCAAGCCCGGCATGAGCGAGGCGCAGTTTTATTACAAGACGCGCAAGAATGCGCTCGGACCGTTCAAGCCGCAGATTTATGCCTTGCCGGCGGAGATCAAAGAGCGTTTGAGCGCGGCCTGGGAAGCCCAGTTCCGCCGCCTGTTCACGGCTCTGGGACTGGCAGATACCCGCCCGATCATCGAACGCTTCGCCTGCCCGGTGCTGATCACGCCGCGCCTGAGCGATTACGTCGCCGAAGAAATGGCAGGCGAAGACGTGAGCGATCTTGCTGATTGATATGCCGCTTTCGGATCAGGGTCTGACGCTGGATCGTTACATGGTAATCCCGCGCACGGCGATCTTCCTGCGCCGTGGGGATGAATATCTGCTGCTGAAAGGCGCGCCGCACAAGCGACTCTGGGCCAATCGCTATAACGGCCTGGGGGGACACGTGGAGCGTGGCGAGGATGTTTTGAGTGCGGCCCGCCGTGAAGTGCGCGAGGAGGCCGGCCTGGAGGCCGATCTCTGGTTGTGTGGCATCGTGATCGTGGATACCTCGCCCCAGGTCGGCATTTGTCTGTACGTTTTCAGCGGCGAAGTGCGCGGCGACGATCACCCCCGCCCCTCTGCCGAAGGGCTGGCGGAATGGGTGCCCTATGAACGCATCCATGAATTGCCGCTGGTTGAGGATGTGCCCTGGCTGTTGGAGCGTATCCATGCCATGCGCCGGGGCACGCCTCCCTTCTTCGCCCGCTCCTGGTACGACGAGGCCGAGCGCTGGCACATGGAATTTATCGAGGGATAAAACCACCCTTCGCCCCCATCTGGCCCCTTCTCCTTCGACCCGCTGGAAAGCCTGTCCTACCCACCGTCCACGGTCAACCGTCCATCGTCCATTCCGCGGTCTGCGGTCTTGTCTCACTTAAGAAGACACAAACTTTCTTTGTCTTTGTGCCTTCGTGTCTTCGTGGTGAAAAAAAGAATAAACCACCAGGGCACAAAGTCACAAAGTTTTCCTCGCTCCTCGTTCACCGGCGGTCTCCCTGGCAGGCTGGAAAACCTGCCCTACGGCGTCTGCATTCGTTGATTCGTTCCCCCATTCATTGACGGTTCGCAACCCGACAGGCTGGAAAGCCTGTCCTACTGCCGTCCGCGGTCTGATTCGTTGATTCGTTCCCCCATTCGTTGACGGTTCGCAACCCGACAGGCTGGAAAGCCTGTCCTACTGCCGTCCGCGGTC
>JAGHYK010000160.1 GCA_017743695.1 Chloroflexota bacterium
CTGCCTCCCGCCGTCCGCGGTCTGCCGTCTCACACCAGATGCCTCCCCCCATCCAGATGCACGATCTCCCCGGTCACATAAGCCGGGCCGGCGAGCAGGAACAGCAACGTCTCCACCACCTCCTGCGGCTCGGCCAGGCGACCGGCGGGCGTCTGAGCGATCACGCCGCGGATCGGCGCGCCATCGCTGGGCGGCAGGATCGCCCCGAAAGCGATCCCGTTCACCGTCACGCGTGGCGCCAACGCCTGCGCCAGCGAACGCGTCAGCGCCGCCAGCGCGGCTTTGGCAATCGTATAGGGAAAATGATCCGCCCCTGGTCGCAGCGCGCGCCAGTCCAGGATGTTCACGATCCGCCCCTCCCGCTCCCCCAGGCAACGGGCGAACGCCTGAGAGAGCAGAAACGGCGCCGTCAGGTTGACCTGCAAATGGCGCTGCCAGGCCTCCAGCGAAGTCTCTGCGAAAGAGAGCGGCTCGAAGATCGAAGCGTTGTTCACCAGCGCATACAGGTTCGGATACCTCCCCAGCGACTCGCCCAGCGCCTGCACCTGCTGCACATCCTCCAGGTCTGCCTGCACGCTCCAGGCCTGTCGTCCCAGGGCGCGGATCTCCTCCACCAGCGAAGCCGCCTCCTGGGGCGAATGGCCGTGATGGAGAATCACATCCGCACCGGCCTGCGCGCATCCCCGCGCCATCCAGCGACCAATGCGCCGCGCCGCGCCGGTGATCAGCACCGTGCGTCCCTCAAGTCGCATGGGTCGCCTCCGAACGCTGAAAACGATCCAATCCCCAAAGGCTGAGCGCCAGCCCCATCCAGGCGATGACCTGCTCCAGGCGCACCCCGCCCGGCAGCAGATGACTATCGCCGCGGAAGGCAAACAGGAACAAAGCCCAGCCGCAGGTCAGGGCCAGAAAGCGCAGGAAGAGCACCCCCGGCGCGGCCGGCCTCAGGCGCAGGATCACCCCCAGGGTCGCCAGCGAAGCGATGAACTCGTACACCTGGGTCGGATGGCGGCGTGCGCCCCAAAGCTCCCAGGCCCAGGGCAGGTTGCTCTCCTTCCCAAAACCATCCCCGGAAGCCAGATTCGCCAGCGAAAGGCCGATCAGCGCGCAGGCCAGGAGCGGCGTCAGCGCGTCCAGCGTCGGCCAGAGCGGCAGCGCCCGCCGTCGCAGAAAAATCCCCAGCGTCAACGCCAGCGTCAGCGCCGCCCCCGCCGGCGAAAACATCCCCTGCAGCGAAAACAGGCCCAGCGGCGCCTGCAACACCTGCGCCAGGTGCTCCAGCGCGTAGAACACCCGCCCGCCCAGCAGATAGCCGAGCATCCCATAAAAGACCAGATCGCTCAGCGCCTGAGGCGAAAGCGGCGTCTTCAGGCGTCTTTCGCTCAGATTCAGCCCCAGCCAGATCGCCCCCAAAAGGAGCAACCAGTGACGGGGCGGAGAGAAAAGCGCACGAAAAAGCTCCATCAATCCATATCCTCCCGTAACTCACCGCTATCCAGCGTGTGCAAAAGCTCCGGCTCCTCCAGCAACACATCCATCAAAGTATAGGGCAGCTCGCTCATCAGCGGCGCCAGCGGCACCGTTGCCGGCGGAAGCAGGCGCGGCGGGGCAGGTGGCGGCTGGCGCGGCGGCTCCAGCGACCCCGTCCCCCGGCGGCGCACAATGCGCGGCCCATCGGTCAGATAGCCCACATAGCGGCCGAGCACCGAATACACCTTCCGATCCGCGGTCACAAAACCGATCCACTCCCCTGACCGATTGTAAAGATAAGGATAGACCAGAAAAGCCTCCGCATCTCCTTTGGATGTATAGATCGGGATCACGCGTGGTTCGGGCATCTTCCCTCCCAGGCTACGGAAATTGTATCAAAGGGAGAAAGAAAACGGCCTGGCTCCTGGCCGGGCGGCCTCCCCGTGGCCGGCGCTGCGTGCGCATCGGGTTGTCTCCGCCTGCGCCTTCCCCCTCGACCCGCGGCCGCCGGCCGCGCCCGAAGCCCTGACCGTCGGGGAAGCCGCGGCTGGCTCACACGTCGTTATACGTCCAGTAGCGATTGGCAAAAAAATTCCAGAGCATCACGATCCCGATAGCCACCGCCAGCGTCAGGTTCTTGGCCAGCAGCGAGGCCATCACCGCAGAAAAGAACGGCAAGAGCAGGCGAAGGATGGGCTGCTCCAGGAAGCGCAGCAGGGGAATACGAATCCCCACCCCGACCACGTTGACCGCCAGAAACATCAGCCATTGTTGCAAAATCGGGCGCGAACGCGAATCGGGGTAGGTCCAGAAGCGGTTCCAGATGAAATTGCTCGTCACAGCGCACAGGAAGGAAATCGTCCCGGCCAGCACCAGCGAAAGATGCAGCCCCTGGCTCAGGGCATTCATCACGCCGAAATCAATCCCGGCGCCAATCGCCCCGACCACGGAAAACTTCATGAAGCGTATCCGCTCCTGGGGATCGATCAGCATCACCGACCTCATTCCAACCCCAGCACCTTCTTGAAATAAGGGATGGTACGCTGGATGCCCTCCTCCAGGCTGATGCGCGGCTCCCATCCCAGGATGGTGCGCGCCCGCGTAATATCCGGCTGACGTCGCTGCGGGTCGCGCGGGCTGCGTCCTTCCGGCACGAACACGATCCCCGCCTTGTTCCCCGTGATGCGGTTGATCGTCTCGGCGAATTCCAGCAAACTGATCTCGTGCTGGCTCCCCAGATTGACCGGCAGATGTTCATCGGAATAGAGCAGGCGCACAATGCCCTCGATGAGATCGTCCACATAGCAGAAACTGCGCGTCTGGGAGCCATCGCCATAGACGGTCAGCGGCTGACCGAGCAGCGCCTGCTTCAGGAAGTTCGGCAGGGCGCGCCCGTCATCCGGGTCCATGCGCGGGCCATAGGTGTTGAAAATGCGCGCGATGCGGGTATCCACCCCGTGATAGCGATGATAGGCCATGGTCAGCGCCTCGGCGAAGCGCTTGGCCTCATCGTACACGGCGCGCGGCCCGATGGGGTCCACGTTGCCGGGATAGTCCTCCGGCTGCGGGCACACCGTCGGATCGCCATACACTTCGCTGGTAGAGGCCAGCAGATAGCGCGCCCCATGCGCTTTCGCCACGCCTAAGGTGTTATGCGTCCCCAAAGCGCCGGCCTTCATCGTCTGGATCGGCAGGTTGAAGTAGCCATACGGCGAATTCGGATTCGGGCTGGCTGGCGAAGCGAAATGGAGCACGGCATCCACCTTCCCCGGCACGAAAATATAGTTGGAAACATCATGTCGGTAAAACGAAAACCGCTCATTCCCGACCAGATGCGCCAGGTTCGAGGGCTTGCCGGTGATGAAGTTATCCATCCCGATCACCTCGTGCCCTTCGGCCAGCAGGCGGTCGCACAGGTGAGAACCGAGAAAACCGGCAGCGCCGGTGATCAAAATGCGCATTGACTACCTCCAGTCTATACGAGAAATCAGGCCATCCCCGGTGATCGGATAGGCGCGGCCGCTCTCGCTCTCCACAAACCACAGATTGCCTGAATATACCACCGCGATCACATACCCGGCCTCTGCAGAGAGCGGTTGCGGCGACCAGACGACGGTCTGCGGCTCCAGCCCCGGCTGATCCGGGGGCGGGAAGAGCAGCCGCCTCTCAGAGCCATCTCGATCCATCACGTACAGACGATAGCGGCTCTGCTGGCTCTGCTGCGGGAAAATGGCCTGTAAATAAGCCAGTTGATAGGCCTTCTCTCGCCCCTGCGTGCGCAAAGGCGAGGCGACAGGGTTGGCGAACATGCCGCTTGATTCTACCAGATTTACATGGGTGCCGTTGGTCAATCCCAGGGCGCGCAGATCGAAGAGCGGAGAGGCTTCATCGGGCACCGGAGCGCCAAACGGCACATGGACGACGGCGAAGAGCGTCTTGCCATCCATGCCCCAGGCGATGGGCGGCACCCAGGCCCATTCGCTGTAGGTCTGATAGGGAAGAATCTGCAGAAGGGGCGTCAGGCGACCTTTCTCTATATCCACCAGGCCGATCTCGCCCGGTCGGGAATAGGCGACCTGTCCCAGGATTGAGATGGCGTAGCTGCTGCCCCACCAGCCATAAACTCCGCCGCTGTTCGGCTCCAGGATGCGTTTGGGGGTGCCGGCGCGATTCGTGTAAATCGTGACGCGATAGAGGTCGTTGTTCGCCTGCCAGCCGGGAGCGGCCTGGCGCGGCTCGACCGTGGAATAGAGCACGGTGGTGTTGTTCAACCAGTCGGCAAAGTGCACCACATTCGCCGCCCGGATCGGGAAAGGCGTGGCCTTCTGGGGATCGGTGCTCACCGCCCACAAGGTATTGATCTCCTCCGCAGGCGGGCGCGTGGATTTGCGGGTGAAGAGCAGGTAATCACCGCGCGGCGAAAGGACGAAAACGCGCCCATCCAGATCGCCCGTGGTCACCAGGGGGCGGCGCAGGGCTGTCGTCCCCTCCATGATCCAGGCGTTGCCGCTGCTCAGGTATACCAGCCTGCCTGGGATGGCAACGGGCGGAGAGGAAGATTGCGCCCCCACGAGTAGAATCTGCGGCTGTGCTTCCTCCAGGGTGACGCGCTTCACCACGCTTCGCGCCGTCTCGATCCCATCCTCGTAAAGCACGCGATAGGTGATCTCCTGCCGCCCGTTTTTGCCCTCTTGAATCAGGAGCGTGCTCCCCAGGGGCAGGCTCTCGCTGCGCACCAGTTGCTGCTCGAAGGGCAGGATCACCTCCTCGGTGATGAATTCCTCGCGCACCCGCTTCAATTGTACCAGCTCGCCCTCCTTGACAACCTGATAGAAGGGCGGCTCACTGCGGTCAAGGGGCTGGGGTGTGAGGCCGACGCGCTCTAACACCTCGCGCACCGTGCTCCCCACCGGCACGCGCACCGTCCGCGTTTGACCATCGGCCTGCACCCTGACCTCGATGGTAGCGGTGCGCGTGGAAAGCTCACAGGCGCTCAGGGAAAGCAAAACGAAAAGCCCCAGCAGGGCGCGCCATATCCAGGGCAGACCTCGGGGGCGGAAGAATGCGGAGCACATCCCCGTGTTATAATTACCGAACGCGGCCGCGCAGCGTGAGGCGGCCTTCTTCGATCACGATGCTCTCCAGGCGCAACCCGGTCGCCGCCGGGCCGACCGCGCCCACAAAGGCCTCGTTCAGCATGGCGGTAATGCTTTCGAGCACACCCTGCGGCAGGGGCAACGGCCCAAGAACGACGCTGACGATCTGAAACTGGGGCTTCCCCTGGGCATTCACGCTTACGGCGAGGCTGATTTTCACATTCGCCACCACATTCCCCTGCTGAACCTTGCCGTAAATCTCCATCACGTCAGGGTGCAAAAGGACAAGCGGCTCTTTAAAATTCAAGCCGGAGCGCTCCTGCAAACGGGCATTCAGCAGGGCTGTCAGATGCTCCTGGGTCAATGTAAGCGTAAAGCGTCCGCTCTGCGTGGCTTCCGCGATGGCGGTCTTGAGCTGAGCCTGTGCGGTCTGACCCATTTCTGGGGAGAAGGGCACGCTGGTCGTCGGATAGTCCGGGCCTCCCAGAAAAATGATACAGCCGAGCGTCGCCCACAGGGTCAAAAACGCAACCAACCACCTGAAACGAGTCATTTCAACCTC
Organism: Chloroflexota bacterium; assembly: GCA_017743695.1. Taxonomy (GTDB): domain Bacteria; phylum Chloroflexota; class Anaerolineae; order Anaerolineales; family Villigracilaceae; genus 630D-37. Next base: position 5,629 of record JAGHYK010000160.1, read on the forward strand.
GATCCTCCTGAGATGGATTCGTGTCAGAGTTTACCACAGGTGCGCTCATTCCAAAAAGATGTACCGCTTCGCCGTCCGCGGTCCGCCGTCTGCCGTCCACTTCGCCGTCCGCGGTC
>JAGHYK010000161.1 GCA_017743695.1 Chloroflexota bacterium
CCATCGTCCCCACGTTCAGATGCGGCTTCGTCCGTTCAAACTTTTGCTTCGCCATTTTTCTTTCTCCTTGTATAAGGGCATTACGCGAAAGAGCCCCCAATGGGATTTGAACCCATGACCCCACCCTTACCAAGGGTGTGCTCTACCTCCTGAGCTATGAGGGCATTTCGCAAGGTGGGCGGTGAAGGATTCGAACCTCCGAAGGCGTTCCGCCAGCTGATTTACAGTCAGCCGCCTTTGGCCACTTGGCTAACCGCCCAGGGAAACCAGTTTGCCTCATCTGGAGCCGACGACGGGAATCGAACCCGTAACCTGCCACTTACAAGGCGGCTGCTCTGCCGGTTGAGCTACGTCGGCACTCCCTTTAGAAGGCGCAGTGATTATACCAGAGGCTTTGATTTCGGGCAAGGTTTTAAGGCGGGCAGCGGGCACATTTTCCGGCTCTTCCTTGACAAAATCCCACCTTCGACATAGAATTGAAAACGGTTTTCAGTATGAGCATCCGTGTCACTTCGTGGCTTGAAAGTCTCCAGGCTCATGGTTATCGTTTGACGGAAGCGCGGCGCGCGGTGGTCGAAGTGGTGGCGACGAGCAAGCGGGCGCTCAGTCCCCTCGAAGTCTATGAGATCGCCCGGCGACGTTATCCAGCGCTGGGGCTGGTGAGCGTTTACCGCACGCTGGAGATGTTGAGCGCGCTGCATCTGGTGCAACGAGTGCATCAAGAAGATGGATGTAACGCTTATCTTCCCAGCCTCGAAGGTCACCAACACTTGTTGATTTGCGAGCGTTGCCGCCGGGTTGAATATTTCGATGGCGATGATCTGGAGGCGTTATTCGCTCGGGTCGGTGAGCAAACCGGTTTTGAAATCCGCTCTCACTGGCTACAACTTTTTGGCCTCTGCCAGGCCTGTAAACAGGCCGTCTCTTGAGCCGAAATGTTGTTTGGACAGGTCACCAGGAATTCTCGATGTGCATGTTTTGCGCCGCCATCCCTGCCGTAGCTGCTGCCGGCCTGATCCTGGATAGCCGTCAGCGCCAGGAAGCCGAAAAGAGTGGCAGGCCGCTGTCAAACTTGCGCCCATTTCCCGTGATCACAGCCCTGGCGATCCCTGTGCTCCTGGTTGGCGCGGTGTTCGTTCACTCCAGATTCTCCTGGATGCACTGAACAGGGGAGCAAATCGGGGCGATGCTGCCCCGATCAAAATTTGCTCCTTTTTGAAAAAGATTATCAATTTCAAAAAGGAGGTTCCGATGCTAAGAAGATCGCTTTTGATGATTCTGCTTGTTTTTTCTCTGCTCGCTTCGGCGTGTGGGGCTGCCAGTGCGCCCGGCGGCGGAGGCGAGTTGCTGGTCGTTGCTACCATGCCCGTCGTTTCTGATGTCGTCAGGCAGGTTGGAGGCGATTTTGTTCGCGTGGAAACCCTGCTCCCTATCGGGGGCGATGTGCATCAGTACGTGCCGCGCCCTCAGGATAGCGTAATGGTTTCCAAAGCGCGCCTGATTTTTGCCCATGGCGCCGGCCTGGAAACGTTCCTGGAGCCGATCCTGGAAAATGCCGGAGCGAAAGATCGCCTGATCGAGGTGGCGCGGGATGTGCCGCTCATAAAGTTTGAAGGCGCAGAGAGTGAACACCAGGGCGAACAGCAGGCGATGCATGAGCATGGCTTCGATCCTCACACCTGGCTCGACCCAAACAATGTCATGATTTGGGCGGATACCATTGCCGAGGCGTTGAGCCAGGCCGATCCCGCTCATGCATCCGTGTACCGCAAGAACGCCGAGGCCTGCAAAGCGCAGTTAAAAGAGCTGGATACCTGGATCCGTGAACAGGTGGCACAGATTCCACCGGAACGTCGCAAGCTCGTGACCGATCATCGTGCCTATGGCTATTTTGCACAGCGATATGGATTTGAGCAAATCGGCGCCGTGCTCCCCTCTTTCAGCACCGAGGCGGCCCCTTCGGCCCAGGAACTGGCCGCATTGGAGCAAGCCATTCGCTCCTATGGGGTGCCGGTGATTTTTGTGGAGGAGATCGGAAATCGGGCACTGGCTGAACAGATCGCCAGGGATACCGGGGTGCGTCTGGTGCAACTCTATCACGATTTGGGCCCCGCCGGCAGCGAGGCCGATACGTATCTGAAGTTTATGCGCTATAATGTAACGCAGATTGTACAGGGATTGAAATGACAATGTCCTCCCATCCTGTTCATCAGCTCGATCAACCCCTTCTGGATGTGCGCCACCTGACGGTGCGCTATGGGGAATCCATCGCGCTGGAGGATATTACCTTCCATCTGCACGCGGGCGAACGCATCGCAGTCGTTGGGCCGAATGGTGCTGGTAAGAGTACCCTGTTCAAGGTGATCGCCGGCGTCATTCGCCCCACGGCGGGCGAAGTTCGCATTTATGGATCGCATCCCTCGCACCATGTATGTATTGGCTACGTGCCGCAGCGCAGCCAGGTGGAATGGCGTTTTCCGGTCACGGTTGAGGATGTGGTGATGATGGGGCGCGTGGCTCGCATCGGCCTCTTGCGCCGGCCTGGCAGGGAGGATCGGCAACGGGTGAGGCAGGCGCTTGAAACCGTCGGCCTGGCGGAGATGGCGGATCGCCCCATTCAGGCACTTTCCGGCGGGCAACAGCAACGCATGTTCATCGCCCGTGCGCTGGCGCAGGAAGCCGAGCTGCTCCTGATGGATGAACCGCTCAACGGACTGGACATTCCTTCGCAGGAGAGCATCCTGGCGCTGCTGGATACCTTGCGGGAGCAAGGTGTGACGCTGATGGTCGCCACGCATGATCTGGACCAGGCGGCGCGCTTCTTTGACAGGGTGATGCTGCTCAACCGCCGTCTGATCGGCTTTGGTGCTCCTTCCGATGTGTTCAGCCAGGAACGATTGCAACGCGCCTATGGCGGAAGGTTGAAGATCGTACAGAGCGAGAACGAGCAGATCGCACTGGGGGATACGTGCTGCCAGGAGCCGTCTTTCTATGAACCTTTCTGAACTGCTTCTTTCGCCGTTTGCCTATCCTTTCATGTTCCGCGCCCTGTTAGCGGCGCTGATCGTCAGCACAGTATGCGCCGTGATCGGCAGTTATGTGGTGCTGCGCGGTATGGCCTTTTTTGGAGATGCCCTGGCGCACACCCTGTTACCCGGCGTGGCGCTGGGATATTTGCTCAGCGGCGCCAACCGGGAGGCGCTTTTCTGGTGGGCGCTGGGCACTTCCATCCTGGCATCCCTGGGGATCGGTGCGCTCACCCGCTCGGCGCGCCTGCGCGAGGATACCGCGATCGGGATCGTCTTTGCTGGCATGTTTGCCCTGGGGATCGCTTTGATCTCGACCGTCCGCTCTTATGCCGTGGACTTGAGCCATTTCCTCTTCGGGGACGTGCTGGGTGTTTCGGAAGCGGCGCTCTGGCGCATGGCGATCTTCGGCGGCGTTGTGCTTTTGCTGGTTTTTTTGCTCTACAAAGAATTTCTGGTCATCTCGTTTGATCCGGTTCTGGCTGCCACCCTGCGCCTGCCGACGCGCCACCTGGAAAATTTGTTCCTGATCCTGATAGCGATCACCGTAGCGGTGGCGTTACAAACGGTCGGCGTGGCGCTGATGGTGGCCATGCTGATCACCCCTGCAACAACGGCTTATCTCCTGACCCATCGCCTGCCGGCCATGATGGGCCTGGCCACGATTTTCGCCATATTCTCCAGCCTGATTGGGCTGTATCTCTCTTACTATCTGGGAATCGCCTCAGGGGCAGCCATTGTCCTGGTTTCCACATTGCTGTTTGCTATCGTCTTTCTCCTGCGTCGAAATGAAAGATAACGCTCACTTTCCGTGAAGGGATTTATCATGATGGAGGTCAAGCCTGTCATCCTGGAAGGAAAATTTGTGCGTTTGGAACCTTTGGGATTGCAGCATGTGCCGGATCTGGCGGAGGCCGGCCATGATGAAAGCATCTGGCGATACATGCTCTATGGCTATCCGGATACCGAGGAAAAGATGCGCGCCTGGGTGGAGGATATGCTCCAACGGCAGGCACGCGGTACAGATTTGCCTTTTGCGGTGATTTTCAAGCAGAACGGGCGCGCGATTGGGGCAACGCGCTATCTGGAGATCCGCCCGGAGCATCACGGCCTGGAGATCGGCGGCACATGGTATGGGGTGAATTATCAGCGCACGGTGGTCAATACGGAATGCAAATACTTGCTGCTGCGTCACGCCTTCGAGACGTTGGGGTGTATTCGCGTGCAATTCAAGGCCGATTCGCGCAACGAGCGTTCGATTCGCGCCCTGGAACGTATCGGTGCTGTACGGGAGGGGATGTTACGCAATCACATGATCCTGGCCGATGGCACGATCCGTCACTCTGTGTATTTCAGCATCATAGAGAGCGAGTGGCCGGCGGTCAAGGAGCGCCTGGAGGCCTGGATCGGCTGAATGCGCCGGCTGACTTTGCCGGCAGGGGCTCCTCATGCTTGCCCGGAACGGGGAAATGCGCCAGTCCGAGCAGGCCGGCTGTGCTGATCAACCCAAGCAGGAATCCACCGTGCCAGATCGCCTGCGGGGAGATGAAGTCGTGCAATGCGCCCCCGATCAACGGTGCTGCTGTACGAGCCAGACCCCAGCCCAACCAGTAAAGGCTCATGTAGCGTCCGCGTAGTGCTTCAGGCGCCAGGTCTGCCACGTATTTGCTTGCCCTGGGCACCAGGATCAGCTCCCCGAAGGTCATGATCACCATACTCAGCCAGAATCCCCAGAAGGAACGCATCCAGGCCACGCTTCCCACCCCCAACGCATAAACCAGCATCCCCAACGCGATGGCGTTCAGGTCGGGCAGGCGACGCGTCCAGCGGGTCACAGAGTATTGCAGAAAGACGCACATCAGCGCGTTCGTCGCAGGAATCCAGCCATAAAGGTTTTCGGGGATGCCGAAATGGGTTTTGACGTAAACCGAAAGGAGAATCCACAGCAAGGAGGGGGCGATCAATCCCAGGGAGAGCAAGGCGATGAAGAGCAGGTAATGCCCATCGCGCAAAACCTGAGTGTAGCCTGCATGGGAGTCAGCGGCGAGGCCTTGACGGAGCGTTTCGCGCCCCAGGAAAAAGAGCATCAGGCTATAGCTCATCAGCCCGCTGAACGTGCCCAGGAAAGCCAGATCGTAGGAACGCGCTGCCATGAAACCGCCTATCGCCGGGCCGATGGCAAACGCAGCGTTGTTGACCACGCGCGTAATGGCATAAGCGTCGGCGCGCTGCTCGGAGGGGATCAAATCTGCCAGCATGGCATCGGCGCCTACCTGATACAGGGGACTGAACAGGCCGGTCAGGATCATCAACGCCGCGAACTCAGGGTAACTTTCCGCGCCACGCATCAGGAGATAGGCGAAAGCGTTCACCGTCAGGCTGAGATTCATGATCCCCTTGCGACCAAAGCGATCCGCAAGGCTGCCTGCGAGCAGGGAGGCAACCAATCCGGTGGCGGCATTGATGCTCACCAGGCTGGCGACGGTGCGCAAAGGCAGGCCCGATTTCTGACTGGCGTAGATCAGAAGAAATGGGCCAATCATGCTGCCGCCCAGCGTGCTCAAAAAGACGCCGCTGGTCATCAGCCAGTATTGGGCAGGAAAGCGGGAAAAGAAGGCGCGTAAGAGACTCATCGTGTATGGAGGACAAAAAAATCGCCTGTGGCGGAAAGGCCTCAGACGAA
>JAGHYK010000162.1 GCA_017743695.1 Chloroflexota bacterium
CGAGCTCAGCCGCGCCGCCGCAGGCGGCGTCGGCTGAAGCGAGATGTTGGGCGGCGCTGCTGGACAAAGTGAGCCACCAACGGAAGGACGGGGAGACACGGTTGGCAGTCTGTCTTTTTTCTTTTATGGCTACCTCAGGCTTGTCGGTATTGGCAACGGCGAAATCAACACCTGCAATGATCTTGGTGCGAGCGAACGGGAATATTCAGGCTTTTCCGGTTCTATCGCCTGCTTCGGTAAGAGGGAGCAGAGAAGGTCCCTGTTCAGTCCGCAACGGTGGGCTGGCAATGCCATGTGCCGCATCCCCCAGCGCTATACAAGAGGTCTGACAGAGAAGCAGAGCCCAGGGTGATCACGATTGGTCACCCTGGGCCCTCAGACTATCCGTCACTCTGCTGAGGACAGGCTGGTGCCTCCTGGCGCTTACTGTCCTACAGCGTCTTCCACCCCAGGCGTCTCCATCGCATCGTCAGCCTGGCTCTCGTGTTCTTCCTGCACGTTGTCGCGGTCTCCTGATGTTTCCTGGTCCGCACCAGCCTGTTCGATGTGCAGGATCGCGCCGTTGCCAGCGTCCACTTTCACATCCAGGCCGTTGTTTAGCTCCACGCTGTAGACCAGGACACCGTTTTCGTTGTCCAGTCCCACCTTCACGACGGTAGTGCCGGGGTTGGCCGCCACGGCGGCTGCCTTGGCCTGGTCGGCGCTGATCGTTGCCATCCCCTGCAGGGCAGCAGCCTCGTCCGCTTCGCTCATGCCCTCATATTGGGCCTGATCCACCCCGATACTGCCGGTATAGGAAGGCTCCTGCACCTGATCATCGGGGCCGGCCTCTTGCTGAACCGCCGCGGGCGGCGTGGCGGGAGTAGGCCTCTGAGCGAGTACGGCCCTGGCCCCCATGCCTGCCACCAACAGACTGATGCCGACCATCGCTCCTACGATCCATTTGTTCACTTTCATGGTAACCTCCTGTTACTGAATTTGGTTTTCTGAACGATGCCCCGTGCATGCCCAGAGCATCATTCTGCTTTCAGTATACAGGAGTCGAGTAAGAAGACCGTGAAATCACAAAGAGAATTCTCTTATTTTCGCCTCCCGTTTAGTGGAGATTAAGCTTCTGAAAGACCCAGACCTTGGGAAAATCTAGCCCAAACAGGGCGACGGCAACCAGAGCGAATGTGCCCAGCGTCAGCCAAAGCGGAATGCTCTGCATCAACACCCCGAGGGTGGCCAGCAGGATGACGGCCAGGATGTCCAACGCGGAGGCGAGCATCATCCACCCGCCGGGCCGCGAAGCCCAGAAGTGATGCCGCTCGCGCACCAGGTAGATCATGCCCTGCGCAGTGAAAACCAGCGTCAGAAACGAGAGCGTTTGCAGTTCCGCCACGGACAGATGCAAGAGGTTGCGGCCAGCCAGGAAGATGCCGAAGGTCAACGCCAAGACCGGCAAGCCCAGGCTGAGAGCCGGGACGAGCATGACGCGCACATCCCAGCGGTCGGGCTTACGCGAGGCGCGCACGCGATCCGTGGCGATGGACATGGTGACGAAGTCATTGGCGAACAGGAGCAGAACGACCAGCAAAGGTGTGGTGACGAAAGTGCCGGTGAAAATCAAGCCGAGGCTGAGGAAGCCAGCGATTTGAATGGTCTTGATGATCTTGTTTAAGGTGTAGGTCAACATGCGCTGATAAATCTGGCGGCTTACCTGGATGGCGGTAAGGATGTTTCCCAGGCCCGGTTGGGTCAGTACCAGGCTGGCGGCAGCTTTGGCGACATCAGTGGCGTTCGAGACAGCGATACCCACCTGCGCCTGTTTGAGCGCTGGCGCGTCGTTCACCCCGTCGCCAGTCATGCCGGTGATGTGGCCATCTTTTTGCAGGGCCTGCACCAGCGCGAACTTGTGCTCCGGCAGGACTTCGCCGAACACGTCGCAGGTCGGGTCAAGAAAGTCATTCGCCTGCAGCGGCTGCGCCGGGCAGGCATGATCGCCGATCCCCACCTGGCGCGCCACGGCGCGGGCGGTGGGAAGTCCATCGCCCGTGACCATGATGACGCGGATGCCCAGCTCGCGCAACCGGCGGATAAGCGCGGCGGAATCGGCGCGGGGCGGATCTTGCAGAGAGACCAGCCCTGTCATCTGCATCGTTTGCGCATCGCCGTGCGCCACCGCCAGCACGCGGTAGCCTTGCGCGGACAGGGCCTCCACATCCGCTTCGAGGGTGGCGGGCGGGTTGGCGCAGAGAGATGCGATGACGTGCGGCGCCCCTTTGGCAACGTGGAGAAGCGTGCCATTCTGGCGAAAATCGGCTTCCGAGCGTTTATTCGCCGGATCGAACGGCAGGAAATGCTGACGTTGGCTGAAATCGGGCAGTACGCCATGTTCTTGCGCCCGTTGGAGGATGGCCAGGTCGAGTGGGTCTTGCGTGGCAGGATCGCAGGCCATTGCCGCCAGACGCAGCAGCTCATTTTCGGTTGAGACAGCATAAGGATGCAGATCGGCCACGCTGAGGCGGTTCTCGGTGATCGTGCCGGTCTTGTCGGTGCACAGTACATCCATTCCGGCGGCTTCCTCAATCGCCGCGAGATTGGTCACCAACACGCCCTGATGCGAGAGATCCTGTGCGCCCAGCGCGGTGGCGATAGCGAAAGTGGCGGGAAGCGCCACTGGCACCGACGCGACCAACAGGATGAGCGCAAACGGCAACACTTGCAGGAGGGGCATGTGGGTCGCCAACGCATACGCGAGCACGGCCAGCACCAGGGCGCCGTCCAGGATCACCAATGCTTTCGTCACCGAAAAGATAACCCGTTCCAGGTTGCTCTGGCTTTTGGCAGTGCGTACCAGTTCGGCGGTGCAGCCGAAGCGGGTACGCGCGCCGGTCGCCGTGACGAGAGCAGTGGCCTCGCCGTGCCGGACCGTTGTACCGGCATAGCCCATTCCGCCGCTCGTGACCTCTACCGGCAGCGATTCGCCCGTCAGGGCAGACTGGTCGAGCAGCAGGTTGCCGTCCAGCAACTGCACATCGGCCGGGAGCAGGTCGCCCATGCGGATGTGAATCACGTCGCCGGGGACGAGTTGCTCGGAGGGAAGCGACTGCCACTGGCCATCGCGGCAGACGCGGGCGGTCAGTTGCAGGCGCCGGCGCAACAGCGCCAGCGCGTCGGACGAACGCTTTTCCTGAATCGTGCTGAAAACGGCGTTGAACAAGATGAGCGCAGCGATGATGGCCGCTTCGTCGTATTTGCCCAGGACGATTTCGAGAATTACCGCCGCTTCCAGCATCCAGGGGACAGGTCCCCATAGGCGTTTGAGGAACGCCACCCAGGGGTGGGGCTTGGCTTCAGTAATCGTGTTGGGTCCGAACTGGACCAATAAGCGGGCGGCTTCTTCACCAGTGAGACCGTGCCAAGAGACAGGTTGAGTCATCGCGTCACCCTTCTTTCTGCTGAGCCTGTCCTCAATGCCACTTTCAAATTCCAATCAGTCCGCCTTTTGCGCCTCGCGGCGAGGCTGAAGTGGCAAATGCACGGTGAAAGTTGCTCCGTGACCTGGCTCGCTCTGCACCTCTATTGTGCCCCCATGCCAGCGTGCGATTTCATAGGCAATCGCTAATCCTAACCCGGCTCCCCCACTGGGGCGTGAGCGGGACTCTTCCACCCGGTAGAAGCGCTCAAACAGGTGTGGCAAGTGCTCTGGCGGGATGCCCGGCCCGGTGTCGCTGATGGCGACCCACACCCCTGTGCGCTCCTTCCCAGCCCGCAAAACCACCTGGCCTCCCGGTGGTGTGTACTTGATGGCGTTATCCAATAGGTTCACGAAGAGGCGGATAAGGTGGTCCGGGTCTCCCAAGATGGATAGCGCGGGTGGCACTTCCTCGGTCAGAACCAGTCCCTTATCTTCGGCCAACGGTCGCATTTGTTCAACAACGGCGCCGAGCAAATCGGAGAGGTCCAAGGCCTGCGGCTGCCAGGGCAGGCGCCTTTGGTCCAAACGGGCCAGGAAAAGAAGGTCAGTGCTCAGGCGGATCAGGCGGTCCACTTCCTGCTCCAGGTCGCGCAAGGCGTTTTCATACTCTGCGGGGGTACGAGGCTGGCTCAGCGTTACGCCAAGCCGCCCTTTGAGGGCTGTGAGCGGGGTGCGCAATTCGTGAGAGGCATCAGCGGTAAAGCGCCGTTCGCGCTCAAAGGCCTTCTGCAGCCGGTCCAGCATGTTGTCAAAGGTAGTGGCCAGCCGCCCCACTTCGTCTTGCGGGCCTGTATAGCCGATACGTTGATCCAGTTGGCTGGCACTGATGGCTTGCGCGGTGCGGGTAATGCGGTCTATGGGCCGCAGGGCACGGTTGGCCAGGAAATAACCTCCTAACCCAGCCAGCATCAGGATGAGGGGCAGGCCCAGGAGGATCTGGGTACGCAGGTTTTCTACTGTGTCATCCACGGGTGTTATGGATTGAGCGACCTGGAGCCAGACCACGGATTGCCCATCGGGTGTCTGGATGGGCTGGCTGTAAACGCGCCAACGTGCTTCCCCTGTCCCCACTGTCCGATAGCCGGCGGCATCTGGAACCCACAGGGGCACTTCCTGGTAACCACCGAAACCATCCCACACCATCCCATCGGGCGCGATCAGGCGCACGGCAAAACCCGACTGGCTCAGACGGGCAGTCACGAGCCGGGAGGCTTCGTTGTTCTGGAAGGCAAGGCGACCATTTTCCTCATCCAGGTTCGTGAGCGCCTGGGAAGCTGTTACCTGGAGGGTGGCATCAACCTGGGCCAGCAGGCTACGTTCCAGCCGAAAGTACAGGTAGCCGCTGAAAAGGAGCAGGGTCAGCGCCATCAGCAGCATATACCAGGCCGTCAATCGCACCCGTAGCGTAGGCCGGCCAGGCCACCATCTACGCATCTTCTTCCTCCGCGCTGAGCCGGTAGCCGACGCCGCGCACAGTATGAATCAAAGGCCGATCAAAACCCCGATCTATCTTGCGGCGTAGATAGCCAATGTAGACATCCACGACATTGGATTCGGCGTAAAAATCAAAGTTCCAGATGTGCTCGGCAATCTGGGTACGGGTAAGCACCTGATTGGGATGTCGCATCAGGTACTCTAACAGGGAGAATTCGCGCGGGCTGAGGTCAATCCGACGCCCGGCGCGACGCACCTCTCGCCGCACTGTGTCCAGTTCCAGGTCACCTACCCTGAGCACCGGATTGCTCTGTAGCGGCGGGCGGCGCAGCAGGGCGCGCACACGAGCCAGCAATTCAGGGAAGGCAAAGGGCTTGACCAGATAATCGTCAGCACCGCTATCCAGCCCCTTGACCCGGTCCTCTACCGTGTCGAGCGCAGTGAGCAGAAGGACTGGTGTGCGCACGCCCCGTTCCCGGAGTTCACGGAGCAGGCGCAGGCCGTCCATTTTGGGCAGGAGAATGTCCAGGACGAGGAGGTCGTACGGCGCTGCCAGCGCGTAATCCAGGCCCTCCTCTCCATCGGACGCGACATCCACAGCATAGCCAGCCTCACTAAGGCCCTGGCGGATAAAGCGGGCGATGCCCGGCTCATCCTCAACAACCAGGATGCGCATTTCTCGTCACACCTCCCATGGGAAAGGTATCTCTCCCGCGACTGCAGAAGCAGCTGGCCTACCGAGAGGTCAGCCATCACTGCTTGCAGGCTCGCAAGCCGCCCAACT
>JAGHYK010000163.1 GCA_017743695.1 Chloroflexota bacterium
CCCCATTCGTTGACGGTCTGCCCCTCCCTGACAGGCTGGAAAGCCTGTCCTACGCTGTCTGCCGTCCGCGGTCCACATTCGTTTATTCGTTCCCCCATTCGTTGACGGTCTGCTCCTCCCTGACAGGCTGGAAAGCCTGTCCTACCGCGGTCCGCGGTCTCTCCTAAACCTGCCTGCGTGCCTGATGGGCCAGGGCCACCGCGATCTGTGCTGCCAGGCGGGCGTTATGGAGCAAAAGCGCCAGGTTGACGCGTAAGGCCTGCCCGTTGCTCAGTTCATCCACGCGGCGCAGCAGGTAAGGGGTCAACGCGTTGCCTCGCACTCCCGCCTGCATCGCTTCCGCGTTCGCACGTTGAATCCATCCTTCCACCGTCTGGCGCGGAATGGCTTCTTCGGCAGGTGGGGGTTGAACAACCAGCACCGCGCTCCGCAGGCCCATTTCCCAGTGAAGCTGAGCGAATTCCACGATCTCTGCAGGAGAATTCACAGAAAGGCTCAGCGGCAGACCGCTCTCGCGAGAGTAAAAGGCGGGGAATTCCTTTGTTTGATACCCCAGGACCGGAACGCTCAGCGATTCCAGTCGCTCCACGGTGGCGTTCAGGTCGAGGATGGCTTTGGCCCCGGCGCAGACAACGATCAGGGGGGTGTCAGAAAGCGCGTACAGATCGGCGGAAATATCGAACGGCGCTTCTCGATGCACGCCGCCAATCCCGCCGGTCGCAAAGACTTTGATGCCAGCCTGGTGAGCCAGCGTGATGCTCCCGGCGACCGTTGTTCCTCCATGCACCTTGCGCTGAATTGCCACCGCAATATCCCTTCGACTGACTTTGATCGTCTCTTCGCTCTTCTGGGCCAGCCGCTCCATCTGAAGTGCATTCAGACCGATATGCACCTTCCCGTTTAAGATGGCGATAGTAGCCGGGGTGGCTCCATTCATCCGTACGGCGGTTTCCATATCTCTGGCCAGCGAAAGATTGTAGGGAGATGGCAGGCCATGCGTGATCACAGCGGATTCCAGCGCGACGACGGGCATCCCCAGTTGCAGGGCCTGACTCACCTCGCTCAAGAGGATCAGATGGGACATGAAAATCTCCTGGAATGGTTATCGAACAAAAGTATGCAGTCGGCGTTTATGGCGGTGGGGATAAAGGCCCGGTCTGACCGATGAAATGTGCTCTGCCTTCCAGGGTTTGGATGGTCCTGGCCAGCGATTGCAACCAGAGTGCTTCCTCTCCGGAGAGCGGCGTAATTTTGTCTTTTTTCAGAAGAGCGTCACGGGCTTCTTTGAGTTGCTCACAATATTCCTGCAGGAGCGCTCGTTTGACACGCCGAGGCGTTTCTTTCCCGTAATACCTGTGGAAGGTCCCCAGCGGTACACTCTGGATACGGCGCATTAATTCTTCCCATTTCGCTTCCTGCTCCAGTTGCGCTATTGCCTCTGCGCTACCTCGTCGCAGATTCTCGCGGCTCAATCGCCAGGCCTCTTCGTGGTGTTGCAGCACAATCCCGGCCGGCGGTTTCCAGGTTCCCAGACCTAACCAGCGCAGTTCCACCCCGCGCCGATGGGCGTTACTGGCGAACTGACTGGCAAAGCGATCAAACAGGCTTTTCAAATCTGTCCGCGAGGCGAAACGCGGCGCTGACTCTGACCCGGAAGATGGAAGTGGATGATCCGGGTCTACCTCCCGCAGGTTTTCCTGCAGAACGGTGGCGCGGTTTCTCATGCTCTGGATTTCTGGAGCCCCGATGCTCGCCAGATACTCGTTCAAGGGGTGGGTGCTCATGAAGCGAGCCAGTTCGCTGCGGATCATGGTACGCATGGTAGCCTTCCAGTCCGTGGAAAGCGCAGAGGGTCGCCGTTCGTCATCCTGAACGCGGCTGCTCAGACCATAGATCAGGCTTTCCACGGCGCTCGGTTGAAAGGGATAAGGCATTTGCAATGTGGGATTTTGACCGCCGCGAAAGATGCTGAACACGAAGCGAACATCATGTGCCTCGATGGGAATGCCATCGCGGCTACGGCTGCGGATTCTTTCCGCTTCCCCTGTAAAGCTGCCCAGGAATTGATCGCGCAGGTCAATCACCGGCTCACGAAGACGCTCAAAAGCGCCCAGCCTGACCGGCAGGGGGGTGGGGCCGATCACGTGGGGGCGTCCATCTGGATACTCGAACAGAACTGCCGAATCCATCGCAACCTGCACCCATCCCGGCCCGCCGATCAGGTAAATCGGTGAACGGCGATCCCTTTCTGCAACCTCTCCTTCTGCGATGTGTAATGTGTACGTCGAACCTCCAAAAGCAGCGGAAGTCAGAAACTGGCGCGAAATTGAAAGGTCTTCAAACTCGAACAGATCGCTCTGGTAAATGGAGGCCACGTGCAGGGCCGAGACATACGCCAGGCCAAAGAGGGCAAGCGCCTTGACGAAAAACAAGGAGAACTCCCAGATCAATTTTAGGGAGCGATCTCCTGAAATAATATCTAAAGGATTAAGCAAAACATTAAATAAATCTTGAATCGGGAAAGAGCTTTGCCGAATGCTGAGAGAAAGCAGAGCAAAAAGCACAAGCAGCACCAGGGGTCCCACGATCAAGGCGCGCCGTACCTGACCCTGGCTGGAAAGATCGAAAAAACTGTCCATGAAAAAGTCAAGCAGGCGGCTGAGAAGGAGGCGGAAGTTTCGCCATTCGGCCTGGAGCGAGGTCAGTGCCTGCTCTTTCTGAGCGAGGATTTCTCTGCTTACAGCGGGGGTGGTCATGGGTTACTCTCCAGCCATTGTAGAATCTCATCTATCTGGGCGATCTCGTTCGTGGCGCGCTGTTGAAGGGCGGGATCGCGCTGCAATTCACGGCGCGAGCGCTGCAGCAGCGCGCGAAGCGTTTGGTTAACATCGTGGCCTGAAGACCGCACCCCTTCCAGATCCCGGCTCAGGCGCGTCGCATATTCGATCAACGCTCTTTCCTGTGCCTGCACCTGGGTAATGGCGCGCTGTTGCTCAATTTGTTGATGCTCTTTTCGGGCGCGCTCTAACCAGGAGGCCGTCCATCCCTGGAGCAATCCCTCCTCGATTTTCTCCGGGAAGCGAACATTGGCGATATTGACGGCGCGGACGCGCAACCCCCTCTCCTGCAGCAGTTCAAACTCAGGGCTGTCCTGCATTTGACCGGTGTAGCGACCGTTGTTATCCAGTTGCGGCACCTTTCGATGTTGCAGTCTCCAGAGCACCATCCGCTGGATCATTTGCAGGGCTGTTTCCCTGTAAGAAGTCGTGGTAGAAGGGGCTGCAGGCCTGCCCATCACCGTATCCTCGGCGGGCGGAGGGCGAAAGGCTTCCAGATAGCGTTGTAGCCTGGCCTCCAGGAACCGATTGATCACGTGGAGCATCTCTGCCAGGGCGCCTTGCACGCCCCTTTGCGGTTTTACAGCCCGGAATGGACGGTAATAGGCCGTTGTTTCGTCCAGACGGGGCGAGGGAGGTGGGGGCGGCTCAGGGAATGTCCATTCTTGTTCTTGAAACAGCTCGTCTAAGGTGAATTTTGCCAGATACTCGCGCCATAGATCGGCCGCCAGCAGCGCCGGTAACTGATTCCAGCGCACCCGACGCGCTCCCCCCTGGCGCACCTGCACTTCCATCCCCTCCCCGCGAATGGCGTGCAGCACGGATTCCGGATGATAACCAAACCGTGACCCCGGCCGATCCCCTCTGGCCGGTTCGGCATCTATCTTGAAGATCACGCTCAACGTGCAAACCACTTCGTTCCCATCGCGGGTCAGGCCGCTGGTCGCCAGGCGGCGCGCCTGCACCTCCGCATCGGTAGATTCAAACGGCTGATCGTTCTGGTTGGGGCCAATCGTATGCACCTGAGCGTGCAAATCCACAAAGCCGGCCGGATATTCTCCAGGACTGGTAAAGTGCACACCCGGACCGATGGGACGAACGAAGCGCACCGCGTTGCGGATCACGCCTCCACTGGCGCTATCCAGCCAGAGCACGCCGGGCCCTCTGCGTTGTGACTCGCCGGCGCGCTCGCGCGGGATGCCGTTTTCGACGAAAATCACCGGGCCACGCCACCAGAAAAGCAGTACCCTCCAGAAAATCTGCAGTCGCCTCTGCCATCCCTGCACCGGCAGCACAAACTGGGAGAAAAAGAACACCCAGCCGATGAACAGTCCCAGGCCGATGGCCACGTCCAGGAGCAAAACCCTGGCAGGCTGGAAATAGATGCGTAGCAAAAAGAGCGCCAGCACGTAGAAAAACAACCCTGCTATCACCCAATTGCGCCAGAAACGATGTGGAGACACACTTCCCTCCTGTCTCTTCGATTATACCCTGGGTATTGTGATATTTTCACGATATATTATAGGGGAAAAAGTGAAAAGGAGCTATCGGTTTGCGGCGAATTTTGCGCCTGCTGGCCGGCTTTTTCATTCGGCTTGATTCCCTGTGCGCCATCCAACCCAGCCTGGAGCCGATCCGGTTTCCCCCGGCTCTCTGCCCCTCCGATCCATGGCTTGCCGCTGCTTGCGATCTTTATGCCCTCCTGCGCTCCGTTTCACGGAAGGATCGCCCCCTCCAGTTCCAGCAGAAAAACTTTGGTCTTGATCCCCTCTCCACCGCCGTAGCCGTGCATTTTCCCATCGCTGCCGATCACGCGATGGCAGGGGATGATGATCGGGATTGGGTTGCTGGCTTCAGCGCGTCCCACCGCCCGCGCAGCCTGCGGGCGCCCGATCTGACGCGCCAGGTCCAGGTAGGTGCGCGTTGCGCCGTAGGGGATCGTCAACGTGGCCTGCAGCACCTCTCGCTGGAACGGCCGCAGACCCGACCAGTCTATCGGTAGCTCAAAGTGCCGGCGCTCACGGTTGAAATACTCCTGCAACTGACGGGCCACTGCGGCCACTTTGGCAGCATCTTCCAGGCAGGTGCGTCGAAACCGCCTGCGCAGATAGGCGCAAAAAGCGGCCTCGCTTTCGGCCCAATCCACCGCCAGGACTCCCTGTTCGGTGGTGGCAATCCAAAGCGTCCCGACCGGCGTCTGTACCTTCCCGATGAAGGCGGGGAGAAGAGGGCGTCTTGCGCCTCTCATCCCTTCAATCTCCCATAGAGATACCACCAGGTTTCCTGCGGGAAGGCCGGTTGCAGGTCAGCCTCCCAGAGGAAGGGGCCGGGGATAAAAACGGCGCGTAGATGGTCATCCAGTTGCTGGAGCAGCGGAGCTTCGGGCAGCGGCGCAGCCATCTCGGCCTGGAGTAGCTCCAGGATCGCCCGATGGCGCACTTCCTGCGGATAATCCGAAGCGAAGGCAGAAGGCGTTTCTGAGTAATCTTCGAGATAATTCTGCCAGAGCCTTAAACGTGAGCGAAACTCCTGCTGGGCTTTCTTCTCCCAGGCGGCCCGCCAGCGATGATGTTGCTCCTCCAGCCGTGCCTCCTCTGCTGTGGATAAAAGGCCTCTCACCTTCAGGCGCAGACGGCTGAGCAGCAGATTTCCGAGCGTCAGCCGTGGCAGGGAAGAACTGCCGAGCGGCCAGTACACTTCCCTGGAGAGCAGGTAAGATTCCAGCTCTTCCAGGCCCGCTTTGAGATACAGCGCATCCGTTTCTTTGTTCATCGCTTCACCCCTGGGGAATTCCCTGTCAGGAAAAAGGCGCCCACTCCGC
>JAGHYK010000164.1 GCA_017743695.1 Chloroflexota bacterium
CGTCTGGGAGGCAGACCGTCAACGAATGGGGAACGAATAAACGAATGGAGACCGCAGACGGCAGACGGCAGACCGCCGTAGCCGTAGGACGGGCTTTCCAGCCTGCCAGAGGATTGCCAGTGAACGAGGAGCGAGAAAAAACTTTGTGACTTTGTGTCTTGGTGGTTTATTCTTTTCTCACCACAAAGGCACGAAGACACAAAGGGAGTGAGACAAGACCGCAGACCGCGGAGGGCAGAAGGAGACGGCAGACCGCTTTCGCCCGGCGGGCTATTGGCCTGCCACCAGGGCTGTGCTAAAATACAGGGCGGGAGTGGAAGGGTCCCGGTGGGCCTCCCGGTCTTCAAAACCGGCGACGGGGCGCGGGGCGTTCCGTGGTGGGTTCGACTCCCATCCGCTCCCGCTGATTTCTTCTATGAGGAGGCGTATGTTCCCAGAACCTGAAGTTTTAAGTGCCATCCTCGCCCGTTATCTCTCCATTCAGGAAGTGACCCTCGGCGATGGCGCTTCCTGGGTGGCGCGCTATCGCGGACGATTGTGGGATGAGGATAGCGAAAAAGCCTTCGACGCGCTGACCGAGGCCCTCCGCCCATACGGGTGGATGCCGTTGTTCCGCGAAGAAAATGGCTTGCACGCCGTCTATATCGTCCCGGCGCAGCCGCCCGGAAATACCGGGCGACCGCTGATCAACCTGGTGCTGTTCCTGTTGACGTTGATCAGCGTGTTGATCACGGCCGCGAGCATGGGCAATCCTTATGCTGCGCCGCCCCGGAATGCCTCCGAGGCCCTGGCTCAGGGCTGGCCTTTCACCCTCAGCCTGCTGGCCATCCTGCTGGCGCACGAATTCGGCCATTACCTGATGAGCCGCTATCATAAGACCGCGGCCACTCTGCCCTATTTCATCCCCCTCCCCTTGCTCAGCCCGCTGGGGACGATGGGCGCCGTGATTCAGATGCGCCAGACGCCGAAGAATCGCCGCGTGCTCTTCGATATTGGGATCGCCGGGCCGCTGGCCGGCCTGATCGTGGCGATCCCGGTGCTGATCTGGGGGCTGATGCATTCTCAGGTCAGGCCCCTGGAGATCGGGCAGGGCATGATGATGGAGGGGAATTCGCTGCTCTATCTGCTGCTGAAGTACTGGGTCTTCGGGGAATGGCTGCCCACGCCGCCGCAGCAGGTGGGAGTGTTTTACTGGATTCGCTATTTTTTCACCGGCTCGCCGCTGCCTGTCGGCGGGCGGGATGTGCTGATCCACCCGGTGGCCTTCGCCGGCTGGGCCGGCCTGCTGGTGACGGCGCTGAATCTGCTTCCGGCTGGCACCTTAGACGGCGGGCATATTCTCTATGCCACGCTCGGAAAACGCGCCCGCCGGCTCTATCCGCTGGTGCTGGCGCTGACCTTCCTGCTCGGCTTCGGCTGGGCGGGATGGTGGGTCTGGACGATTTTGCTCTTCTGGCTGGGGCGCGCCTACGCAGAACCGCTCGATCAGATCACGCCGCTGGATGGAAAGCGATATTGGCTGGCCCTGGCGGCGCTGATCGTGTTCGTGCTGGTGTTCATCCCCGTCCCCATGGTCGTTTACGGCGGATGAGGGCCTTCCATCTCCTGCTGGTGCTGGCGCTCCTGACGCTGAGCGGATGTCAGAATGGGACGCCAACCCCGCCCCCCGTCACCGCCACAGGCACCGCGACAGCCACGGTCGCAGCAGCTTCGCCCACGTCGCCTCCTGAAAGCGCATTCGCAGTCACGCCGGATGCGCTACGCGGGCTGACCATCGAAGTGTGGCATCCCTGGACGGGGGCCATGGGTCATTTACTTGAAAATCAGATCGGCGCATTTAATCTTCAAAATCCCTGGGGCATTCAGGTCCGCGGACGCGCTTTTTCCGGCTTCAGTGAGCTACAGGCGACGCTACGGGAAAGCCTGAAGGCGAGCGAAGTCCCAGACCTGGCCATCCTGCTGAGTGAGCAGGCCTCAGAATGGGCGGCGCAGCAGGTGCTCGTGGACCTTGCGCCTTATCTCAACGACCCGGTGTATGGGCTGCAGCAGGCGGAGATCGCCGATTTTTATCCCGCGATCTGGGCCCAGGATGCGCCCGGCCTGCAACGCTGGGGAATGCCGGCGCAACGTTCCGGGCGGGTGTTGCTCTATAACCAGAGCTGGGCGCAGGAGCTGGGGTTTTCCATGCCACCTGCAGGACCGCAGGAGTTCCGCCAGCAGGCCTGCGCCGCAGCCCGCGCCGCCGGGAATGGCCGCGGCGGCTGGTATCTGGATACTCATCCGATGACCGCGCTCTCCTGGATTTATGCTTTCAACGGCGAGATCGTGGAAGGGCAGGGATACCGCTTCCTGCAGCCGGCCAATCTTTCGGCGTTCACCTTCCTGAAGGCGTTGTTCGACGATGGCTGTAGCTGGCGCGAGGCGCAGACCGACCCCATCCAGGCCTTCAGCACGCGCCAGGCGCTCTTTCTCACGTTGGGCATCGAGGAACTGCCAGCGGTGGAACGCGCCTTTGCCTCGCAGGGGAGCCGGGATCGCTGGAGGGTGATCGCCTTCGCCGCGGATTTTTCCTTCGTCTCTTACGGCGCCTCCTATGTGCTTTTCAAGACCAGCGAAGCCCGGCAACTGGCGGGATGGTTGTTCATGCGCTGGCTGCTGCGCCCGGAAAATCAGGCGGCGATGGTCAAAGGCACAGGATTTTTGCCCTTGACGCGCTCCGCCTTTGACAGGCTCTCGGACTACGCAGCCGAGCACGAGGCCTGGAAACAGGCGGTGGAGCGGCTTCCAAACGCCCGACCTGCGCCCACGCTGGCTTCCTGGAGACAGGTAAAATGGATGCTCGGGGATGGGTTCGAGGAGATCTTTCGCCGTGGTCTGGAAAGTGGACAGATTCCGCTCATCCTGGCTGAACTGGATCGGGGAGCGCAGGATGTCAGCCCGTAAACGGGGAGGGCGCGGCGCAGCGGGTAAAAAGAGGGTGCAGAGATGAGCGACGAAATCACACCCATCCGCAAACAATACCTGGAGATCAAGCGCCAGTATCCGAACACCTTGCTCTTTTTCCGCCTGGGGGATTTCTACGAGACCTTCGACGAGGATGCCGAGATCGTGGCGCGGGAGCTGGATATTGTGCTGACCTCGCGCCCCATGGCGAAGGGACAGCGGGCGCCGATGGCCGGCATTCCGTACCATGCGGTGGAGAACTATCTGGCGCGGCTGATCGAAAAGGGCTATCACGTTGCGATCTGTGAACAGATCGGGGATCAGCCGATCAAGGGATTGGTGCCGCGTCGGGTGGTGCGCGTGATCACGCCGGGGACGGTCATCGAGCAGAATTTGCTCCCCGCCGAGGCGAATAATTATCTGGCCTGTATCCTGGTGGAAGGGGAGCGCGCGGCCCTGGCCTACGCCGACATCACCACCGGCGAGTTCGCCGCCACGGAGATGGAGATCGGCGCCGAAATGGGCGCGCTGCGCGCCGAATTGACACGCCTGCATGTGGCCGAAACGGTGTATCCGGATACGCTTCGCCTGGAGCAGAACGGCCTGCCCGGACACTTCACCCCCTGGCCGGCCTGGCGCTTCGAGAGCGGACGCTGTCAGCAGGTATTGCTGGATCATTTTCAAACCCTGACGCTGGACGGCTTCGGGCTGCGTGACCGAAATCTGGCCATGCGCGCGGCCGGGGCTTTGCTCCAGTATGTGCGCGAGACGACCCCTTCGGCGCTGGAGCTGTTGAAACGTCTGCGATACTATCACCTGGGCGAGTTCATGATCCTGGATGCAGCCACGCGCCGCAATCTGGAGCTGACCGAGGCGCTGCGCCCCGGTCGGCGAGGCGAGAGCTACGGCTCACTGCTCTGGGTGCTGGATCGCACGGTCACGCCGATGGGCAAGCGCCTGCTGCGACGCTGGATCGGGCAGCCTCTGCTGGATGTGGAGGCGATCCGGGCGCGCCAGGAGGGGGTGCAACGCTTTTTCGAGAACGGGATGCTGCGCGCCGAACTGCGTGCCGCTCTGAAGCCCATCGGCGATCTGGAACGCCTGACCAATCGCGTGCTGGCCGGACATGCTCAACCGCGCGACCTGGTGGCGCTGCGCGAAATTCTGCGCCAGTTACCCAGGGTGATCCAGGTGCTGGGGGGGAACACCCCTCGCCTTCATGCCTGCCAGGACGAATACGCGCTGCTCCAGGCCGCCATCGCCGACGATCCGCCGGCCACGCTGCAGAATACGGGCATCATCCGTCCTGGTTATTCCGCGGAGCTGGATGAGGTGATCCGCGCTTCTCAGCACGCCCGCGACTGGATTGCGAACCTGGAGCAGGTGGAGCGAGAACGCACCGGGATCAAGACCTTGAAGGTGGGGTATAACAAGGTTTTTGGCTATTACATCGAAATCTCGCGGGCGGCTGCCTCCCAGGCGCCGCCGGAGTACATCCGCAAGCAGACGCTGGTCAATGCCGAGCGTTTTATCACACCGCAGATGAAAGAGTATGAGGCCCTGGTGTTGAACGCCGAGGAGCGCATTCACGAGATCGAGCTGCGCCTTTTCCGCCAGGTATGCGCGGAGATCGCCAAAAGCGCGCCCCGCCTGATGGAAACCGCCCAGACGCTGGCCGAGCTGGATGTGTTGGCCGCCCTGGCCGAGGTGGCCGCGGTGAACGGCTATGTTCGCCCGCAGGTGGTGGAAGAGCCGGTGCTGGAAATTCGCCAGGGACGGCACCCGGTGGTGGAGCAAACGCTGGAAGGGGAGCGCTTCGTCCCCAACGATCTGATCTTCGAGCCGGGGGAGGTGATCCGCATCATCACCGGGCCGAACATGAGCGGCAAATCCACTTACCTGCGTCAGGCGGCGCTGATCGTCTTGATGGCGCAGATGGGCTCCTTCGTCCCGGCGCAGGCGGCGCGCATCGGGATCGTGGATCGCATCTTCACCCGCATTGGCGCGCAGGATGAAATCCACGCCGGGCAATCTACCTTCATGGTGGAAATGGTCGAAACGGCCAACATTCTGCACCATGCGACCCCGCGCAGCCTGCTCATCCTGGATGAGATCGGGCGCGGTACGAGTACGTATGATGGGCTGGCGATCGCCTGGGCGGTGGTGGAGTATATTCACAACCATCCGGGGCTGCGAGCCAAGACGCTCTTCGCCACCCATTATCACGAGCTAACGCAACTGGCCGATTTGCTGCCCGGCGTGCGAAACTACAATGTGGCCGTGAGCGAGGCGGATGGCAGGGTCGTGTTCCTGCATCACATTGTGCCCGGCGGCACCGACAAGTCCTATGGCATTCACGTTGCCCAGCTTGCCGGCCTGCCGCAGCCGGTCATCCAGCGCGCCAATCAAATTCTGGCAGAGCTGGAACGCACTTCCGGGCGCGCCGTGCGCATGGATTCCTTCCTGCCTCAGCAACTTTCCCTGTTCCCGGAAACCAACCCGCTGCTGGAAGAGTTGAAATCGCTGGATTTGAATAACCTCTCCCCGATTGAAGCGCTGATGAAACTTTATGAATGGCAGCGGAAATTCCTGCCGCGAGGTTAGACCGCGGACGGCGGACGGCAGACCGCGGGGGAAGATGGACGATGCGAGAGGCAGACCGTCAACGAAT
>JAGHYK010000015.1 GCA_017743695.1 Chloroflexota bacterium
TTCATGGCTTTCGGGCGACTCGCTGCGAATTTCCTGAACGAATGATACAGTAACCCCCCATCCCATTTTTCCGCACGACCTCAGCATTGTATTATAATTGCCAGCTAATTATCAGCCCCCATCTCTTCAGGAGAGCGCCATGCTTGAAATCCTGGACAGTACTTTACGCGAAGGAGAACAGACCCCCTACGTCAACTTCACTCTGGAAGAGAAAGTCCAGATTGCCCGCCTGCTGGATGAAGTAGGAGTGGAAATGATCGAGGCGGGCGATCCATCCGTTTCTCCAAATGTAGCCAAAGCCGTTGAGCGCATCGCTTCTTTGGGATTGAAGGCTGAGATTGTCGCCCATTCCATGGCTACTAAAAGCGGCATTGACAGGGCAAAAGCGTGTGGCGCAGATCGGGTCGCCATTTTCTATGCCACTTCCCAAATTCATCTGGAAGCCAAGCTCCATCGAACGCCCGAAGAAGCTATTGAAATCATCCGCGAACATGTTGCCTATGCCCGCAGCCTCGGATTGAAAGTGCGCTATACACCGGAAGATGCCACCCGCACCGATTTTGAATTCCTGGTACGCGCCTGCAATGCAGCCATCGAAGCCGGCGCCGACCGTATCAGCTTTGCAGATACCATCGGGATCATGCAGCCCCACCTCATTGCCGAACGCGTCAGAGCCTTGCGGGCACGTCTGTTACCCTGCAAGATCGATCTTCATTGCCATAACGACTACGGTCTGGCTCTGGCCAATGCCATGGCCGGAATTCGCGCCGGCGCCGATTGTATCCACGTTACTGTCAACGGCCTGGGGGAGCGCACCGGCATCCCTGACCTGGCGGAAACAATTGTCGCCTTCCACAACCTGGAAGGCATTCAGAAGTATAACCTTGCGCCGCTGATGGAACTTTCCGCATATGTGGAGCGCGTCTCCGGCTTTTTCCTGGCGCCGAATAAGCCAATCACCGGTCAGAACGCCTTCACCCACAAAAGCGGCGTGCATACCAACGGCGTATTGAAAGATCCCCGCACCTACGAACCCTTCGATCCGGCCCTGCTGGGACGTCAGCGAAAGATCGTAATAGACAAATATACCGGCAAAAGCGCCGTAGCGGCCCGACTGGAAGAATATGGCGTGCAGGTCAGCCCAGCCGAGCTGGAAGTGATCGTCTCGCGGATCAAATTACTGGGGGATCAGCGCAAGCAAATTTTCGATAGCGACATCATAGACATTGCGGAACAGGTCACTGGCCGAAGACTGGACATTATCCCTCATAATCTGGAAGCAGTGATCATGCTGGAAGTGGAATCACAGGTATATACTTCGCTGGTCGTAAGACGCCTGCGCGCCCTGACCAGTGTCAGGAATGTGTATGAAATTACCGGAGATTTTGACGTGAGCGCCTTCGTTGAGGTGGAAGACATCATGGCGCTCAATAACCTGATCGAGGAAATTCGCACAATCCCCGGTGTCAAACGAACCGAAACACGCATGATCTTGAAAAAATACAACGGTACATAGCCGCGCACGCAGAATCTATCCCTTCGGTCTTCAGGAGGCTTATGGGCACACTTGTTGAAGAAATCTTCTCCCGTAAAACAGGCAGGACAGTAAAGGCAGGGGACATCATCCTGGTAGACGTAGACTACATCATGAGTCACGACAACACCACCCCGCTGGCCATCAAAGCATTTCGAGAGATCGGCAAGCCTATCTACGATAAGCAGCGCATCGTCTTACATCTGGATCATGCATATCCTGCCCCCAATATACTGGCTGCGGAAAACCATCGTAAGATCTTTGACTTCGTAAAAGAGCAGGATTTACCATACCTGTTCACGCAAGGCATCTGCCACCAGGTGATGATCGAGGAGGGATTTGTCACACCGGGCGCCGTGATCATCGGCGCAGATTCACATTCCAACACCTACGGAGCACTCGGTGCCTTCGGTACTGGACTGGGTTCGACCGAAATCGCTGTCGCCTGGGTCACGGGCAAGTGCTGGTTTAAAGTGCCTGAGACGATTCGGATTGAGTTATATGGCCAGACCCAGCCAGGCGTCTACGCCAAAGACGTAATGCTCCACCTGGCAGGCCTGTTAGGAATGAATGGCGCAACGTATCGCTCCGTAGAATTCGGTGGCGAATACATCGAAAATCTCCCCATCCACGAGCGCATCATCTTTTCCAACATGTCCACCGAAATCGGCGCAAAGTGTGGCCTGATCGCAGCCGATGAAGTCACCATCAAATACCTTACCGAACAAACCCCTGCGCTTGAAAGAACCAAACGCCCTCTGGAAGCTATCCAGCCCCATAACCCACGCTATGAGCAACTTCTCCAGATAGATGTGTCTGACCTTTCGCCTCAAGTTGCCTGCCATCCCGATGTGGATAACGTCAAACCGTTGCAGGAAGTCGAAGGGCTGGAAATCCACCAGGTCTTCATTGGCACCTGTACGAATGCCCGCTATGAGGACCTGGAAATCGTGGCCAGTCTGTTACGAGGAAAACGCGTACATCCAGGTGTGCGGGTGATCGTCACCCCGGCCAGCCAGCGCATCTACAAGAAGGCAATGCAAAACGGCCTGATCGAAACATTCATAGACGCCGGCTGCGTGGTTACCAATCCCGGTTGTGGCGCCTGTATCGGGCGACATGGAGGCGTTTTGGCCCCAGGGGAACGCGCTCTGACGACCATGAATCGTAACTTCATCGGGCGCATGGGCAGCCCTCAAGCCGAAATTTACCTCGCCAGCCCGGCCACCGCCGCAGTAACCGCACTGACCGGCAGAATCACCGATCCGCGTCGCTATTTGTAGTTATAAGGAGCATCCTATGGGAAAAGCCTGGACGTTTGGCGATAATATGAACACAGACGAGATCATACCGGGACGTTTCAATATCACCACAGACCCCCAGGAGCTTGCCAGGAACGCATTTTGCGAGGTCAAGCCAGAATTTGCAAAAAACGTCCGCCCCGGCGATGTGATTGTGGCGGGCCAAAATTTCGGTTGCGGTTCCTCACGCGAACATGCAGTGATTGCTATCAAAGGAACTCAGGTGAAGTGCGTGATTGCCAGTTCCTATGCGCGCATCTTTTTCCGCAATGCCGTCAACCTGGGTCTTCCTATTCTGGAATGCCCTGAGGCGGTGGCCGGCATTCGGGAAGGGGATGAAGTGGAAGTAGACCTGTCCACTGGCCTGATCCACAACCTGAGCACCGGCGCCACCTTTCAGGCGCGTCCCCTGCCCGAATTCGTACTCAAGATTGCCGAAGCGGGTGGCATTATCCAGTTTCTCAAGCATCACGACTTCCAGGAATTGATGGGGCAAACCGGCAAAAAATGAGGCCTTACCGCATTTGTCTTCTACCCGGCGATGGCATCGGCCCGGAAGTGGTGGAGGCGGCTGTTGAAGTCCTTCAGGCCCTACCTCTGTCCCTCGAATTTTTGCAGGCAGAGATTGGTTTTGGCGCTTACCAGCGTCTTGGCACCCCACTGCCTGAATCCACCTTAGAAGCGATCCGTCAAACCGATGCAACGCTGTTCGGAGCTGTCACCACGCCTCCGAACCTGCCCGGCTATTTTTCCCCGGTCGTGCAAATGCGCCAACGCCTCGATTTGTATGCCAACCTGCGCCCCATCCGTTCCTTACCTCATCCCAGTTCTCGACCGGGGATTGACTTCCTGATTGTGCGTGAGAACACCGAAGGATTGTATTCGGGAATCGAACGACTGGAAGAAAATGGGCAGCGTGCCATCACCGAACGCGTGATCACCCGCCGTGGCTCGGAACGCATCCTGCGCAAAGGATTTGAACTGGCTCGCCAGAGCGGTAGAAAGACCCTCCATGTGGTGCACAAGGCGAATGTGCTGCGCCAGACCTGCGGCCTGTTTCGCCAGGTAGCTCTGGAAATCGCTACCCAATATCCGGAAATCGAGCTGCGAGAAATGCTGGTAGATACCTGCGCCATGGAGCTGATCCGGGCGCCCCAACAGTTTGAAGGGATCGTGACCACCAATCTGTTCGGCGACATCCTGAGCGATGAAGCCTGTATGCTGGTCGGCGGACTGGGAGTCGCTGCCTCCGCAAATATCGGCGATGGAATCGGCGTTTTCGAGCCGGTTCACGGTTCAGCGCCAACTCTGGCCGGCAGTGGTAAAGCCAACCCGACTGCCACCCTTCTGGCTACCGTTATGATGCTGGAATATCTCGGCGAAAACGAATGCGCACAGCATTTGAGAAGGGCCATCGAAACCTGCCTCGCCAGCGGTCAGGTCACCCCCGATCTTGGCGGTGATTTGACCACATCCCAGATGACCAGAGCGGTCAAACGCCTGCTCTAACCTTTCTCCTCTGCTATAATATCCCCAATGAGCACATCCATCGAGATGAAAGGCATTCGGGATGGGTTGCTGGCCACGATTCCCAACGATCTTCCGTGGGAAGAGGGATTGCGACTTTTCTGCGAACATCTTGACCGCCAGCCACAATTTTTCAAAGGCGCGCGCCTGACGGTAGACCTGGGCACACGCAGCCTGCGTGTGAATGACCTGGTGCGCCTGCGCGAGGCGCTCTCGGAACGGGGCATCTCGCTGTGGGCAGTGCTGAGCGAGTCACCGGCCACGATGAAAAACGCTCAGCTCCTCGGCCTGGCCACGCGATTGAGCAAAACCAGCCGCGCCCTGGCCCCCGGCAGCGCCGCCAGAGAAATGGCTTTGTGGATCCCACGCACGGTGCGCTCCGGGGTGAAGATCGAGCACTCGGGCCCGGTCGTGGTGATCGGCGATGTCAATCCCGGCGCCGAAATCGTGACCGCTTCCAGTCTGGTCGTCTGGGGACGCCTGCGCGGCCGGGTGCTGGTCGGAGACCCCCAAAATGCTGAAGCGTTCATCTGTACCCTCCGCTTCCAGACCACCCAGGCCACACTGGCCGGCATCCCCCTGCCCAGCTCGATCCCGACTGAATTTCCGCTCAAAATCTTTTTAGAGAACCATCTGCCTGCATGGGAAAAATGGGAGTAATCGAATGAGTGCACAGGTAGTGACTATCACCTCCGGCAAAGGAGGCGTTGGCAAGACCACCGCCGTCGCCAATATCGCGACAGCCCTGGCAGCAGTCGGCCAGAAAGTAGTGTGCATTGACGCAGATATTGGTCTGCGCAACCTGGACGTGGTCATGGGGCTGGAAAATCGCATCGTCTACGACCTGGTAGATATTGTGGAAGGGCGCTGCCGCTTACGCCAGGCGATGATCCGCGATCGCCACTTCCAGGACCTTTACCTGATCCCGGCCGCCCAAACGCGAGATAAGACAGCCGTCTCCCCTGGCGATATGGTAGACTTGTGTAATGAGCTGCGCCCGGAATTCGATTGGATCCTGATTGATTCACCTGCCGGCATTGAGCGCGGCTTTCGCAACGCCATCGCCCCGGCCGACCGCATCCTGCTGGTCACCAACCCGGAGGTCTCCGCCGTGCGCGATGCGGATCGCGTCATCGGTATTCTGGAGGCGGAAGAAAAAGGCAGCCCCTGGCTGATCATCAACCGGCTCAAACCCTCGCTCGTGCGCCAGAATGAAATGCTCTCCCCCGAAGATGTGCTTGACCTGCTGGCCGTGCCACTCCTGGGCATCGTTCCAGAAGATGAAGCCATCCTCATCGCTACCAATCGCGGCACGCCCGTTGTGCTGGATGAGAAAAGTCGGGCCGGAAGAGCGTTTCGCAATATCGCTCTGCGCCTGATGGGAAAAGAAGTAAAGGATGAAGACTGGGATACCCCGGAAAGTTTCTGGTCGCGCTTCTGGCCGCTGAAAGGGAGGAAATGATGGGATTCTTCCGCTCGCGCAAATCCAGCGCCCAGGATGCCAAAGAACGCCTGCAACTGGTGCTGGTCCATGATCGAACGAACCTGCCACCAGGCGCATTAGAGGCCCTGAAAGACGACCTGATCGCCGCCATCTCCAAGTATGTGGAGATCGAAGCTCAGGCCGTCCACATCTCCATCGAACGTCAGGGACGCTCACAACGCCTGGTCGCAGATATTCCCTTGCGCCCCAGGGGACAAAGAGCAACGGATTAAAACCTGAATGTTTCGAGGGTTTTCCTGGAAGAACCTGGATTACTGGCTACTGGGAGCGGTGCTCGTTGCCATTATCTTCGGGGTGATGATGATCAACTCTGCCGTGGCAGGCAACGAGGAAATTGCGCTCTCCGTCAACCGCCAGATCACCTACGGTTTCGTCGGTCTGGGAGCGTTGCTTCTGGTTGCCGCCATAGACTATCATTACTGGGACGCCCTGCGCTGGCTCACGTATGGGATAACGATGGTGCTTTTGATCTTTCTCTTCATGAGCGCGCGGGCAGTCTTCGGCGCAGCCCGCTGGTTTCAAATCGGGCAAATTTTCATCCAGCCCACCGAGCTGGCCAAGATCGTGGTAATCCTGCTCCTGGCGCGTTACTTTGAGCATACCCAGGATCGTCCCCACGGTCTGCGCTGGATCGCGGAGAGTTTCTTCTGGGTGATCAGCCTGGCAATCTGGATCCTGCTACAACCCAACCTGAGCAACGTCATCGTGTTGATGGTGATCTGGATTTCTCTGCTCTGGTTGAGCGGATTAGACTGGAAATACCTGGTGGCTTTTGCCATCGGGGGCGTCATCCTGGCCATTGTGGCCTTTCCCTTTCTCCAGCCCTATCAGCAGCAGCGGGTGATCAACTTTCTCTTCCCCGATCCGAATGCCAGGCATGGAGCCACCTATAATGTGCTTCAGGCTTTAATCGCCATTGGCTCTGGCGGCCTGGCAGGGAAAGGGTATGCGCAGGGAACGCAAACCCAGCTCCGTTTTCTGAAGGTGCGTCACACAGACTTCATTTTCTCGGCAACGGCGGAAGAATTCGGGCTGATCGGCAGCCTTTTTATTATCATGCTGCTCGGATTTATCATTTATCGCTGCCTGAGGGTAGCGCGCCGCGCGCCTGACCTGATGGGAATGCTCATTGCTTGGGGGATTGCCATCCTGATCTTTTTCCAGGGCGCGGTGAATATCGGGGTCAATCTGAACATCATCCCCGTAGCCGGTCTGCCGCTGCCCTTCATCAGTTATGGAGGCAGTGGCTTGGTTTCGCTCATGCTCGGCATCGGACTGGTTGAAAGCGTCGCCATACGCTCAGCTCGCGGCTAAATTCTCAAAATCTGCCGGCGAGGAAAGCGTAAAGGTACGAACCGAGCTATCAATGCGCCGGATTAACCCGGCCAGCACATTCCCGTTCCCCATCTCGATAAAGTTCCGCGCGCCCATCTGGATCATCCAGCGCACCGACTCCACCCAGCGCACTCGATGGGTGAGCTGGGCTGCCAGATCGGCACGCACCGCTGCGGCAGAAGTGAGCGGCTGGGCCTGCACATTCCCGATCACCGGCACCTGCGGCGCTGAAATCGAAAGCCGATGGAGCGCTTCGTTAAAGGCATCCTGAGCCGGAGCCATCAGCCGGGAATGAGCCGCAATGCTCACCGCCAGCGGAATCACCCGGCGGGCGCCGGCTGCCCTGGCCGCCTCCATGGCGCGTTCCAGCGCCGCCCGCGCTCCAGAAATGACCACCTGTCCAGGGCAATTATCATTGGCGACCTCTACGGTCTCTTCCGCCAGACTTGCCTGTTCGCAAATTTGCTCCAGGAGGGGAATATCCAGCCCGAGGATAGCCGCCATCCCGCCGGGAGAGCGTTCGCCAGCCTCTTTCATCAATTCACCACGCCGTCGCGCCAGACGCAGCCCATCCGTAAAACGCATCGCGCCGGCTGCGGTCAAGGCGCTGAGTTCGCCCAGTGAATGTCCGGCCATTGCCAGGGGGCGAAAATGCGGATAGAGCGAAGTGAACAGACGATAGACCGCCAGGGAATGGACAAAAAGCGCCGGCTGGGTGTTGATGGTGTCATTCAACTCGCTCTCCGGCCCTTCCCACATCAATCGGGAAAGCGGAAAACCGAGCAACTCATCCGCCTCCGCAAACGTCTCCCGCGCCAGTGGAAAGGCCTCAGCCAGCGCCTTGCCCATGCCAACCGATTGAGACCCCTGACCGGGGAAGACAAACACAGTTTCCTCAGCAAGCAAGTTCACAGGCACCTCCACGTCTTAAACCCAAACGAGCCGTGGACGTCACGGCCCGTTCAAGGATCATCAGAAACTCTCATCGGGGAGCAGGAACTTCCCCCGCAGCCGGAACGACCCCATTCCTGCCAGGGGTCATCGAAAAGCTATGACTGCTTTTTATTGACCTCGATCACCTGACGCCCTTCGTAGTAGCCACAATTGGGGCACACGCGATGAGGCAAACGCGGCAAGCCGCATTGAGGGCATACCACAAGATTGGGGGCACTCAGAGCGTCATGGGCGCGTCGGCGATTTCGGCGACCTTTCGATAGTTTACGCTTTGGATGAGGCGGCATAATCAAACTCCTACAGGGAAGAATCCAGGCACGTGCCTGTCTCAGATGCACAAAGGCGGGCGAATTATAGTGGCTTTATCTCCAGCCGTCAAGTTTAAGGGGCTGCTTTAACCACGAAAGCCTTAGAACTCTGCTATAATTTCCAGCATGAGCGATCCCCTGCGGCAGCGTTACGAAGAACTTAAAGCGCAAATCCACTATCACAACTATCGCTATCATGTGCTGGATGCACCGCTGATCAGCGATGCAGAATTTGACCGGTTGATGGCCGAACTACGCCGTATTGAGGCGGAGCATCCCGAATGGGTAACTCCCGATTCGCCGACCCAACGCGCGGGGGGCCTACCGCTGGAAAAATTTGAGAAAGTGCGCCACCCCGCCCCCATTCTGAGCCTGGCCAACGCCTTCAACGCAGAGGAAGTGCGCGCCTGGTTTGAGCGCATTCGCAAGCTCGATGCGCGCGTCGAACATACCGCCTTCGTCGTGGAACCAAAAATAGATGGGCTTTCGGTGGTTTTACATTATCAGGATGGCATGTTCGTCCAGGGAGCAACGCGGGGAGATGGAGAAATCGGCGAGGATATTACGCCCAATTTGCGCACCGTGCGCGCCTTACCTTTACGCATTCCCCTCTCGGATGCGGGCGATCATCCAGTACCTCGTCGGGTCGTGGTGCGCGGGGAAGCGTTTATCCTGATCAAGGATTTTGAGGCCCTGAACCGCAAACTGGAAGAGGCCGGGGAACGTACCTACCTCAACCCGCGGAATACGGCGGCCGGCTCATTGCGCCAGTTAGACCCACAGATCACGGCCTCGCGGCCGATCACCCTCCTGGTATACCAGATCGTGGCCTGGGAAGACGAAAAACTGCCTCCGCCGGCCACGCAATGGGAGACACTGGAGACGTTGCGAGCCTGGGGATTCCCGGTCACGGATATCGCGCGACGCTGCCAGAGCCTGGAAGAGGCGATTGCATATGCAGAAAGCTGGGCCAGGCAACGCGATCGCCTTCCCTTTGAAGCAGATGGGATGGTGATCAAAATAGACGACCTGCGCCTGGCTGCAGAGCTGGGATTCGTAGGGAAAGACCCGCGTGGGGCGATTGCATTCAAGTTCCCGGCGCGCGAGGTGACCACCACGTTGCGAGAAATTCGCGTTAACGTCGGGCGAACCGGCGTGCTCACCCCCTACGCGGTACTGGATCCGGTCGAGATCGGAGGCGTGATCGTAGAGCGCGCCACGCTGCACAATTTCGACTACATCGCCGAAAAAGACATTCGCCCTGGGGATCGGGTGTGGGTCAAGCGCGCCGGCGACGTGATCCCCTATGTCATTGGCCCGGTGATCGAGGCCCGCCGCGGCGATGAGAAACCTTATGTGCCTCCAGCGTATTGTCCAGTCTGCCATCAGCCCGTCGAACACTTTGAAGGAGAGGTCGCCTGGTATTGTGTGAACGCCGCTTGCCCGGCGCAACTGGTGCGAAATCTGGAACACTTTGTTTCGCGCAGCGCCATGGATATTGCCGGACTGGGCATCAAGATCGTGGAACAACTGGTAGAGGCTGGACTGGTACATGACGTGGCCGATCTCTACACCCTGCGCAAAGAAGACCTGCTACGCCTGGAAGGATTTGCCGAGAAGAAAGCACAAAATCTGCTCAACGCCATTCAGGCCTCAAAATCTCGTCCGCTGGCACGTTTGATCAACGCACTGGGTATTCGCGGCGTCGGAGAAGTGACCGCGGCCGAATTAGCCCGTCATTATCCCGACCTGGATGCGCTCGCAAAAGCCAGCGTAGAAGAGCTGATGCAAATCGAGGGCATCGGCCCGAATACAGCCCAGGCAATTGTGGATTGGTTTTCCCGACC
Organism: Chloroflexota bacterium; assembly: GCA_017743695.1. GTDB lineage: Bacteria > Chloroflexota > Anaerolineae > Anaerolineales > Villigracilaceae > 630D-37. The sequence goes on from JAGHYK010000015.1 coordinate 10,311, forward strand.
ACGGAATCAACGTGTGTTGGAAAAATTGAAAGCAGCCGGCGTCTGGCCACGTTCAGAGATGGCTGCGCCTTCCGCCACGGCAGCCCTCGCAGGCCTGACCTTCGTCATCACCGGGACATTAAAGAATTTCACGCGTGAAGAGGCCAAAGCCTTCATCGAGGCGCATGGAGGTAAGGTAACCGACTCGGTCAGTCGCAATACAAACTACCTGGTTGTCGGAGAAAACCCCGGCTCCAAACTCCAGAAAGCACGTCAGTTAGGCATTCCTTTGCTGGACGAGGAGTCGCTCCAGCGATTGATCCGTGAACGCAGTGGCTGAGTGCCAGCCATATTTTGAGAAACAACGCTCAGGAGGTTTCTTCTTGGTCACACAAAGTGTTACACCCCCTTCTTTTGGTGATGAACGCGCCTCGCAACGACTGGCGCCGGGTTTTTTACTGGCAAACCGCTATCTGATCCAGGAGGTGATCGGCTCGGGGGGCATGGGATCCGTCTATCGAGCGCGTGATATGCACTTTCCGAATGTGCCGCGCCTGGTAGCCGTCAAAGAGATGATCAACACGAGTCCCGATCCCCTGGTACGGCAAACCATTGTGCAAAACTTCGAGCGTGAAGCGAACATCCTGGCCACCCTGAACCATCCTTCGATCCCAAAGATTTACGATTATTTTAGCTTTGAAAATCGTTCTTATCTTATCCTTGAATATATCCACGGCAAAGACCTGGAAGCCATCATCAATGAAACCCCCGGATTTCTCCCCGAAGAACAGGTTTTGCATTGGGCCATCCAGCTGTGTGATGTGCTCGCTTACCTGCATAATCACAAACCGGACCCGATTATTTTCCGTGACATGAAGCCCTCCAACATCATGATCAACCTGAGCGGAGATGTTGTCCTGGTGGATTTTGGGATTGCGCGCACCTTCCAGGTTGGTCAAAAAGGCACGATGATCGGTACCGAGGGCTATTCACCTCCGGAACAATATCGCGGGGAGGCGACGCCCCTGGCCGATATTTACGCCCTGGGCGCTACGCTGCATCACGCGCTCACGCGGCGCGACCCGCGGCTGGAGCCGCCTTTCTCCTTTTCAGAACGCCCGATCCGCAAGATCAATCCTTCGGTCTCGCCAGAGCTGGAGGCGGTGATCAACACGGCCCTGGAATATGAGCCTTCCAAACGTTACCAGAGCGCAGAAGCGATGAAAGAGGCTTTGCTCAATGTGGCTCGTAAAACGGGCGCCCTCTCCCGCCTGCCCACTGCGGCGACCATCAGCTCATCCGCGATCAAGCCTCTCTGGACTTTCAAATGCGAAGATGAGATTCGAGCCTCTCCCATCCTCTATCAGGGAAAAGTTTTTATCGGTTCTTATGACTATAACCTGTATGCTCTGGATGCAATCAATGGCAGTTTTGTCTGGAAATATCCCACAGAAGGCGGTGTGGTCACCCGTCCTGCAGTGTATGAAAACGAAATTTTCTTCGGCTCGGAGGACGGGAATCTTTACGTTTTGAACGTTCGTACCGGAAAGTTACTCTGGACATATTCGACGAACGGCCCGGTGCGCTCCTCTCCTCGCATTGCTGAAGAGCTGGTAGTCTTTGGCTCTGACGATCACCGCTTGTATGTCCTCAGCATCCCACACAGCCGCGCGCTCTGGACGTTCTCGGCTGCCGATGCCATTCGCTCCACGCCGTTGATTGCTCAGGAACGGATTTATGTGGGTTGTGAAAGCGGTGACTTTTACTGCCTTGATCTGCGTGGAGAGCTAAAATGGCGACAGCAGGCGCGGCGCGCCATCACCGCTTCTCCGATTTTAGTTGGACAGGCATTATATTTCCCTTCTTTAGACGGTATACTCTACGCCATGGAAGCTCGTACCGGCTGGATGCTGTGGCGTTTCCGCATGGCCAAAGGCTCCATCACAACACCGGCCAACGCCGAGAATCTGATCTTCGTCGGCTCGGCAGACGGCCATCTCTACGCGGTAGACATTCGTACAGGACGGGAAGCCTGGCGCTTTCGCACAGAACATCAGGTGAGCGGCTCCCCCACAGTCTACAAAGATGCTGTATACTTTGGATCAGCAGATGGGATGTTCTATTGTCTTGATGCCCGGAATGGAAGATTGCGCTGGCAATTTCAGACGGGAGGCCCCATCACCTCAGCCCCGCTGATCTATGATGACATCGTCTATATCGGCTCTGCGGATCACATTCTCTATGCTTTGCTGGCGTAATCAGGAGAAATACGCATGTTCAACTTTCTTCGCAAATGGTTTTCCCGAAAAACTCCTGAAGCGGAAGTTGAGACCAGACCCCTCTCGCCGGAGGAAATCCGGGTCTCTCATCAAATGGCTCCGCTGCCACGTCGTGAAATCGGCCAGCTCGTCGCCGCCTGCAGTCAATCCATTGGCAGGCAGCGGGAGCTGAATGAGGATAGCCTGCTGGCTTTCACCTCGACGATCGCCGGCAACAAAAGTAATTCGGCCTTTGGCCTTTATATCGTTGCCGATGGCATGGGAGGACATCAGTTCGGAGAGGTAGCCAGCAATCTTGCGGTGCGAGTGGTTGCCTCAACCATTTTGCGCAAGCTCTTCACCTCCTTCCTGGATGTAAATCCGAAAGCCCCCGATCAGTCCTTGCGGGAGATCATCGAACAGGCGTTTGCAGAAGCGCAGCGCGTCATTCAACGAGAAGCACCAGGAAGTGGTACGACATTGACCGTAGCAGTGGTGATTGAACAACAGGTCACCGTAGGCCATGTTGGAGATTCCCGAGCATACCTCCTGCACCCTGGCGGTCATCATGAAGTCATGACGCGCGATCATTCCCTGGTTAAGCGGCTTGAAGAATTAGGGCATATCACTCCTGAAGAGGCGGCCTCCTATCCCAATCGGAATGTTTTGTACCGTGCTGTGGGACAGGGAGATAGCGTGGATGCCGATATTTACACCTTCAGCCTGGCCCCGACCGACTATCTGATGTTGTGCAGCGATGGCCTTTGGGGAGTGGTTCCAGATGAGAAAATTGCGCGCATCGTCCGTGAAAGCGCGACGCTGGAGCAGGCATGTCAAAGGCTGGTGGATGCAGCCAACGAGGCAGGTGGACCGGATAATATCAGCGTAATTCTGGTGCGTTGGGTGGGATAAAATGCCAGATTATTATGAGTTGCTCGGAGTCCCACGCGATGCAACGCCGGAGGAAATTCGGAAGGCGTATATTGCTCTGGTGCGCCGTCTGCACCCAGACCGCAACCGATATCCGGGGGAAACCGAACTGTTCCTGGAGGTGCAACAGGCTTACGAGGTGCTCTCGGACCCCCAACGGCGCGCCGAATATGACGCACAGTTACCGCCGCCTGTTCAAGCTCCTTCGCCCGTCAATCTCTCCACTTATTTCAGCCGTAATACTCTACTGAAAATCAGCGAAACCCAACTCTTATACGTTTTGCTGGAATTAGGGGTCACTGCTGAAAGCCAGTCTCGGGCTCTCCTGAACGTGGCACTGGCCATTGATCGCTCCACTTCGATGCAAGGCGAAAAGTTAGAGACGGTTAAGAAAGCGATCATAGACTGGATGGATGCCCTGAACGCTGAGGATTTGTACAGTATCGTGGCTTTTAGCGATCGCGCAGAAGTGATACAACCCTCCACGCTTTACCGCCATGCTCAGCGCACCCGTTCACGCATTTATGCAATGCAGGCATCAGGAGGCACAGAGATTTACCAGGGATTACGAGCGGCTTACGAGGAGGTGCTTCGCGGCTACGCCCCAGAGCGATTAAACCACGTCATCCTGCTGACCGATGGACATACCTACGGCGATGAACAGGCCTGCCTGGAACTCGCAGAGGAGGCTGCAGAGAAAGGGATTCTCATTTCAGCGTTAGGCCTGGGAAGCGACTGGAACGATTCCTTCCTGGATCGCCTTGCCTCCCGTACCGGCGGCAGCGCACACTTCGCGGCTTCAGCTGAGGAGATTGTGCGTTTACTGAATCATTTGTTCCAGCAATTCCGACAGACTTATGCGGAAGATACGCTGTTTGAATTCCAGATCCCCGAAGGAGTGGAAATTTCTTATATCTTTCGGCTGCACCCAGAGACGCTCCCTCTCGCTACACAAAGCCCCCTGCGATTGGGCCCCCTTTTGAGTCAGGAGCCGCTTGTCTGGTTGATGGAGTTCCGCATTGCGCCGCAGGCATTGCGAAAGGATCATCTGGATGTGCTGCAAGGGAAAGTGAGCCTTACCCCTCTTGGATCTCACGCTCCGCTTTCATTCCCGCTCCGCTTGCGTTTTCCGGTTTCCGGTGAACCAGACCCCTCACCGCCGCCGGCAATCCTGGTCAAAGCGCTTTCCCGATTGACGTTATACCGCCTCCAGGAACAGGCCCAACAGCAGGCTCAAAGCGGCAATTACGCGCGCGCCACGCGTACCCTTCACTACCTCGCTTCCCATCTGATCGGTCAGGGAGAACGCAGCCTGGCCCGCACTGTGCTACTGGAAGCAGAACGTTTACAGCGGGAAGGAAAATTAAGCGAGGAAGGAAAAAAGATCGTGAAATATGGCACCAGAGCCTTGGTCACTTCAAACGATAGAGAAAAAGGGAGGGAAAAAGATGCCCCTGTGTCCTAACTGTCAGCATCATAACCCGGTCGGAGCGCTGTTCTGTCAGGAATGTGGCCTTCAACTGGTCGCCAGCGAAGCGACCGTAACCCAAAACATCCGCACGGACCAGATTCGCAACAGCGTCGCTGAACTGCAGCAGGTCGCCTCGCCACAGCGCATCGTTACCACGACCTGGCTGACTCTGCACCTGCTGGATACCGGTCACCTGCTCCCCCTGGCTGAACGAAGCGAATTTACCCTGGGACGGGTGACCGAAAATCAGCCGATCCTCCCTGACATTGATCTGACGCCCTATCAGGCCCATGCCCATGGTGTTTCGCGATTGCACGCCCTCTTACGTCGTAAGTCGGAAAATGTGATCGTGATTATGGATCTCGGCTCTTCAAACGGCACATATCTCAAAGGACAACGCCTTGAACCCCATCGCGAGTATCCCCTTTCGCATGGGGATGTGATCGCTTTGGGCAAATTGAAAATCCAGGTGCTCTTCCGAGGAAGGTGAACGATGGCCTACACACTGATTCTGCATTTGGGAAATCAAGCGCCTGTTGTGGGTGAGGTGGATGAACTACCCAAGCCCACAGATAACCTGATCATCCTATCGAACCCTCGGACAAGAGAGGGGAAAGATTTATCCTACATAGAACCCAACGTGACTCGGGTGATCTGGCCTGTCTCGGCCATCACCTTGATCGAAATCCTGGAGGCCGAAGAGGAAGAAGAGATCATCGGCTTCGTGCGCGAGTGATACTATGGCGGCACAATCTCAACCCACTCACCATCGTATCCTGGTGGTAGACGATGAAGAGCGCATGGTGCGGCTGATTCGTCTCAATCTTGAGCGCGAGGGATTCGAGGTTGTTGAGGCTTTTAACGGTCGCCAGGCACTGGAAAAGCTACGCGACACCACCCCAGACCTGATCCTCCTGGACGTGATGCTGCCGGATCTGGATGGATTTGAAGTCCTGCAAATGATCCGGGAGATCAGCAACGTGCCGGTCATTATGCTCACCGCCAAGGGGGACGAAAACGATCGCGTGCGCGGGCTGGAATCGGGCGCAGATGACTATGTGGTCAAACCTTTCAGCACGCGCGAACTGATCAGCCGGGTGCGCGCCGTATTGCGCCGCACCGAGGCCGTCTCGGGCAGTATGCATGGGATCATCGAGGTAGACGATCGCCTGAAGATAGATTTTGACCGTCGGGAAGTATGGGTGGATGGAAAACTGGTCAAGCTACGTCCCACAGAATATCGCCTGCTCTACCATCTGGTGCAAAATGCCGGTTGGGTTTTGACCTATGACCAGATTTTGACACGCGTCTGGGGCTATGAGTACCGAGATGAGGCCCACTATGTTCGTCTCTATATCAACTACCTGCGCCAGAAGCTGGAAAAGGACCCCGCCAACCCCCAATACATCCTCACCGAGCGTGGCATCGGATACCGTTTTGTAGACTTTCGACGCGGCAAATCCACTCCCTCCGGCGAATCCAAAAGTGAAGGGAATGCCGAACCGAGAGAATAATCACTGAGGGGAAATCAGCCATCCTGGATCACTGCCTGCCACCGCCTGGAATCTTGATCGCCCAGATAGCCAGGTAGCTCGTCCGTCTTCCGCCTACCGCCCACGGTCTATTGTCCACCGTCCATCGTCCTCCTGCACCCTCCCATCCCCCGTCTACGGCGGTCTGCCGTCTGCCGTCCGCGGTTTGGATTGACTGACGGTTTGTCCCGGTACGTTAGTTTTTACCGTTCCCCCATAGTCTGTCGTCACCGTCTACTGCCCCCTCCATTTGCCCTCCGCGATCCACCCCCTCTCTTTTCTTGCTCAAACATCCCAAAAACGCTGTATAAAGGAATCTCTATGAAATTTAACAACACACTTTCCCCGCCTGACCATTGCCACCCCTGGCAGGCAATGGTACTTCCTCCCAGAAAGGAGTATTCCGATGAAACGAATTGGATTCGCCCTTGTGCTATTGCTGATACTGGCCTGCAACCTGCCCGCTCCCACCCTGCTATCCACTCCCCTCTCGCGCTCCCCAACGCCCATACCGCCCCCCTTACCAACCTTCGCTGCCGAATCACCGACCTCCATCCCACCAGCCCTCACTTTCACCCCCATCGTCCCCCCAGCGCCTCCCACATGGACTGAAACACCCACCATTACGCCCACTTTCACGCCCAGTGTTCCCATGGTGACCCCCAAAGATCAGCCGGTGAATTGCCGCTATGGTCCCGGTGCTGTATGGCTGGCCGTAAGCGCACTGAAACTCGGAGCGAGCGCCGAAATCGTTGGACGGGATGCCGCAAACGCCTGGTGGTATATCAAAGACCCTCTGCATCCTGGCGCTTTTTGCTGGGTTTCGATGGCGGTTACCAACGCCAGTGGCAAGCTCGAAGGACTACCCATCATTCCACCGCCTGAAGCTCAGGTAATAGATGCCAGCGTCAGCGTAAACGTGGCTCCAGGCGGAGTATGTCCAGGACCCATTTCACTTTCCTTCAGCGGCTCCATCACCACCAATGGGCCTGCCACGGTCACCTATCGCTGGGAAATTCGCGGCGATACCACGCTCACCAGCAGCAGCGAAAGCCATGTGTTCGCCAAAGCCGATACCTGGACCTTCCCAAGCGATCACCTGCACCTTTCCTGCGGTTCCTTCCGGGTAATTTTGCACATCCTGACACCCAACGATTTCCGCGCCGAAAAGCGCTTCCGTTTACCCTGAGGGCTTCATTCCCCGACAGGGAAGCCATAGATTCCTGCAGGCATCGCTCCGCTGGAAATGCGCTCCCATTCGAGGTAGCTACTCGAATGGGCTAACCGATCTCCAGGGTGATCTTCCCAAAATTCTCGCCATTCCACAGGCGTTCCTGGGCTTTGGCCGCCTCGCGCAGGGGAAAGGTGCTATCTATCACCGGCTGTAATTTTCCGCTCACCACCAGATTCATCACCTCCACAAAATCGCGAATCGGACTCATCGTTGAACCGATGATAGAGAGATGACGGGCGAAGATATAGCGATTATCAATCTCGAAGCGAGGGCCGCCGCTGTTGCCCACCGTCAACAGGCGACCTCCCTTGCGCAGGGTGCGCAGGCTTTGCATAAACGTCGTTCCCACGTTATCCACCACCACATCCACTCCGCGTTTGCCGCTCGCCAGGAAAACCGCTTTTGACCAGTCCTCCTCTTTGGAGCGATCAATCAAAATATCCGCGCCCAGGGCAGCCGCTTTTTCCAGCTTCCGGGCATTAGAGCCGACCACGATCACCCTGGCCCCGGCGAGTTTCGCGATCTGCAAACTGGCGGTATTGACCCCGCCTCCTGCGCCCACGATCAGCACGGTCTCTCCGGCGCGCAACCCGCCGCGCGTAATCAGCGAATGCCAGGCCGTCTGATAGACCAGCGCTGCTGCGGCGGCCTGATGGAAATCGAAATCCGGCGGCAGGCGATAAAGCTGGCGCGCCGGCAGCGCCACATACTCCGCATAGGTGCCGCGCACGGTTTCCCCTAACAGGTGCCAGTTTCGGCAGCGATGGTCCTCGCCAGCCAGGCAGAAATCGCATCTCCCACATCCCAGATTGGCATTGATCACCACGCGATCCCCGATCTGGAACTCGGTCACTCCTTCCCCCAGCGCCGCCACCTCGCCGGCCCCGTCTGCGCCGTTGATGTGGGGCATCTCAAGCTTCAACCCTGGCCAGCCATTGCGCACCATCACATCCATACGGTTCAGCGCCGCGGCACGTAAGCGCACCAACACCTCCCCCGCCTTTGGCTCGGGGGTAGGAAAATCAGCATATTGCAAGACTTCTGGTCCACCGTGCTGGTAGAAAAGTACTGCCTTCATATGACCTCTCTCAGATTGGGTGATCACAGGGCTTCCGCAAACGGATTATAGCATGGAGGAGGGAGCGAGGTCGTCCCCGGCAGGCTCGCTCGAAAGCCCATTCTGCGAGGGTCTCGTCCACCGTCCATCGTCCTGGCAGGCTGGAAAGCCCGCGCTACAACCGTCCATTCCGCCGTCTGCCGTCCGCGGTCCGCGGTCTATCTTGCCGTCCGCGGTGTGCCGTCTGCGGTCTATCTTCGCCATCCTCATTCCCGCATCAACTGCTCCACACGGCTTTCGCCGACGCTGTAATATTTTGCTTCGGGATGGTGGACGATGATCGCCGCTGTGGATTGTTCAGGAACTAACTGGCAGGCAGGCGTCAGCGACATCCCCAGCGCGCTTTCCGCAGGGAGCAGGTCGAAAACCTTGCGATGATCCTGCAGGTCTGGAATTGCCGGATAGCCCCAGGAGTAGCGTTTTCCCTGGCCTTCGGCGAGTCCAAGCTCGCGACGAATGTGGCGGTGCAGATATTCGGCGGTCGCTTCCGCGGTTTGCACGGCCAGGCCGTGGAAGAAGTAGGCTTCGGAGTAATTCCCTTCGGCCTGTAATTGCTCAAAGCGTTCGGTGGCTTTATGCCCAACCGTCACCACCTGGAAAGCGACCACGTCAAAGACGCCGGAATCCACCGGGGCGAAATAATCCGCCAGGCACAGGTGCTCCTGATCGGGCTGGCGCGGGAAGGTGAAGCGCACGATCTCCTCCGGAGAGGAGGCGCGCAGAGTGTTCGGATCGTAAAGGATCAGATCATCGCCGTCCGACTGGCATGGCCAGTAGCCATAAACCCCTTGCGGTTTGAGCCATCCGTAGCGCATGGCCTCCTTCTGCATCCGCTGCAGGCGTTGTTCAAATTCGGCCTGCAGTCGCTCCCATTCTTCTCCATGCGTGTTTTTGGCGCCCCAGGACAGGCGGAAAAGCTCGTTTTTGGAAAGGCACTGGAAGACCATTTCCAGGGGAATTTCGCGCACCACGCGGGGGCCCCACTTTTGGGGAAGGGGCGTAAGGGGCCTGGGGACCACCGCGGATCGGGGACGGGCACTCACGCTCCGGGTCGGCGTGAGGCGCTGGCGTTCCATTTCGGCTTCGCGAAAAATGCGATCCAGGAGCTGTTCGCGCCGCATCGGATCGATCAGGGCATCCATCGTCTCCAGTCCTTCAAAGGCATCCCTGCAATAGAAGACGCCGGCCGGGTAAGGATCCCCACTTTCGGTGAATAGAATGCGCCGCCCAAAACGCCGATTGATGGCTGCCCCGCCGATCAGCACCGGGAAGCGCAAGCCGCGCCGATGGAGCTCGTTGACGATCAGCGGCATCTGACGCGAGGTGCTTACCAGCAGCGCCGAAAGCCCAATCGCCGTCGCCTGGTTTTCCACAGCCGTCTGGATGATCCTCTCCGCCGGCACCTGCTTGCCCAGGTCAATCACCTCATAACCGTTGTTGGAAAGGATGGTCTTGACCAGATTTTTGCCGATGTCGTGCACATCGCCGTAAACCGTAGCCAGCACAATGCGCCCTTTGCTCACGCCTTCTTTGCGCTCCAGATAGTTCTCCAGATGGCTGACGGCGCGCTTCATCACCTCTGCCGATTGAAGCACGAAGGGCAGGATGAGTTCACCCGCGCCAAATTTATCGCCCACCTCTTTCATGGCAGGCAGGAGCACGGTGTTCAGAATGTTGACCGCGGCCGCATGACGGCGCGCGCCGGTCGGCTGGCTGCTTTCCTGCGCCAGTTCCTGCGCGATGATTTCGTCAATATCCGCTTCCACGCCCTCCTTATGGCGATGAACGACGCGCCAGTAGAGCCGTTCCTGCGGCGTCATGCCCGCGGTCGGGTCCGCCGCAGCGCTCTCGCTCCTGGGGGAAACTTTCTCAAAGTACTCGATGTAACGCTGAAGTGCATCGGGACGGCGGTTGAAGATCAAGTCTTCGGCCAGTTCGCGGGCTTCGGCGGGAATATCCGCATAGGGAGTAACATGCGCCGGGTTGATGATCGCCATATCCAGGCCGGCCTGGACCGCATGGTAGAGCATCACCGAATTCAGCACCGGCCGGGCATGAGGCGCCAGGCCGAAGGAAAGGTTGCTCACCCCCAGCGAAGTGAGCACACCGGGCAGGTTCTGCTTGATCAGGCGAATGCCCTCTAAAGTCTCGATGGCCGAGTTGGCAAATTCCGGATCGCCCGTCGCCAGGGTGAACGTCAGCGCATCGAAGACCAGCGACTCCGGTGGCAGTTCATGCTCGTGGACAGCGATCTCGTAAATCCGTCGGGCGATCTCCAGTTTGCGCTCACGGGTTTTCGCCATGCCCTGCTCGTCAATCGTCAGGCAGATCACCGCGGCATTATGCTCCTTTGCCAGGCGAAAGACGCGATCCGCTTTTGCCCGCCCGCTTTCCAGATGCGTGGAATTCAGCAGGCAGCGCCCTGGAGCCGTCTTCAGGGCCACCTCGAAGACCTCGACCTCGGTGCTATCAATCACCAGCGGAACTTCAACGCCCATGGAGAGTTTCTTCACCACCTTACGCATCAATTCCGCCTCGTCCGGGCGTTCGGTGAGGGCAGTGGAAATATCCAGCGCATGGGCGCCGTTCCGCACCTGCTCACGCGCCAGCTCCAGAATGCCATCGTAATCTTCGGCCAGCAGCAATTGCTTGAATTTGCGGCTCCCCTGGGCATTACAGCGTTCCCCGATCAGGGTGGGAGGCGGCTCCTGTCGCATGGCAACCGCCTGTACCGCGGAGGCCAGGCGCGGCAGGTTCAGGATCGGTCGCGGTGGGCGCGGCCGGCCATGCAATTTTTCCACCAGGAGCTTCAAATGGGCGGGCGTGGTGCCACAGCAACCACCCACAACGTTGATATGATGCTTCTCGACGAATTCGACCAGTGCCTCGGCAAACGGCTCCGGTTCCAGCGGATAGACCGCCTGACCATCCACGTTCAAGGGCAGGCCGGCATTGGGAATACACGAGACCGGCAGGCGCGATTGTTCGCCCAGAATGCGGATCGGCTCGCGCATATGTTCGGGACCGGTCGAGCAGTTCAACCCGATCACATCAATCGGCAACCCTTCCAGGATGGTGAGCGCCGCCTGAATATCCGTCCCCAACAACATGCGCCCGCTGGTGTCCAGGGTCACCTGTGCCTGGATCGGCAACCAGATACCCGTCTCCTCAAAAGCGCGCTGAATGCCGTGGATGGCTGCTTTGACCTCCAGAATGTCCTGGGAAGTCTCGATCAGGATCACATCCACACCGCCCTGAATCAACCCGACCGCCTGTTCGCGGAAAACGTCCGCCAGTTCGTCGAACGTGATGTTGGAAAGATCGGGATCGTCGGCGGAGGGCAGGCGACCGCTGGGGCCAATAGAGCCGGCGACGAAGCGGGGTTGCCCGGTGCGCCGGGCATACTCATCGGCCAGTCGGCGCGCCAGAGCGGCAGCTGCGCGGTTGATCTCGATCACCCGATCCGCCAGTCCATACTCCGCCAGCGTGATCCGATTCGAGCGAAAGGTATTGGTCTCGATGACATCTACACCCACCTCTAAGAACGAGCGATGAACCGCCTCCACGGCCTGGGGATAGCTGATCACCAGATAATCGTTACAGCCAGCATAGCGCTCCCCGCCGAAATGCGCCGCGGTCAGGTTCATCTTTTGCAGGTTCGTCCCCATGGCGCCATCGTAGATCAGCACGCGCTCCTCTAAAGCATCCAGATAACGGCGATTGGTATATTTGCGAGGCATAAGTCTTCTCCAGGTAAAAAAATAGCCTCTCTGGAACGAGAGGCTGAGCAATTGCTCCGACTCATCTTCCAGAGTGTTCACTCACTCTGCCGGAGTTGGCACCTGGGCGCTCAACGCCTGGTTGCCGAGGCTTCATCGGGCCGGTCCCTCCACCTCTCTGGATGAGTTGTTGGCGGAAGTGTATCACAGGTGAGGGAAGATGTCAAATGCCCGCGCCCCCTGGTAC
>JAGHYK010000165.1 GCA_017743695.1 Chloroflexota bacterium
AACCGAACTATGGTATACTGTGTTATCACCTGCAGGCCAATTCGCACAGGAGGAAAGGTATGGATTTCAATACCGCTGATGATAACGTTATGCGCCGCATTCGGGCAATGAATCAGCGCGTTCAGGGATTGAAAGAAGCGGATCTTTATTTTTATAACCTGCCTGTCCAGGAAATTAAAGGGGGTGCACGCGTCGTTGTCCAGGGGCGCGAAATGGGGATGTACGCTTCCTACAGCTACCTGGGATTGCTGGGCCACCCACGCATTAATCGAGCTGCAAAAGAGGCCATTGATCGCTTCGGGAGCGGTACGCATGGCGTGCGCACCCTGGCCGGTACGCTGACGATCCACCAGGAACTGGAGGAAACCATTGCGGCCTTCAAACATGCAGAAGCAGCTATCACCTTTTCTTCAGGATACGCTACCAATCTGACAGTGATCTCTACGCTTATGGGGCGCGGCGATTATGTCATCTCTGATAAACTCAACCATGCCTCTATTGTAGATGGGTGTTTGATGTCCGGTGCCGAGTTCCGCCGCTTTCGCCATAATGACATGGAAGACCTCGAGCGTCGTTTGCAGCAAGTCCCGCCCGATGCGGCCAAACTGGTGATCGCCGATGCGGTCTTCAGCATGGATGGGGATATTATTGACCTGCCGCGCGTGGTGGAGCTTTGCCGCAAGTACAACGCCTGGTTGATGATTGACGAGGCGCATTCGGTCGGTGTGCTTGGCGAAACAGGGCGCGGCATCGAAGAGCACTTTGGCATGGAAGATGTCATAGACATCAAGATGGGCACTTTGAGCAAGACGATCCCTTCGGTAGGGGGATATGTGGCCGGGCGGAAAGAATTGATCAATTATCTGCGCCATGCCAGTCGGGCTTATATCTTTTCGGCTGCGCTGCCCCCCGCCCAGGCTGCGGCTGCCAACGAGGCTTTTAAAGTCATCCTGGACGAACCCTGGCGCATTCAACGCTTGCGCGAGAACACTGAGATTTTTATCAAAGGATTAAAATCCGCTGGATTTGATACCATGCTCACGCAGACAGCGATTGTGCCGATCCTGTGCGGTTCCGATGAGCGCGCCTTCATGATGACGCGTGCCTGCCATCACCGGGATATTTTTGTGCTGCCGGTGGTTTCCCCGGCTGTGCCGGAGGGGCTGGCGCGCCTGCGCGCCACGGTCACGGCGGCGCATGAGCCAGAAGATATTGAACATGCTATCGAGGTGATGATCGAATCCGGGCGCGAGATCGGGCTGATTTCCTGATCCTGGCCTGCGCTGCAACGGAGCATTGCTCTTTGGGAGAAAGTAACTTTCAGCCATGTCCTTGCGAGCCGTTTTCTGGCGAAGCAATCTCCCGTTTGTCAGGCCAGATTGACCGCCTGGGGATTGCTTCGTCGCAAAGAACGCTCCTCGCAATGACAAACACAACAGTTTTGATGCAAGACTGAACAGTTACGGGAGAAAAATGTTTCAGATCGCCTCTTTTCGGGGTATTCGCGTTTATATCCACCCCACGTTCTGGTTGCTCGTTCTATGGGTGGGATTGAGCGATTTTCTCAGGTATCGCTCGTTGAGTGCAGCGCTGGGCGGTGTCCTTTTTGTGCTTGTTCTGTTTGTTTGCGTCGTGCTCCACGAATTCGGGCATGCGCTGACGGCACAGCGGTATGGCATACGCACCCAGGACATCACCCTGTATCCGATTGGCGGCGTGGCGCGCCTGGAGCGTATCCCTGAGCAGCCAGTGCAGGAACTCTGGATTGCGCTGGCGGGGCCGGCGGTGAACGGCTTGATTGCGCTTGTCCTGTGGCTGTTTTTGCGTTTACCGCTTTCCCAGCTCAGCCATCCTTCCTTTTGGGCCAGGTTATTGAGCGTCAATCTTCTGCTGGCGGCGTTTAATCTGCTTCCGGCTTTCCCGATGGACGGTGGCAGGGTTTTGCGTGCCTTGCTGGCGCTTAAGCTGGAATATCTGCGCGCGACTTCTATCGCCGCGCAACTGGCAAAGGCTTTTGCCTTCCTCTTCGGCGTGATCGGCCTTTTCAGCAACCCGTTTCTGGTCTTTATCGCTTTCTTCGTCTGGGAGGGGGCGGAGGAAGAGGCGGCCATGGCCAGGCAGCGCCTTTCGCTCAGTGGTTTGCCGGTCAGCCAGGCGATGCTCACCCGTTACGATGTTTTGCAACCCCAGAACACGCTGAAAGAAGCGGCTCAGCTTCTGCTGGCGAGCAGTCAGGTGGATTTCCCTGTGGTGGAGAATGGCCATCTGGTGGGATTGCTCACCCGGGAGGCGTTGCTCCGAGGCCTGAATCAGCTTGGGGAGGAGGCGCCAGTGGGTGAGAGTATGATTGCGCCCCCTGTGGAGCTACAACCGCAGCAGCGCCTGGATGAGGCTTTTGCTTTGCTCCAGCAGAGCGGTTTGCGAACGCTTCCTGTTACCGATCAGGGGGAGCTGGTTGGTCTCTTGACCCTGGAAAATATCGGCGAATTCCTGTTGATCCGTGCCGCCCATCACACTGCCTGAAAAACCGCGCCTGATCTTGAAAGAAGGGCGTGAGCAATCATTGCTCCGACGCCATCCCTGGATTTTTTCCGGGGCTGTTCAGCGGGTGATCGGCGCGCCTGGCATGGGAGAAACGGTGGATGTTTACAGTGCGAATGGAAAATTCCTGGCCCAGGTGGCTTACAGCCCTGTTTCGCAAATTCGCGCACGGGTCTGGACGTTTGACGCCCAGGCGGTGGATGCGCGTTTTCTGCTTCAGCGATTGGAGCGCGCGCTGGAACAACGGGCGGCGCTGGGTCTGTTAGAACAGGCGGCGGTGAGGCTGGTATATGCCGAATCGGATGGCCTGCCTGGGCTGATCGTGGATCGCTACGGGGAGGTGCTGGTAGTGCAGTTCCTGAGCGCCGGGGCCGAATTCTGGCGCGAGACCCTGCTTGAGTTACTGAGCGCTCACATTCCCTGCCGGGGGATTTACGAACGCTCCGATGCCGAAGTGCGCACCCTGGAGGGGTTGCCGCTGCGAAGCGGCCTGGTGTGGGGAGAGGCCCCTCCCTTCGTCGAGATCGAGGAGCACGGTTTGCGCTTCCGGGTTGATCTGGCGCATGGACATAAGACCGGCTTCTATCTCGATCAGCGGGCGAACCGCGCTCTGTTGCGTTCGCTTTCTGCGGGTCGGGAGGTGTTGGATTGCTTTTCGTATAGCGGCGGATTCACGTTGAACGCTCTGGCTGGGGGCGCGCGGTCGGTCGTGGCGGTAGATGCTTCGGCAGAGGCTCTGGCGCAATTGCGCGCCCATGTGAATTTGAACGGCCTGCCGCTTGAGCGGGTAGAGACAATAGAAGGCGATGCGTTTCAGGTGCTGCGCCGTTTTCGCGATCAGAATCGTCGTTTTGACCTGATCCTGCTCGATCCGCCTAAATTTGCTCCGACTGCGGCGCAGGTGGAAAAGGCGGCTCGCGGCTATAAGGATATTAATCTGCTGGCCTTTAAGCTGCTGCGCCCTGGAGGGTTGTTGTTGACTTTTTCCTGTTCCGGCGGGGTAGACGCCGCGCTTTTCCAGAAAATCGTGGCCGCGGCGGCACTTGATGCAGGCGTGGATGCGCGGATTGTGCGCTTTCTTTCCCAGGATGCGGATCATCCGATCGCGCTGCACTTTCCGGAGTCTGCTTATCTCAAAGGGTTGGTGTGCCGGGTGAGCGGGCCTCTCTGAGAAGGCGTGGGATGGGGGAAGCGGACAGGTAACGCTCCAGGAGCCTCCAGCGCCTGGGGAATGGCTGGTAGCGCCAGGTCCTGAAGGATTGCGCTCCCGGAACCAATGAATTGGGAAAGGCAGGAGGGCCAGGCGGTATCCCCTGTTGGTGTCCAATCAACCTGTGTCCAATCCACAAAATAAACGCTCTTTTGTTGTAAAATTCTCCCTGTCTTTTTATGAGGAGATGAGTGATGAGGTTCTTTCGACGGCGTCAAAAGGAAAATCGTTTTCTGGAGTTGTTGCTTCAACAGGCAGATTTCGCAGTGCAAGGGATGGAAATGCTGCGGAAGTTTATGCGTGATCCAGACCCTGAGATTGCGGATCAGGTCTCCAAGATTGAGAAAGAAGCGGATGAGGTGCGCCGTATCCTAATTGATGAGCTAAACCGCACGTTTATCACCCCTTTTGATCGGGAAGACATCTTTGCGCTTTCGCTGACGGTGGACGATGTGCTGGATTACGCGGCGACAACGCTGGAGGAAATGGCCATTCTGGATGTCAGGCCCAATCCCTTTCTGGAGCGGATGGCCTCGTTGCTCTATGACGCGGCGGTTGAAATTCAACGCGGCATTCAGCGGCTGCAGGATCATCCCAATGTGGCCAACGATCATGCGGTGCGGGCAAAGGCGTTGGAGAATCGCATTGAGACCGTGTATCGGGAAGCGCTGGCCGATCTCTTTCGCGCGCCGCAGAGCCTGGAAGATGTGGTGGAGATGCTTAAGCTGCGTGAGATTTATCGCCATCTTTCCAATGCCGCCGACCGGGGCGATCAGGCAGCCAATGTGATCGGGGATATTGTGGTGAAGATGATGTAGTTTTGCAACCTTCTGGATGGATGCTCATCTAAAACACGGAATTCGATCCTGTTCAGGAGGTGTACATGACGACTGTGGAGAAGCCTCAGCCACGAGTGATCATCTTTACCACGCCGAGCTGCCCGTTTTGTAACGCGGCGAAGAAATATTTGCGCGAACGCGGGATTAAGTTCAAAGAGGTGGATGTGAGCCGCGATGCCGCGGCTGCGAGAGATATGGTGCGCCGATCCGGGCAACAGGGCGTGCCTGTGCTGGATATTGGCGGGAAGATCGTGGTGGGGTTTGATCGCCCTAAAATTGACAAATATCTTGGATTGAAGTAAAAACAACAAGCTGAAAACCAAACTCTCGGATGAAAGGAGTGTTGTATGAGCGAGATCAAGATTCAACCCCTGGGTTCTCGTGTTCTGATTCGCCCGCTGGAACAGGAGGCGCGTACGGCTTCCGGCCTTCTTTTGCCTGAAACCGCAAAGGAAAAGCCCCAGATGGGGTTGGTGGTCGCGGTGGGCGATGATGAAGAGATCAAAGTGAAGGTCAACGACAAGGTGATCTTTGCCAAGTATAGCGGCACCGAGTTCAAGATGGATGGGCAGGAGTACCTGCTCATGGATGCGAACGACATCCTGGGGAAGGTGATCGAGGAAGCCGCGTAGCCAGAATGTGAAATTAGTCACGAGCTTTTCGTGACATCTGGCACTACATTCTGTCCAGTGTTGTGGTACACTGGATAGCGAGACGGGACAAGACACCTCCAGGATGCTCCTCACTGTCTCCTCCTTTGGCGAGTGCTTCCGCCGGCCCTCCTCCGGCGGAAGCATCGTTTAAGCAGCAGACGCGAAGAGCCTTTTTCCCTGAGCGAACGGAAACGAAATGTGTTGGACAGGCCGGGCGAGTGGGCCACAGGCTGGACACGGCTGGGGACCCCTTTTCGGGTAAAATTGGGTTCACGGCAAAGGTGGCGAGTTTTT
>JAGHYK010000166.1 GCA_017743695.1 Chloroflexota bacterium
TCAGCGCCAGCGGAGCAGGCTCCCGCCCGCTGGCCGGGCATCGAACATCGATCATGCGCAGTGGACCGCAGACCCAGAAAGGAGGAAAGGATGGTGGAATCTTCGTCAAGTTGGACCGCCCAGTGGTTGGGGGGCGGGGCGGAGGTAGACAAATGAGTAACCCTCAGCAGTGGCTGGTTTGTTTCGACACCGACCGCATTAAGCAATACCTGTTTGCCACAAACCGGTTGAAGGAGATCCGCGGCGGCAGTGCCCTGATTGTTGGTCTTGATGAGAAACGAAAGGCCACTCTTCATCAGCAGCGCTATGGTGCAAACCAGGTGGTTTACTCCGCTGGCGGTGGTGCAGCGGTCCTGGTGCCGACCAAGCAAGACGCGCAGATCTTGATCGCTGAAATCGAGCGCGAGTTCCGTGCTCAAACAGCTACGGCGTCCATCACCGGTGTCTATCTGCAGGTAAGTACGACATCCGGAAAATTCGGAGTAGAGATGACCCGTGCTGGGAACTCGTTGCGCCGGGCTAAAGCGTCTAAAGCAGAACTGGCTACCTTACCTGTAGAACCCTACATGCGCCTTTGCAATTCTTGCGGTCAACATCCATCCGTATGTAAGGCCCGGGACGGCAGCGGTGACTGGTTATGTCAGGCATGCTTCAAGAAACGAGAGGTGGGGCATAAAGGGCGGAAAGGATTTTTTGACCAATTCGCTAAATCGGCCGACCCCAATACATGGACAGAAGATACAATTCCCGATGATCTGGATACTATTGGCTCAGTCGCTTCTCCTCCTGGCTACGTTGGTTTTATTGCGTTGGATGGTAATCATATTGGCGATTTGCTGGGTAAACTGGATACAGTCGACTCTTATCGAGCTTTCTCAGCAGGTCTCTGGGACTTAACGAAAGAACAAACCTTTGCAGCACTTAAAAGTCTTGGTCGACCCCGTAACGGAATTACTCCTTTTGAAATCGTTCTTATCGGTGGTGATGATGTGTTGCTGATCACGGCTGCCGACATTGCTCTCGAGATTGCCCTGGCGATTGCTGAAGGGTTTGAGAAAAACTCAACAGCGAAGGTTTTAACACCAGCCGGGTTATCTGAAAAATGCGCAAAACTAACAATGGCTGGTGGTGTGGTACTGGCTCATGCTGATTTCCCTATCCCGGCGATGTACAGGCTGGCCGAGGCCCTGCAGAAATTGGCCAAGCGGTTCTGCGCTAAGCAAAATTACCAGACCGGCGCCATTGATTTTCAGGTGGTGACTAGCAGCGATACAGACCTGGATGCCATGCGTCAGGGCGTTCCCCATTATCGGCCATATTCCCTGGCAGATTTGCGCAAGCTTCTCGAACATATTCGTCAACTTAAGTCCGCCGATATGCCGACAAGTCAGTTGCAGGCGATGTATCAGGCCTTGTTTGAAAGCAAGGTGAACGCGCAGTTGGCCAGTATCGCCACGTTGGGATACCTGGGCCGGGGTACGGATAAGACACGCTACAATCGGTTGAAGCAGTTCTTTAAGGATTTCGGCGTGCAGTTCGATGGGCAATTGCCGCCCTGGGATGCCCACAAACGCTCGGCGCTCACTGACTTGGTCGAACTTTATCCTTTCATCAAAAGCTAAAGGAGGGCGGAATGGCACGGATGTACGTTCAAATCGAGCCGCTTTTGGTTGAGGTAGATGGTCCGCTGGCAGTGAACACCGGTTTTCGGCGCGGTCTCATTAATCGCACGGTGGAGCGCGATGCCCAGGGGTTGGCCTACATACCCGCCTCCTCGCTCAAGGGGCGGGTGCGCCGGGCCTGCGAACAGGTAGCCCGCCAGGTTGGGCTACGCGTGTGTCGCGCCCCGCGCCCCAGTGGCATGTGTTCGGCCCACACGCAGCAACCCTGCCTGGTTTGTCGGGTATTCGGATCGCCAGGGCGAGGCAGTGGCCTTCGCTGGCAGGATGCACGGTTGGTCCTGGATTACCAGAAGGTGTTTGCTGGCGATGAAGGCAACCGTCAGGCGCAGTTTTATACGCGCACCCAGGTCCAGCTCAGCCGGACGTTGGGGATCGCTGCACACGACCATCTCTTCACCAGTGAGTTCGCGATTGAGAACTTGCGCTTTGAATCGGCTATCGCCGGTTGGCTTGACATAACCCCAGTTGCCGACGAGGATGCAACTGGCGGCTATGAACTGTTGCTATTGCTGGCAGGGCTGCGGCTGGTCAACACCATGGGGAGCAGTGGTAGTCGCGGGGCAGGCCACTGCGTTATCTATTTGCCCGAGCAGGTGACTGTTGGGCAACGTTCCATTTCGGTGGCAGAAATATTTGAGTTTATGAGCCTGCTGAGCGAGTTTGACCAGGAGGTGCGAGATGGTGCTTGAAATCGCCTTGAACCTTCAATTGCACGCACCCGTAGCCCTTCATCGAACTCGCGCTGGCGTACAGTTTGTAGAAACACTGGATTACATCCCCGGTACGGCGCTGCGCGGTGCCCTGGCCGAAGCCTACCTGACTGAGCACGGCGCACCCGATAATACTTTTCGCGCGTTGTTTCTTTCCGAGCAGGTGCAGTACGGCGATCTGTGGCCATCGCTTGAGGGGCAACAAGCGATATTACTTCCTGCTACGGCCCAGGCCTGCAAACGTCACGGACTGAAACATGATCAGAGTTTTCGAGACTCACTTCTGGATGTTTGGAATACTTTGGGTAACGACAGGAAATGTCCTGTATGTGGTGAGTCTCTGGACCGGGTGAGTGGTTACCTGGGCCGCCTGGATCCCGTCAAGCCGATCTCTCCTCGCTCCCGCCTGCGGGTGAGCACGGCCATCGAGCGCGGCACCGGCACAGTGGCGCGCGAGATGCTCTTCACGCAACATACCCTGGTGGGTCTGGGAACACCTGATAATAAGCAGCTTCTCCTATTCCAGGGCATTGTGCGGCTGTTCGATCCGACTTTGCAGAGTGAACTCATGCGTCTGTTGCAACCCAATACCACCCTGTTCCTGGGCGCTGGCCGCAGCCGGGGATTGGGGCAGGTGGAGGTCAAGGCCTGGTCCAAAGTTCCAGCTACCGAGCTATTGGCAGAACGCTGTCAGCAGTTCAACGCGACGGCACAGCGAGCAGGCGGAGACGCCAGCAAGCGTTACTTTTCCCTGACCTTGCTAAGCCACCTGGCCTTACGGGATGACCTGTTGCGTCCCGTGCTGGGCGAAATTACCCCACAACATTTGGGGCTACCGGATGGCGTCACGTGGGTACGCTATCCCGGTTCTGACCAGCCGGTGCTATTCCTCAGTGCCATCTCTGTGCCCGGATGGAACGCGGCAATAGGATTGCCCAAGCCGGACACAGTGGCTCTGATGCGTGGATCGGTGCTTTTGGGACAGTGCGACGCAACACAGGAGCAGGCCGTGCTGGCCCGCCTGACACAGATTGAGGCGGAGGGCGTGGGCGAACGGCGCAATGAGGGCTTTGGCCGCGTGGCCGTCTGTTATCCGATTCATTACACATGCTGGAGGTAGACCATGAGCGGGCAAGCAGTTCAAGAAGTAGCCTTGCGTGTGGCGCTGGAGCGGGCCATCGCCCGGAAAAGCGACGACTATGACCAAAGCGCCCGGCGATATGCTGACCAACTGGTTGGCACCAAGCTGGACAAAACCCAGATTCGTGGTCTGGAAACGCTGGCCAGCACCACCGACAGGGTGTCTGATATCACCGACTGGCTTAAGTTGCGCGTGGGGCGCGATGCCGGGCGAGACCGTTGGGCCAAAGAGGGCATCGGACGCGACTTGCTGAGCGAACTGGAGGGGCTGCGCAACGACGCCAAAAAAATCGTGCAGGAGCTGGGTCGGGGGGATCCCAACCTGGAGCGGCAGGTGCACCTGCGGCTGTGCCGCGAGTTCCTCAAGCACCTGGCGGCGCATTTCGAGTACCTGAAAGCGGAGCGGGAGCGATGAGTGAACTGGAATATCTGCTCAAACGAAAACAAAGCATCGCTGCCTGGAGCGACCGCTGGCAGGCCGAGGCGGCCCGCTTTGCCGACGGCCATCGCGACCTGCTGCCCAAACGGATCACCAACGCCCAACTCTATGGCCTGGGCAACGTGGTGCGCAGCGCGCGGCGCTATGCCGACATCGAGCGCTTTATCCGCCACCAGGCGGAAAAGGCGGAACGCGCCGGCAGGCTGGACGTGCAGGGGTACTGGAACGATCTGAAAGATGCCCTGGGTAAACTCCGCAGTGAAGCGCAGGCGCTGCTGAAAACGCTCCCTTTCCCTGCCGGGATGGATAACCGGGAGGGCCTGGATGCCCTGCACCGCGAACTGGCCGGGTTGTATGTACAGCATCTGATTGCCCAGAGTCTGTATTGGACACCAGCCCAGGAAGAATCCGGACGACGTGAGCGGTAAGAGGTGAGCCAATGCCCGACGAGGCTCTACGACAACGTTTTGAAGCAGTGGTAGGAAACGCCGCAGATCCCACGGTACGTCGGTATCTGGAAGAAGCCTATCGCTGTTTCGTGGCTGAAGCGTTCAATGCTGCTGTGGTGATGATATGGAATGCCGTCGCATACTACCTTAGGCAGGTGGTGGAATCAATCAGCGTAGCATTCTTTCAGCATAACTACAGAGTGCTACACAATCAGAACCCACCTCATGAATTGTGGCGCATCAATGACAATCTTTTTATGCAGGCCTGCAACAGGGCAGGCATATTGAGCGATGTTATTCCGGCCCTGGACCGTCCACGCGACCGTCGTAATCACTGCGCTCATCCAAGCGGCATCTTTGTCTCGGTAGATGAAACCCTGGAGCTGGCAGAGAGTATTAGCGATGTGGTTTCTCATCGGGTTGCAGAAGAGCGTTTGACAAACCCGGCTATTTTGCGGGAATTTGCCCGAACTGCCAGCAAACTGGACGGAGAAGCGATAGCCCAGTGGGTTCAAGAGGCCCTGTGCCCGCAATTGGCACACGATCTGCTTACGATTTTTGAACGCAATGACGACGTAACTGACGTGTCGGGGATTATCGGACTGTGGCGGGGGCTGTGGAATCGGGTGGATGAGGTAACTCAGCAGCGCTTATGGTGTCGCATTGAGAAGATTGTGCAAAACACGCTATCTGACGTGGACAACGCTCTCCGCACCACCGAAGAACTTGTGAGATTGATCGTCTGGCCTGCCCCTGATGCGGAATGCTCACCGAGAGACCGCATCGGTGAATTGTTTGTTGTATGGCTTGAAGGGCTTGTCCAATCAGGCCAATTCAGAGCAGTAGATATGGATCTGGCACGTGGGCTACGACAATATTTACCGCCTTCCCTGTGCAAAAGATTGCAGGCTGCCTTACAAGAAATGACCAGGAGGTATACAGAATGAACACAACTTTAGATCGTTCCCAGCTCCGCGCCCGCTACCGGATCACCGGGCGCATCGTGCTGGACACCGCCCTGCACATTGGCGGCGGGCGTAATCCCTCAGCGGCGACCGATAGCCCGGTGGTGCGCGATGGCGCCGGTCGGCCCTTTA
>JAGHYK010000016.1 GCA_017743695.1 Chloroflexota bacterium
GACGAAGCAATCTCCAGGCGGTCAATCTGGCCTGATAAATGGGGAGATTGCTTCGCCAAAAAACGGCTCGCAATGACAGGGGACAGGTAATCTAACATTGTCGAGGTAGTTACACAAGTTCTAAGATATTCTGTGAGAAAGAGTAAACATGGAGGTACTTTCGCGTGACCACCGAAACGCTCAAATACGATGCAAGTAGCATCCAGGTACTGGAAGGCCTGGAAGCTGTGCGCCGGCGCCCAGGCATGTATGTCGGCGGCACAGATATTAAGGCGTTGCACCATTTAGTGTATGAAGTCGTAGATAATTCGATTGACGAGGCTCTGGCCGGCGCCTGTACGCAGATCGAGGTGATCATCCACCCCGATCAGAGCGTCACCGTGGAAGACAACGGCCGCGGGATACCGGTGGATATTCACCCCCAGGTGAAGAAATCCGCCCTGGAAGTGGTCATGACCACCCTGCACGCCGGCGGCAAGTTCGGCGGGGGCGGCTATAAAGTCTCCGGGGGCTTGCACGGTGTAGGCGTCAGCGCAGTGAACGCGCTCTCCGAATGGTGTGAAGTGGAAGTCAAGCGGAACGGGCAACGCTACTTCCAGCGCTATGAACGCGGTTATCCCGTCACCCCGGTCCAGGTGATTGGCAAAGTCAAGGAGGGGGAGACCGGCACCAAAACCACCTTCAAGTTCGACCCCGAAATCTTCAAGGACGTCGAATATCGCTTTGAAACGCTGGCGCAACGCTTCCGGGAGATGGCCTTCGTCACGCGCGGGGTGAAAATCCATTTCCTGGATCGGCGTTCAGGGCGCGAGGTGACGTTCTACTTTGAGGGGGGCATCACCTCCTTCGTGCGCTTCTTAAACCGCAATCGTCAGGTGCTGCACCCGGTCGTTTATGTCGAAAAGCAGGTTGAAGGGATCGGGATCGAGGCTGCCATCCAGTACACGGACGCCTACACCGAGTCGGTCTATTCCTTTGCGAACACCATCAACACGGTGGATGGTGGCACCCATCTGACCGGCTTGCGAACGGCGATCACGCGCGTGATCAACGATTATGCGCGCAAAAACGGGCTGCTCAAGGAAAGCGATCCGAATTTCACCGGCGACGACACGCGGGAAGGGCTGACCGCCATTGTGAGCATCAAGCATCCTGACCCGCAGTTTGAATCCCAGACCAAAGTCAAGCTGATGAACGCCGAAGTGCAGACCTATGTGCAGCAGGTGGTCGGCGAGGCATTTGCAACCTTTCTGGAGGAGAATCCGAGCGCGGCGCGTGCCATCGTGCAGAAATGCCTGACCTCCGCTCGCGCTCGCGATGCCGCTCGCAAAGCGCGCGATCTGGTGATCCGCAAGTCGGCGCTGGAGAGCCTGACGCTGCCGGGGAAACTGGCCGACTGCTCCGAACGCGATCCGAGCAAGACCGAGCTTTTCATTGTCGAGGGCGATTCGGCGGGCGGCTCCGCCAAACAAGGCCGCGACCGTCACTTCCAGGCTATCCTCCCCCTGCGCGGCAAAATCCTGAACACGGAACGTTCGCGCCTGGACAAAATTCTGAACAACAACGAGGTCAAGGCGATCATCTCGGCGCTGGGCACCGGCATCGGAGATAATTTCGATCTCAAAGGATTGCGCTATGGGCGCGTTATCATCATGACGGATGCCGACGTGGACGGCAGCCACATCCGCACCCTCCTGCTCACCTTTTTCTTCCGCTATATGCAGCCGTTGATCGAGGAAGGGCATCTTTATATTGCACAGCCCCCTCTGTATCGCCTGGCCTGGAAAAATCAGGTACGCTATGCCTACAGCGACGCAGAAAAGGACGAAATCCTGAAATCCCTCAACGGTGAGAAGGTCACCGTGCAACGATACAAGGGATTGGGCGAAATGAATCCCCAGCAGCTTTGGGAGACGACGATGAACCCGCAGACCCGCACCCTGCTGCTGGTGACCATCGAAGACGCCGCCGAGGCAGACCGCACTTTTGATATGCTGATGGGCGATGCGGTGGACCCGCGTCGCCGCTTCATTCAGACCCATGCCAGAGCCGTGCGCAATCTGGATATTTAGGCCTGAGGACGACGGCAGTCGGCGCATAACAAGATCATAACAGGCGAAAGAGCACCTGCTGCTGAAACAAGAAGAGGTCATAAAATGAGAATAGCCACCCGAACCATGAATGGGAGAATTCTCGACCGGCCATTTTCTGTTGAGCGTTTGCTCCAGATGGGAGTGCTTGTTTATCAGGGCGTGGCCGCCATCGCGCTGATCGCCGCCCTCTTCCTGGCAAACTACTGGCTGGAGTTCCCCTTCCTGGGCGCCTTGTTTGACCCCACGCTGGTCTTCAATGAAGTAGGCCCCTCCCCTTCCAGTGCGAATCACTGGCCGCTGCATTTTGTGATTTCTCCCCTAAAGGATCGGTTGCTGGCAATCCAGGGGGAGGAAATCCATAACACCCAGGAGATGGAACAGGCGCTACGGAAATACTTCCCCGGCGAAACGGTTGAGGTAAAAATCCTTCAACGCAATGGAACAGTTGCTGCTTACACGGTAACATTGCAGATATTCCCCAACGAGGATCGTGTCAAGTACATCTTCATCCCCTTCCTCATGGCCTTTCTGTTCTTTGGCATGAGCCTGTGGATTTTTGGCCTGCGACGCGCTGAATCTGCCGGTCGCGCCTTTGCCCTTTTTGCCACCTCGCTTGCCATCACCAGCGGATTACTTTTTGATGTTTATACCACCCATCGCCTGGTGTTTTTGTGGGTTTTGGGGACTGCTTTGAGTGGCGGCGCGCTCTTTGACCTGGCCCTGACCTTTCCACGCCCGGCGCGTTTTACCCAGTCTCGGCCTTACCTTCGCTGGATTGGATACCTGATTGCCCTGCTCTTGAGCCTGAACGCCTGGAGGGTCAGCTACGCCTATGAGCGCCCCTACGACTATGTCATCGCCTGGCGTTTCATATATCTCTTCGACAGCATGATGTTCCTTGCCCTTTTGGGGTTAAGCCTTTATCACTGGTTGCGCTCCCCCTCCCCTGTGGTGAAATCGCAGGCGCAGATGGTATTTTTGGGAGGCCTGGCAGGTTTAGGGCCTATCGGCATTTGGGCGATCTTCACCTCCCCCTTAAACTTGCCGTTTTCACCCTATTTGTTCCTTCCCACCCTTCTCTACCCGCTCGCCCTGGGATATTCCATCCTGCGCTTTCGCACCCAGACCCTTGACCGCTGGCTGCGCGAGGGCCTCGTTTACACGTTGCTGGGCGCGATGATCGTGTTGGGATACGTTTTGCTGGTAAGCGGGGCGAGTTTGATCTTCAGCAGCGCCTTGAATATCCGTCAACCTTTGCTTGTGGGATTGATTGTCTTCCTCCTGGCCCTCGCGCTCGAACCCCTGCGCGAAAGTGTGCGGGATGTGGTGGACAGAACGTTCTTCCGCAGCCAGATAGCCTCTGAAAAAGCGCTGTTATCCATTGAATCCGAACTTATCCAGGCCTTGACACTGCAGGAGGTGTATCGCCTGGTGCGAAAAACGGTGCAGCAAGTTCTCAATCCCTCTCGGTTTCACCTCTTCCTGTATGACCCGCTGACAGAACAGTACACAGCCCTTGCCGATGAAAGTGGACGCCCCACCACCGAGGTACGGTTTCCCTCCAACAGTGCACTGGCCGCTCATTTCCGACGTGAGCATTTGCCTCTTTACCTGGAAATGGAAGAACTTCCGCCTTCGCTGGCGCCAGAACGTAATTCTCTGCTCCTGCTGGGCGCTTCTTTGTTCGTTGGCTTGAAGGTGAGGGATCGCCTTTCCGGTTGGCTGGCTTTAGGCCCTCGTCAGGATGGAAGGCCTTACCTGCCACAAGATTTGAGCTTCCTGGAACGGCTCTCGGATCTGGCGGCAGCCGCGATAGATCGGGTACAGACCGTCGCCGATCTCGAACGCCGTATGCAAGAGCTGAATATCCTGATGCGCGTTTCTCAGGGCGTGAACGTCACTTTGACGTTTGACGACGTGCTGGAGCTGATCTACGCTCAAACCATGCAAGTCATCCCGGCCACGGATATGCACATCATGCTCTATCATCCAACCGGGCAATATTACTACTACGCTTTCTATGTGGAGAACAATGAACGCCTGCGAGAACGCGAGAATGTGCCCATGGCCAGCGGCCTTGGCCTGAGCCCGCTGGTGATCCAACGCGGGCGCGCCTTTCAGACCCAGGACTATGTTGCGGAGTGCCAGGCGCGCAATGTAACGCCATCCAGTCGTGCTGTCCGTGCCTGGATGGGTGTGCCCCTCAATGCAGGTCCACGGACCATCGGCGCAATCAGCGTGGCCCATCGGGCAGAAGGGATCATCTATACCCCCCAGCAAATGGAATTCTTCCAGGCGATTGCCGATCAAACGGCTGGCGCCATCGTGAAGGCTCAATTGCTTGAGGAGGCTCAGCGCCGCGCCCAACAATTGAGCACCCTGAACGAATTGACCCGCCAGCTAACTTCCACGCTCGATCTGGAATTGCTGCTGCAGAAAATCCTGGAAAGCGCCGTCAACATCCTGAACGCCGAGGCCGGCACCCTCTTCCTGATAGATGAGGCGACAGAAGAGCTGGTCTTCCGCGTGGTCATTGGCCCTGCCTCCCAATCCCTCATCGGTCAACGCCTGCCACGCGGGAGCGGCATCGCCGGGAAGGCCGCGCTGGAGCGCCGGGCGATGATCGAAAACAATGTGGAACAAGTCGCCTCATGGGATGCTTCCACCGATCAGCGCAGCGGGTTTCGTACCCAGAGCGTCCTGGCCGTACCGCTGGAGCTAAAAGATCGGGTGATTGGAGTGCTGGAAGTGATCAACCGCCGTGACCGATTGCCCTTCCGAGAAGAGGATGCCAGTCTGCTCACGGCCTTTGCCGCACAGGCCGCCATTGCCATCGAGAACGCCCGGCTCTATACCCTGACAGACCAGGAACTGAACGCACGTCTGGAAGAGCTATCCGTGCTGCAGCGCATTGACCGCGAGCTAAACGCCACCCTGGATGTCCAGCGGGCAATGCGCATTACGCTGGAATGGGCCATGCGCCAGAGCGGCGCAGATGCCGGCTTCATTGCGCGCCTGGATGAGGATGGATTACACATCATGGCTCAGGAGGGCTTCGGGGAACGACTGAGCGCTTATGAGCAGACGCCCGTTCCAGCCGATCTGCCGCATATTCGCGAGGTGATCGAAAGCGGACAGGCCCTGCGCTTTTCGCTCGAACCAGAGCTTGGCCGCACCGGATTCCTGCCCACCACGCGCAGCCAGATCATCGTTCCCATCCGCCGCGAAGCCAGGGTGATCGGCATTTTGCTCATCGAATATCAGAGCGAAAAGCCGAAAGAAGAAACCCTGATCTTCCTCTCCCGCCTCGCCGATCACGCAGCCATTGCGATTGCCAACGCCCAGCTCTATGCCGAAGTGCAGGCCGCAAACCTGGCAAAGAGCGAGTTCGTCTCCCTCGTCGCTCACGAGCTAAAAAACCCCATGAGTTCGATCAAAGGATATGCCGACCTCCTGGCAATGGGCGCAGCCGGACCGATCACAGAAATGCAGGCCAATTTCCTCCAGACCATCCGCGCCAACGTCGAACGCATGGCAACCCTGGTATCCGACCTCAACGATCAGTCGAAAATCGAGGCCGGGCGCTTGCGCCTGGAATTCCGAGCCGTGCCCCTTTCAGACGCCATCAGCGAGGTGGTGCGTTCTGCCCAACGACAGATTGATGAGAAGAAACAAAAACTCGAATTGCGCATCCCATCCAATCTGCCGCCGGTTTGGGCTGACCGCACACGCCTGGTGCAAATTCTGGTCAACCTTGTCAGCAATGCCATCAAGTACACTCCAGAAGAGGGACAGATTGTGGTGGGCGCAGAACTGACAGAAAACCGCTGGGACCCTCAGGGTGCGCCACAAGTGGTGCACGTCTGGGTGCAGGATAACGGCATCGGCATCAGTCCAGAAGATCAGCGAAAGATCTTCCAGAAGTTCTTCCGCTCTGACGATCCGAAGGCTCGCGAGGCCCCTGGCACCGGTTTGGGATTGAACATCACCAAGAGCCTGGTAGAAATGCAAGGCGGTCGCATCTGGTTCCAGAGCGAATATCGCAAAGGGACGACGTTCCACTTCACCATTCCAGTCGCAGAAAGGTGAGCCATGACATTAACCGCAGCCATTGGAATTGCCACCGGGATTGATGGACGGGAGAGCGCGCTGCAGGCGACCCATCAGGCGCTGCAGAAACTGGGGAATCTCTCCCCCATTCTGGGCATCGTCTTCGCCACCCAGGAATACGGGCTGCGTGAGGTGGCCAATGGCGTGGGCAGTTTGCTCGGTCAGACGCCATTCGTCGGGATGAGCACAACCGCTCTCCTCAGCCCCGATGGGCTGCACTCCTATTCCGTGCTGGTCGCGCTGCTGGCCTCTACCACAGCGCAGGCTGAAGCTATCTGGATGCCAGGATATGCCCAATCGGCCCAGGAGACGGCGCAACGACTGAACGCCATTGTCGAACGCACCCTCTCACCCCAGGCCCTGTTGCTCTTCACCGATGGTTTCAGCGGAAACATCGAACAACTCTGCAACGCTTTGAGCCTGCCCCATCTCGCAATTGCCGGGGGGCTTTCTTCGGGGAACCCGAACACGCTGATCGGACCTGTGCTGGCGAACCTGTTTCAGGGCAGCGGGGCATTGAGCGCCGCCCTGTTGCGTGGAAACCTCCACACAGGGATAGGATATGCCCACGGCTGGCAGTCAGTAGGAAAGCAATTCCGCATTACGCGCTCGCGAGGTTTCTGGCTGCGGACTCTCGACGGCAGGCCGGCTTCCGAGGCGTATGCCCAACTTTTCGGCTATGCGGCGCGCGAATGGTCTTTTCCGCCGCTCAATACGATGGCGCGCCTTTACCCGCTGGGTATGCTACAGGGTGAAAAGACGCTGGTGCGTTCACCGATCCGCGTCGAAGCCGATGGCAGTTTCCGCTTGAATCTTTCTATAGAAGAGGGCAGCGATGCCCTGCTCCTGGTGGGCAGTCAGGATGCCTGCCGTCAGGCACTCCTGGATGCCTCCCTGCAGGCCCGTCAGGCATTGGGAAACTCCAGACCTGCTTTCGTTCTGCTCCTTGTGGATCAGGCCTGGAACCTGCTCCTGCGCGCCTTCCCTGGATTTGAGGTGAAGGTCGTTCAAGAGGTCTTCGGCAAAGAAATCCCCATCGCCGGCGCCTACACATTGGGGCAAATCGTTCCCTCAGAAGAAACGCCCTCGCATCCGCAAGCCCTTAACCAGCACGTTGTCGTGATGGCCTTTGGGGAATGAATCCCTGATGCGGGAGCAGCCCCACCCTTTGCAGACACTCTGCGACCGTTTTTCCACCCTCCCCCTGCCTTAACCAACACAAGAATTCGCTGTTCTCGGAAGCAACCGGGGAGCGCAGAAGCCCTCCAGGGGCAAAACCTGCCTCCTGGGCAAACGAGAGTACCCCCTCCAACACCTGGCGGTGGATTTCAGGATCGCGAATCACCCCCTGACCGCGAGCCACGATTTCCCGCCCCGCCTCAAACTGCGGCTTGATCAACGCGATCACTTCTCCCCCCGGCGCCAGCCATCCTTTGACCACCGGCAGCAACAGGCGCAGCGAGATGAAGGAGACGTCTATGGTCACCAGCGAAACCGGTTCCGGCAAGGCTTCGAGGTAGCGGGCATTGACGCCCTCCATGACCCTCACCCGCGCATCCTTTCGCAAGCGGGGATGGAGCAGGTCGCGACCGGCATCAATGGCATAGACGCGTTGAGCACCCGATTGGAGCAGACAATCGGTAAATCCCCCGGTGGAAGCACCGACATCCGCGCACACGCGCCCTGCGACGCGAATTCCAAACGTCTGCAGCGCGGCCTCCAGTTTTTCGCCGGCGCGCGAGACAAAACGCACTCCCTCCTCCAGCGTGACCTGAGCGCCCGGCGGCACCCGCTGCGCGGCCCTGGAAACGATCTGTCCATTCAGCCGCACTTTCCCGCTCGCGATCAGGGCCTGCGCCTTTGCCCGTGATTCGCACAACCCCTGTTGCACCAGATAAACATCCAGGCGTACCATTCCCCCTACTCCCCATCCCGTGGCTCACGTTCACGCGACAATTCTTCCAGGTAGTTCCGCGCAAATGCCAGGGCCTGCTCGCGCGTGTGGACTTCGCCACAGGCCTGCGCCTCGCGAATCGCTTCCAGGAGCTGGCCAATCACAGGCCCCTGGGAAAGATGGAGCGCCTCCATGAGCATATGACCATCTACCAGACGGGGCGGATCCACGCTCTCCTGGGGATGCTCCAGGCGATGTTCCAGCAGATAGCGACAAACGTCCAGGGCCGCCGCCCAGACCTCCTGGGGCAAGGTGTGGCCATAGACGGCGCGCAGATCGGCCAGGGTAAGCAGGATCAGGTCAATCCCTGCCTCGCCCGTGTCACGGAAGAAGCGGTAAACGGTACGGCGGGAGGGCAACTGGCCGCGTGCGCGATAGGCCTGAGTCTGATGATGGATGCGCATGTGATGGCGCACCAGCGTTTCCAGATAGGCAATCTCGTCCATGCTCAGGCGCAAGGCAGTGGCGCGGGATCGCAGAAGGGGCAGCGCCCGCACTTCGTGATCCCAGAAGCGGATACGTCCGTCTTCTCCCGTTTGCGCGGTGAGCGGTTTGGCAACATCATGATACAGGGCGGCGAAAAACAGCAAACTGCGCCGGCTGCGCTCCGGGACCGGCTGCGCCTCCATGCGCGCCTGAAAGGTGCGGCGATAGCGCCCCAGCCGCAGGACGAGCAGCCCGTTCAGCAGGTCTGCGGCGCGCTCCTCGTCATGTTCCTGGGTGAGCAGATTCAGGAGGCCTTCTAAATGCTGCAGCGTTGTCAAGGTGTGCGTCCAGACATCGTAAATATGTGGCGGAGATTGTCGAGTATTCTTGAGCGGGATTAATTCAGGGAGAAGAAGCTCGATCAGGCCCAGCCAGTCCAGGGCGCGCAACGAAGTGGCAACCTGGGGACCTTCCAGGATGCGGAAAAGTTCATCCCGCTGGCGCTCCGGGGAGACACGTTTCAGGAGCGGCGCAGCTTTTCGCAGTTCGGCGCGCGTTTCGGGCAGGATATGAAAGCCGAGATGCGCTGCCAGCCGGATGGCGCGCAGTACGCGCAGCGGGTCACGTTGGAGCGCGTCGGGCCGGCAGAGCCGCAAGCGCTTCTCACGCACGTCCTCCGCACCGTGCAACGGGTCATAGAGCTGATTGCGATGAATATCGAAGGCGATGGCGTTGATGGTGAAATCGCGATCTTGCAGGTCTTCTTCCAGCGAAGGAGCGCGGAAAGCCGCAATATCGAGCACATGACGGCGCCCCTCGCGTACCAGGATCAGGCGCGCGGTATCCCGTTCTGCATCCAGGGGGAAAAAGGCCGCCTCCAGGCGCGCCGCAAGCTCCCGACCGATCTTCAACCCATCGGAAGGCACGATGAAATCCAGGTCATGGGTGGTGTGACCCATGAGCGCATCTCGCACCGCCCCTCCGACCAGGTAGATTTCCTGCCCGGAAGTGAGCTTGCGGATCGTTTCCAGGATGGGAGGAAAGGGTAATGGAGTGGCAAAAGGCATAAACTCGATGAGCGGCTTTTCCTTCGCGCGATGATGTTGGGCCATGGAAAGCGCCTGCTGCGGTGTGCCACCATGCCCAACGATTTGCTCTCCAATGCGAGCAATCCAGCGACCGGCATAGGGAGAAACATCATCGGAGAGCATCGGCTATTCTGGCGGCTGGTATTTTTCCAGGTTGACGACCCCGATGAAAGGCAGATTGCGATAGTATTCGTCCAGGTCTAACCCGTAACCGAAGACGAATTTGTTGGGGATTTCAAAACCGCGATAGTGAATGGGCACGACGACCTCGCGCCGTTCGCTTTTATCCAGCAGGGCGCAAACGCGCAGGGAACGCGGCTGACGGGCATTCAGCAGTTCCAGCACGGAAGCGATGGTGTGGCCGCTATCAATAATATCCTCCACCAGGAGCACATCCCGATCGCGGATGCTGCTTTGCAGGTCGAAGGTCAGGCGCACATCGCCCCGGCTCTGTCGAACGCCCCTTCCATACGAAGAGACGGCCAGGAAATCAATGGTGTGCGGAACGGTGATGTGGCGCATCAGGTCTACGAGGAAGGGAACTGCGCCGCGCAGAATGCAGACGAGCATCAGCGCATCGCTATCGGCATAGTCACGGCTGATCTCCGCCCCCAGTTCGGCAATTCGCCGCTGCAGGCTCTCCTCGTCAATCAGGATTTCCTCCAGCACTTCCCAATACGGTTGCATCGAGCCCTCCTTTCGGAATAGCGGTCTTTTTCCCCGGCACCTGGTGGTGCAGACGACAACGCGCTTCATAGAGTTCAGAGGCTCCGACGATCACCACCGGGTCGTCATAATGGGCCGGCTGGCCATTCACCAGGCGTTGGGTGCGCGAGGCCGGCTCGCCGCACACCATGCAGATCGCCTGGAGTTTATCCACACGCTCCGCTTTTGCCATTAACAGAGGCATCGGGCCAAAGGGTTCGCCGCGAAAATCCATATCCAACCCGGCAATGATCACCCGCAGGCCGCGCTCCGCAAGCATTTCGACAACCGTGACGATCTCGGCATCGAAGAACTGCGCCTCGTCAATGCCGATGACGGTTGTATCCGGCTGAAGGTGCTGGAGGATCTCAGAGGCCGCAGCGATAGGAGTCGCATCAAAATGCGAACCGTTATGGGAGGTGACTTTCTCGACCGCGTAGCGCACATCTATCGCAGGCTTGAAAACCTGTACCTTCTGGCGGGCGATACGCGCGCGAATCAGGCGACGGATCAGTTCATCCGTCTTGCCGCTGAACATGGAACCAGTGATTACTTCGATAGTACCGTGAGCAGGAGGCATCGTTTATACACCCAGGTCAGCAGGTAATTACTGAGCCACGTCATTGCGAGCCGTTTTTGGGCAAAGCAATCTGCCATTTATCAGGCCAGAAAACCGCTTGAGGATTGCTTTTTCGCCAGGAACGCTCTTTGCAATGACATGTACAACGGTTTGCAGGGATGAATGCCCGCTACTGACATATAGCATACCTGAAAACACACCCGTGACGCACGTTTCACCTGAGCCTAAAGGCAATGTCAGCTGAAGCGGAAGTTGGCCGCCACATGAAGTTCGCTATTACGCTTCATCCAAATGCTTTCGTACTATCATCTTGACATACTCAGGTAAATGATATTGACTTTTCTGC
Source organism: Chloroflexota bacterium (assembly GCA_017743695.1). GTDB lineage: Bacteria > Chloroflexota > Anaerolineae > Anaerolineales > Villigracilaceae > 630D-37. The sequence continues at coordinate 11,303 of JAGHYK010000016.1, forward strand.
GCTTTTTCTTTTAACCTTTCATAGGTTTGCACTTCCTCTTCGCTCCATAGTATATCTATACGCCTTATTTCTCTGAGAGCGATATGGAAATAGTTTTCAGGATTAGCCCAATAGCACCCTTGACATACCTGGGGCAGTTTCTCGTTTGTCCAGTTTTCGCAATGCTCACAAGACCATGACTTTGCGCGGTTGCAGGATCCACAAAGCAACATGTAATCTTTCGTATCCCAATGCTTGCTATTTGTATCTCCACTTACTTCGTATGGGATTCTATGATCAACCTGAAGATAACGTTCCTCAAATTCGCCAGAACATATAGAGCATTTACCATGAGCAAGTTCGTACAATTGTTTTTTGAATTGCCTGGGAAATGCGCTCCTTCCATGAATTCGTCCTTTACGAATTTTATTCAGGTCTCCAAATCTGTAGGCGGCTATGGAACGTCCATCTGATGACTTTACGCGGAACGTCTCTAAAGGTATGCCCACCTCTCGAACATCACGCGCAGCTCGAGGGGGGTGATTGTAACCATACTCCTTTTCTAACTGTTCTGTCGTAATGTATCCATGTTGAAGAATATGCTCAATGACTACACGAGCACGCTTGTTCTTAATCGAAGGAATAAGGTTTCTTATTCGATTTTGATCTTCGGGCGATATAGTCATGGTTTCTCTGCTTGCTTATTTTATGAGTTCAAGTTGGAGTTCCTGGCGTGTATCTATCCTCTTGACAAGTTCATTGTGGTCAAGACCCAGTTGATCTACTAAGGAGCGCGAAAGGTAAATGGATTCGTATGTAATCTCGTTTCTGCCTAAAAGGGTTGCTTGAGTTGAACGCCCGACTTTGATCTCAATTCGGTATAATCCCAGTTCAGACGGCAATTCTCTACCAAATTTCTTGTTTCCAGTTCGTCCATCATAGCTCAAGATAAATGGGATCTTTTGAGTATTTAGATAGTGCAATGCCTGTATAAATTCTTGATAATCTACTCCTTTGTAATAACGAGGGTCGCCATTCTCGCTAACTCCTTGATATGGCGGATCCATGTACACCAGGTCTCTTCTGGTGGCAGTATGCAGAACTTCCCTATAGTCTTTGCTGGTGATTATTGTCCTGCCACGAAACAAGTACGAAACTGCAAATATATCCTCTGCCATCTTTTTGGGGTCTCGGCCTAGCCTGCGATTGTCTGGACTCTGATTAAACTCTCCTTTAGGATTGTATCTGATTGATGCTTTCACACATCTTGCCAGAAGATAAAGTAAGTAGTCTGGGCGCTGTGTACGATTGAATTCGTCTCGAACGTAGTAGTAGAACTGTCTTGGATTTGTAAGTTGTTCTTGCCAGAGCCGTTCATAGGTGGCCGCAACGCTTTGAGGATCGTGGATGATCTCTTGCCACAACTCCATCAAAGGTCTATTTATATCGTTCAGGTGAAAGAAGGGTGCTTTCCCGTAACAAGCGGCAGCAATCGAAATGGCAGCCGAACCGGCAAAAGGCTCAATGAATGTGCCTATCTCTCGCGGGAAATAGGCCAGTATGTAACGAGCTATTTGCCTTTTACTTCCCTGGTATGGAATTGGGTGTGGAACTCGCATGATCATGAAATCAGTCAGCTTGTCTATGTACGAAGGGCGGCTAACGATAGTAACTGCAACGGTCAAAAACGCGCCCTTATGCAACCCACCGCAGATACCTGACCGAATTATACCCCAGCTTCTGAGAATATCCACATAGCGAAGAAACGAGATGAATACGGAGTATAATCAGGGTATGAGCGTCAACCTTCTTATCTGGTTTGCCTTTATCGGCGCCTTCCTGGTGATCGTGCTCTTGCATGAAGCAGGACACTTTCTTCTTGCGCGCCTTTCGGGGATTGAAGTGGAGGAATTCGGCATCGGCTTTCCGCCTCGCGTGTTACGCTTCTGGCGCAGTCGCGGCTGGTTGAGGGTGGGTCGCTACCGCGTGGAAGTTCCACCGAATACCGATCTCCCCTTCAACGTTCGCCAGGCATTGGGAAAACAGGTGCTGGTGCGCATGCGTCGGGAGGGTGAAACATGGCATCTGCTCACCATCCGCGAGCCTGATTCGGAAAATGTCATTGAGAGCGCATCCCCCCGTCCCCAGGAAGGGGATCAATGGGAACTCATTGCACCGCTCCACGAGGCACATCTGGGCACAGAATACACCCTTAACGCCCTCCCACTGGGTGGATTCGTGCGCCTTGCGGGAGAAAACGATCCAACCATCCCCGGAAGTTTTGCGGCTGCCTCCCCCTGGAAGCGCCTGGGGGTGCTGGCGGCAGGCGGCATGATGAACCTGATCCTGGGAGTGCTGGTTTACACGCTGATTTTCCTCCAGAGTGGCATCCCGCTGCCTCAGGTCTATGTTGAGGAAGTAATGCCGAATTCCCCCGCCGCCCAAAGTGGTTTGCAGGTTGGAGATCGGATCGTGCGCATCAACGGGCAGGAGATAAAAAGCACCACCGACGCCCGCAATCTGATTTACGCCAACCTGGATCGCCCGGTCGAGATCGTCGTGGATCGGGGAGGTACCCTGATCACATTGAGCGCCATCCCAGGCAGTCAACGCGCCGGACAGGGAGCGTTGGGGATTCTGATGCGCCAGCCCACGACGCGCATTTCGACAGCCGAGGCCCTGCTCTTCGGTACAGCAGCAACGGGGTATTTCATTTACCGTATGGCGACCCTGCCCTCCCTCTGGATTCAGGGTCAAGTGAGCGCCAGCGAGGCACGTCCGGTGGGGATACGGGGCATTTTCGACATCTTCTCCCAGGCAGTGGAAAAGGATGTGGCGGAAGGAGCATTTTCTGCGCCGGCTTCGCCTGGCGAATCGCTGCCGCCGCCCAGCTATACCCTGTCGCTGATCGCGGCCCTGACCATCTCCATTGGGCTTTTCAACCTGCTCCCCATTCCGGCGCTGGATGGCGGGCGTATGCTCTTCGCCATCTCCGAGATCGTGCTGCGCCGCCGGGTTCCGCCAGAGCTGGAAAGCAAAATCCACCTGGCAGGATTCCTGTTGCTTTTGATCTTCATCGCTTATATCAACCTGATGGATTTTATCAACCCGATTCAGTTACAACCATGAGTTTCTCAACCTTCGATAAAGCCCTGATGTTGCTGGTCAGGGCGGAACGTCCGCTATCCCAGGTCTGGTTACGGGAATTCTCCGATCTTTCCTCTCAACAGGTGCGCCGCCTCCTGGAGGTGTGGCCACAGATTCCGCAGACTCGAAAATATGCCTTCCTGGACGCTCTACGCGCCCTGTTTGACGAGGATACCCTGGTCTCTTTCGAGGGGATCGGCCGCGCACTGCTGACCGATGCAGATGCCGGCGTGCGTTCGCGGGCTCTTCGCCTGCTTCAGGAATCGCTGGATGCGCATCTTGTGCCGCAACTGCTTGAAATGTTGATGCACGATGGCGATGGGAGCGTGCGCGCCGAAGCAGCCGATTTACTGGGCGCCTTCGTCTACGAGGGAGAGGTGGATAAACTGGCTGCGCCGGTCTTGTCTCGGATTGAAGAAGCGCTGATCTACGCCGCGGAGCACGATGCAGAGGCGCGGGTGCGTCAGATCGCCCTGACCTCGCTCGGTTACTCCTCGCGCCCGGAGGTCGAAGGGCTGATCCGCCGCGCCTACGAGCAGGAGGACCCCGAATGGATCGCCAGTGCGCTGACGGCCATGGGGCGCTCGGCAAATCCCGAAACATGGCAGGATTACGTCTTGCCGATGCTCGCCCACGAACATACCGCCGTCCGTCGTTCGGCGGTACAGGCGGCAGGGGAGCTGAGCCTGAGAGAGGCGCGTCCCATGCTGATCCAGATGCTACGAGGGGAGCCGGAAGAGGAAGTTTATAAGAGCGCCATCTGGGCGCTTTCTCAGATCGGCGGTCAGAATGTGCGCCTGTACCTGGAAACCCTGCTCGAAGGCGCCGACGAGAAGATGGCTCGCTGGATCGAAGATGCCCTGGATAACCTTGACTTCACGGAAGACCTGGCCTCCTTTGACCTGTTTCGTTTTGACGAAGATGAGGAGCTACCTTTCGAGGAGGACGAGTTCCCTCTGGACGAGTAACCCCTATGCTCTTCACGGCCTTGCTGAACACCTTCGCCATGAATCTCCTCCCCATCCTGTTGCTCAGCGGGGCCGGTTTTATTTTGGGGAAGACCCTGCAGGTAGAGCCCCGTCCGTTGGGGCAGGTCATTTTTTACCTTTTCAGTCCCATCCTGGTATTTAACCTGCTTTGGAACAATCGCCTTTCCTGGCGAGAAGCGGGCGGCGTAGTCCTGTATGCCCTCCTTCTATGCCTGCTCCTGGCCTCGTTGATGGCGCTGGCCCTGGCGCGCACGAAGCTCCCCACCCCCACACGTCTGGGGTTAATCCTGAGCGTGGCTTTTGCCAACACCGGCAATTACGGTCTGCCGCTGGTGGCGTTTGCTTTTGGGAAGGAAGCGCTGGCTTATGCCACCATTTACTTTGTGACCAACTCCCTGATGTTCAACACCTTTGGGGTCATGGTGGCTTCCCTGGGGCATCTGAACGTGAGCCAGGCAATACGCAATCTGCTGCGGGTGCCGACGATCTACGCCCTGCTGGCCGCGGTGCTGGCGATCCATTTTCGCCTGCCGATGCCGGCCCCGCTGCAACGCGCCCTCGATCTGGGGGCAAGCGGCGCCATTCCCCTGATGCTGGTCTTGTTAGGGCTTGAGCTACAAAAGGTGAGCTGGAGCAACCATCGCAGGTTGATCGGGAGCACCGTGCTGGTGCGCCTGCTGGGCGCGCCGTTGCTGGCCTTCCTCTTGAATCTGCCGTTTGGTTTTCAGGGGAAGGCGCTTCAGGCTATCCTGATTGAATCCTCCATGCCAACAGCCATCACCACGACCGTCCTGGCCAGTGAATATCGCCTGGATACCCCGGCGGTAACAGCGGTGGTCTTCCTGAGCACCCTGCTCAGCCCCTTGACGCTGACCCCGTTGATCTTCTTTTTGCAGTGATTCCTGACCTCCCATGCGCAAGATTCCGATCTTCCTGGCCCTCGCCCTTTCCTTGTGGTACCTCGCCTGCCCTCGCGCCATCCAGGCCCAGGAGGCGCTGGAGGTGAGCAAGGTGGCCGTGGATTACGATTTTGCCCGCCAGATACATTTCGAGTTTGAACTTCCCCATTCGGCGGAGCTGGAAAACGCGCGCCTGCTGTTTCAGGTCGAAGGAGAACCATTCACCCAGGTCGTACCCTGCCAGTCGCTCGGAGGAGGGCGTTTTGCGGTCACCTATACCCTGCTCGATACCATTCCAGCGTTTAGCTCCCTGACCTTCTGGATGGAGGGAGAACGTGCTGGGGTGACGCTGGCCAGTCCGCGCTACCGTTTTCGCTACCTGGATGATCGCTTCCCCTGGCAATCGCGTCAGGAAGGAAATATCCGCCTGTTCTGGTACGAAGGGGATGCCCGCTTCGCGCAGATGGTGCTGGATACTGCGCTGCGTGGGCTTCAGACCATCGAAAGCAAAAGTGGGTTGCGCTTGAAGGCACCTCTCGAACTTTACGTTTACGCCAGCGGCGCCGACCTGCAGAGCGCACTGGGAAATGGGGCAAGCGGTTGGGAAAGTGGTCATGCCAGTCCGCGACTCGGTGTGGCGCTGGTGGCGATCACCCCCGGCCCTGACCAGAGCCTGGTCGCTGAGCGATTGATTCCGCACGAACTGATGCACATCCTGCTGTATCGGGAGCTGGGGCGGGGCTACAACGCTCTGCCCGTCTGGCTACGCGAGGGCCTGGCCAAATGGGTGGAACTCAGCCCGGATGCGGATGCGGAGCGCGTGGTCAAACAGGCGATTGCCGACAACACCTTCATCCCCTTTCAGGAGCTATGCCCCTCGTTCCCGCTGGAGGCCGGTCGGGCATATCTGAGCTATGCCCAGGCGTTCACCTTCGTCCGCTATCTGAGCGAAACCTATGGGCAGGAGGCGCTGAATCGGCTTTTGCACGCCTACGCCGATGGGCTGGGGTGTGAGCAGGGTGTGCTCAAAGTGTATGGGAAATCGCTGGCCACGCTGGAATATGAATGGCGAGTTTCGCTGAGCGGCGGCGTATTCTGGCATGGCGTTTTACGCAACCTTTCCCCTTACCTTCTATTCCTGGCACTCTTTCTGGGATACCCGCTGATTCTACTGTTCAGGAGGAGAATCGGATGAGTGAGGAGATGGCACGTGTTCACATCCGGGTACGCGGCCGCGTGCAGGGCGTGGGCTTTCGCGCCTTTGTCGCTACCGAAGCGCAACGAATGGGGCTGCGCGGCTGGGTGCGCAATGTCGGCTGGGACCAGGTGGAAGCAGTAGCAGAAGGGCCGCGGCCGCTGCTGGAGCGCCTGGTCGAGCAAATGCGCACCGGGCCTCTGGGGGCACGCGTCGAGGAACAGCAGGTGGAATGGGAAACCTGGGAGGGAAACTTCCAGGGCTTTGAAATTCGCCGTAGCTGGGGATGATCAACGCCGGGAGCGGCAGACCTCGCACGGGCACAAGGCTCTCAGATAGTGCCAGCTATAGATGCCGTAATCGTGCCCATCTTCCCAGACAATCGTCAACCCATAGCTGCCAACCTGCTTGACGGCGCTGATACGGGTGGCCGGAGAATCCCCAAGATGCATTTCAAAGACCTGCTCCTTCGGCTCTCTGGACATGTTTTCGTGTCCACCCTGGCAGGAGGCGCAGGGACAGGCCGCACGCAGTAGCTCGAAAGGATAGACGCTGCGATGTCCATCGTTCCATTCGACGATGAACTCGGAAGTGCGTTTGTTGACAGTGATATTTACCGGTCGTTCGTTGCTCATAGGACTCCAGATATTTCAGGGTTGAGGCGTGGAAAGCACGCTTAAAAAGTCGGCGGCCGCCCAGCCGGCGCGTCCTTCGTCGTATGGGGCGACCAGGTACCACCAGGTATATCCGTCCGCCTGACGCGGCCCATCGCGCACCTGGTAGACTTCCGCATCGTAGCCCAGGAAGAGCAGCGCAGCATCCAGCCCCGGCGCAGCTCGCAGGCGCAATCCCTGCCCCCCCGTGCCGCTGATCTGGACATAGGCGCCGATGGCGATCCCCTGCCCCGGAGCCGCCGGCGAAGGCGTGGCAGCCAGGGCAGGCGTTGGGGTGGGGCTGGGCGTGCTCGTGGGCGCAGGCAGAATCGTCAGAGCCGCTACAGGCGGCTCAGAAGGGATAGCAGAAGAAGCGGAGAATCCCCAAAGTCCTGCTCCGCTGACCAGGCACAGGCACAGGGCGACCAGAAAACTGCCGGCCACCATCCCTGGGGTGAGCCGAAACGGTTTGCGCACAAATCGCCCGCTCAACCGATCACTCCTCGCTCCTTGAGTGAGACGAAGCGCCCCTGCCCGATGATCAGATGATCGAGGACGAGAATATCCAGCAACTTGCCGGCCTGGACCAGCGCGCGCGTCAGGGCAATATCCTCCGGGCTGGGCGTGGGATCGCCGCTGGGATGGTTATGGGCAACCACGATCGCCGTGGCGTTGCGTCGCACTGCATCGCGGAACACTTCGGCAATCCGCACCTGGGCGCTGTTCACCGATCCCCGATAGACCTCGCGAATCTCCAGGACATGATTGCGAGTATCCAGCAGGATCACGCGCAGATGTTCCTGTTCCAGGCCGCTCATTTCATAGCTAAGGAGCGCCGCGGCATCGGCGGGGCTGGAGATGACCGGGCGCGCATCGCTCTCCAGGCTCAGGCGGCGCCCAAGCTCAATGGCTGCCTTGATCTGGGCCGCTTTGGCCTCACCCACCCCGTGCTGCGCGCAGAGTTCATCGAACGAAACGCGATGCAAGCCGCTCAGCCCGCCAAAGGTCTGCAGCAGGCGCTGCCCCAGTTGCACCACGTTCTCCCCCTGGACGCCCACGCGTAACAGGATCGCCAGCAGCTCGGCATTGCTCAACGCCTGCGCTCCCAGGGCCTTCAAGCGTTCACGAGGCCGTTCGCTCTCGTGTAAATCCGTGATACGATAGAAAGGAGTCTCTCTTTCGGCCATGTCGTTGCTCTCGTTCCTGCTGCTTTTGCTTTCGGCTGCCTTTCACGCCATCTGGAATTTACTCCTCAAGCGCTCCCAGGAGAAGCAGATCGCTTCCTGGTGGATGGTAATGCTGGGAGGAATTCTATCCTTTCCCTTGTTGATCTGGCAAGGAGGCCCTCCCTGGGGCGTGACAGGATTGCTCCTTTTGAGCATTCTCCTGGAGTGCTTTTACTTTCTTTTGCTCTCGTATGCATACACCCTGTCCGATTTCTCCCTCGTTTACCCACTGGCTCGTGGCGCAGCGCCGCTTCTGCTGACCCTCTGGGCCTGGCTCGGCCTGGGAGAGCGTCCCACCCTCTGGGGATGGGCAGGATTGATACTGCTCCTGAGCGGCCTGCTCTTGCTGAGCGATGTGCGCCATTTCGCCTGGGGAGATCAACGGCGCGGCATACTGGCCGCGCTGGGCGTCGCACTGTTGATCTCGCTCTACACCCTGGTAGACGGGGTAGCGGTACGCAAAGTATCGCCTTTGCCCTATGCGCTGAGCATTTTCGCTTTTCTGCCGCTCTCCCTGGCGCCTTTCGCCTGGAAATGGTACGGCTGGGAAAAACTATACCAGGAGTGGAAGGCGCAACCCTGGCAATTGCTTTTGAGCGCCCTGCTGGGAACATTCTCGTATTTCCTGGCGCTGCTGGCCTACCGCCTGGCGCCACTGGCCTATGCCGGCGCTGTGCGCGAAGTCAGCGTGGTCTTTGCCGCCTGGCTGGGATGGAAAAACCTGGGAGAAGCGCAGGGCAAACAGCGCATCCTGGCGGCTACGCTCATTTTCCTGGGGATTTTCCTGATAGGGGCGTGGGGATAAGCGGCGGGGAAGGTTGCGTACGCAGTACACTGGTCTCGGGCAGGGGTTCTTTTTCAAATTCCACCTTCGCCAGGTGGTGGATGAGCAGGGCCTGTCTGGAGAGAAAGCGGGCGCCGACCTGCTCCAGGGCGCTTTCCAGCCAGGATTGATAAGAGGGCAGGCGAAGATACAGCGACCGATGGTAGCGCGCTTGCAGCAGGCTGGCGAGATGGCGCAACGCATCCACGGGTTCAGGCATATCCGGGTGAAACAGCGGCGTCACGACCGTCCCATGCGCGCCGGCGCTCACCAGGGCATATCCCCACGCGTTCAAGGCATAAATGCGCTGACGACGCTTGCCGGGATGTTCGATCCCCTGAAGCATGGGGGGCACAAGCCGGTGGTAGAGCGAAAAGAAGTTCCCTCTTTGAACGCCGTCGCGAATCGCTTCCCACGAAGTATCTTTCGGCTGGGTTTCAGGAAACTCCCAAAAAGTTTCCCAGAGCGCAACCGAGAAGCGCAGGCGACGAAAGGCATCCAGCAGGGGATGGGAGGCCTCCACCTCGGCCAGGACGTACAGCGCGCCCCATTCCAGCGCCTGCTCCAGGAGCGCTTCGAGCACCAGAGAGAGCGCCGGAGTATCCAGGTGTGAGAGGGGAGCCAGGTAGAGTAAATGCGCCAGCTCCCCCTCTCCATTGCAGGAAATGCCTCCCAGGATCGGTCGTTCGCCATAAGCGATCACGCTGCACACCTGGTGAAAGGGCGACCAGTGCCTGACCAGCCCAAGCCCATCAAGCGGATTGCCACCGGTGAGAAGTCGTGTGGTATCCAGCCCTAACACCTCGTTCCGCAGGCGCAGGGCCTCAGGAATATCCCACCAGGCGAAGCGACGAATGAGCACGGTGACCTCAATCGGCGAGAGAAAGGAAATATTCGTGGAAACGGGTGTCGTCTGTGAGTTCCGGGTGGAAGGAGGTGGCCAGGAGATGCCCCTGTTGGGCAGCCACAATGCGCCCGTCCGGCAAGGTGGCTAACACACGCGCGCTGCCGGAAACAGATTCAATGATCGGGGCGCGGATGAAGATGGCGTGATAGGGTCGGGGTTGCTCTCCAAAGCGGTAGAGTTCGGGAATGTCGAGATCGGCCTCGAAGGAATTCACCTGACGGCCAAAGGCGTTGCGCTGCACGGTGATGTCCATCAACTCCAGGAGCGGCTGCGGGCGGTGGATGTCTTTGGAGAGTAAAATCGCCCCAGCGCAGGTGCCCCAGATGGCATGGGTCTGGCCAAACTGGCGCAGCGGGTCAAGCAAGCCAAAGTCCACGGCCAGTTTGCCGATCGTGGTAGACTCGCCGCCGGGGATGATCAGCCCATCCAGGCCATCTAAGTGCTTTGGCAGGCGCACCTCCACAGCCTCCACCCCCAGACGTTGGAGCATCTGGATATGTTCGAGGAAATCGCCTTGTAAGGCCAGTACACCGATCTTCATAGCTTACCAGCCTCGTCCGGCAATGCGTTCGCTCTCAGGCATTTGGGAGATATTGCGCCCAACCATCGGTTCGCCCAGATTGCGGCTGACTTCAGCCAGGATGGCCGGATCGTTGTAATGCGTGACTGCCTTGACAATCGCCGCGGCGCGCTTAGCCGGGTTGCCGCTCTTGAAAATACCGGAACCAACAAACACGCCATCCATGCCGAGCTGCATCATCAAGGCCGCATCGGCCGGGGTGGCAATGCCTCCGGCTGCGAAGTTAACCACGGGCAATCGCCCCAGGCGTTTGGTCTCCACGACCAGCTCATAGGGGGCGCCGATGCTTTTGGCATAGGCCATCAGCTCCTCATCCGGCATGTTTTGCAGGCGGCGAATTTCGCCCAACACGGCGCGCGCGTGACGCACCGCCTCCACCACATCCCCTGTGCCGGCCTCGCCTTTGGTGCGGATCATGGCTGCGCCCTCGCCAATGCGCCGCAAGGCCTCGCCCAGATTGCGCGCACCACAGACAAATGGCACCTTGAAAAGGTGCTTGTTAATGTGGTGTTCTTCATCAGCCGGGGTGAGCACCTCGGATTCATCTATGTAATCCACGCCAATGGCTTCGAGGATTTGAGCTTCCACAAAGTGGCCAATCCGACACTTGGCCATGACCGGTATGGTGACCGCATCCATAATCTTGAGGATTAGCTCCGGGTCTGACATACGAGCGACGCCGCCCTGGGCGCGAATATCGGCTGGGACGCGCTCCAGCGCCATCACCGCCACAGCCCCAGCATCCTCCGCAATGCGCGCCTGCTCCGGCGTGACCACGTCCATGATCACGCCTCCTTTCAGCATTTGCGCCAGCCCCTTTTTGACGGCGAACGTAGCAACTTGCTGTTCCATACTGCCTCCTTTCAACGGATAAATGCCTGTTGTCTCAGGGTTGTTACTATTCTACCATTATTCAGACCGCAGACCGC
>JAGHYK010000167.1 GCA_017743695.1 Chloroflexota bacterium
CCATAAGCGCTGCTGAGTTACCTCATCCACCTGGTTCCACAGCCCCCGCCACAGCCCGATAATACCCGACACGTCGGTTACTTCGTCGTTGCGTTCAAAAATCGTGAGCAGATCGTGTGCCAATTGTGGACGCAGATCCTCTTGAACCCACTGGGCTATTGGTTCTCCGCCCCTGTCATTAGCAATCCGGGCAAATTCCCTCAAGGTGGCCAACGTTGTTAAACGCTCATCTTCGACCCGGCGAGAAACTATATTGCCAATGCTCTCCGCCAATTCCAGGGCTTCATTCGCCGATACAAAGATGCCGCTTGGATGAGCACATCTATTGCGACGGTCGCGTGGATGATCAAGAGCCCGAATAACATCATCGCTCAATATGCCTGCCCTGTTACAGGCCTGCATAAAAAGATTGTCATTGATGCGCCATAATTCATCAGGTGGGTTCTGATTATGCACCACTCTGTAGTTATACTGAAAGAATGCCACGCTGATTGCCTCCACCACCTGTCTAAGGTAGTATGCGACGGCATTCCATGTCATCACCACTGCACCATTGAACGCCTCGGCCACGAAACAGCGATAGGCTTCCTCCAGATACTGACGCACCAAAGGTTCTGTAGCGCTGTTTACCACTGCTTCAAAACGTTGTTGTAGAGCCTCGTCGGGCATTGGCTCACCTCTTACCGCTCACGTCGTCCGGATTCTTCTTGGGCTGGCGTCCAGTACAGACTGTGGGCAATCAGATGCTGCACGTACAACTCGGCCAGTTCGCGGTGCAGCGCATCCAGGGCCTCCCAGTTATCCATCCCGGCAGGGAGAGGGAGCGTTCTCAGCAACGTCTGGGCTTCGCTGCGAAGTTTGCCAAGGGCATCTTTCAGATCGTTCCAGTAGTCCTGCACGTCCAGTCTCCCGGCGCGTTCCGCCTTTTCCGCCTGGTGGCGGATAAAGCGCTCAATGTCGCCATAGCGCCGCGCGCTGCGCACCACGTTGCCCAGGCCGTAGAGTTGGGCATTAGTGATCCGCCGCGGCAGGAGGTCGCGATGGCTGTCGGCAAAGTGGGCGGCTTCGGCCTGCCGGCGATCGCTCCAGGATGCCAGGCTTTGCTTTCGCTTGAGCAGGTATTCCAGTTCGCTCATCGCTACCGCTCCGCTTTCAAGTACTCGAAATGCGCCGCCAGGTGCTTGAGGAACTCGCGACAGAGCCGCAGATGCACCTGCCGCTCCAGGTCGGGGTCCATCGGGTAGGCGAAGGCAGTGCCTTCGCCTACCCGGCCTTCGCCCACCCTGAGTTTGTCAACAATCTCTTTGGCATCCCTGCGCAGCCCCTCCAACTCGTTCACCAGGTCGCGGCCAATGCCCTCTTTGGCCCAGCGCTCTCGCCCGGAATCGCGTCCCACACGCAACTTGAGCCAGTCGGTGATGTCGGACACCTTGTCGGTGGTGCTGGCCAGCGTTTCCAGACCACGGACCTGGGTCTTGTCCAGTTTGGTGCCAACCAGTTGGTCAGCATATCGCCGAGCGCTTTGGTCATATTCGTCGCTTTTCCGGGCGATGGCCCGCTCCAGCGCTACACGCAAGGTTACTTCCTGAACTGCTTGCTCGCTCATGGTTTACCTCCAGCACGTGTAATGAATCGGATAACAGACGGCCACGCGGCCAAAACCCTCATTGCGCCGTTCACCTACGCCTTCGGCCTCGATCTGTGCCAGACAGCCCAGCACGGCCTGCTCCTGTCCGGCGTCGCACTGTCCCAACAGCACAGAACCCCGCGCCAGGGCGACGGTATCCGACTTGGGCAGGCCCAGTGCGGTGTTCCAGCCGGGCACGGTGATGGCATTGAGGAATAGCACCGACTGGTCAGAATCGGAATAGCGCACCCACGTGACCCCCTCCGGCAGCCCGAAATGTTGTGGGGTAATCTCTCCCTGCATGGGACGCAACAGGTTATCCCGCAGGGCCAGGTGGCTTAGCAAGGTCAGGGAAAAGTAACGCTTGCTGGCGTCTCCGCCTGCTCGCTGTGCCGCCGCGTTGAATTGATTCCAGCGTTCTGCCAATGGCTCTGGGGCCGAGGCCTCGGACCAGGCTTTAACCTTCATCTGGCCCAATCCCCGACTGCGACCTGCTCCCAGGAACAGGATGGTGTTGGACTGCAACAGACGCATGAGTTCACTTTGCAAAGTTGGATCGAACAGCCGCACAACGCCCTGGAACAGGAGAGGCTGCTTATCATCAGGTGTTCCCAGACCTACCAAGGTATGTTGTGTGAAAAGCATTTCCCGCGCTACCGTCCCGGTGCTGCGCTCAATGGCCGTGCTCACCCGCAGGCGGGAACGGGGACTGAGCGGTTCCAAGGGATTCAGGCTGCATAGGTACCCGCCCACCCGGTCGAGACTCTCACCACATTCCCGACACTTCTTATCGTCACCGGAATCGGCCCAGACATCCAGGAGCGCATCCCGAAAACTCGCTGGGTGCTTCAGACCATAGCGTTTACAGACTTGAGCCGTAGCAGGAAGTAGGGTCGTTTGTTTGCCCTCAAGCGCTGGCCACAAATCCCCATATTGCACCTGATCGGAAAGAAACAGCGCACGAAAAGTACCATCGGGCGCGCCGTGCTTAGTCAGGTAGGCTTCGGCCAGGGCACCGCGCAGCGCCGTACCGGGGATGATATCCAACGTTTCTACAAACTGGACGCCTGTACGGGTTCGATGTAAGGCTAGAGGCGCATGGAGTTGGAGAACCAGGGTGAATTCAAGTGCCATTTTGCGCCTCCCTGTCAAACTCGTTCAGCAGGCTCACAAACGCAAATATTTCTGCCACCGCAATGGAACGTTGTCCAACAGTCACTTGCTCGGGCAAATGGATAACGCAGTGGCCTGACCCGCGGCTACCGCCGCTCCCCAGGGTGTTGACCAGCCGCAGCCCTGCCAGCAATAGCAACAGTTCATAGCCGCCGGTTGCATCCTCGTCGGCAATCGGGGTTATATCAAGCCAACCGGTGATACCCGCCTCAAAGTGTAAGTTCTCGATCGCGAACTCACTGGTGAAGAGATGGTCGTGTGCGGCGATCCCCAACGCCCGGCTGAGCTGGACTTGAGTGCGCGTATAAAACTGCGCCTGACGGTTGCCTTCATCGCCAGCAAATACCTTCTGGTAATTCCGGACCAACCGTGCATCCTGCCAGTGAAGGCCATTGCCTCGCCCTGGCGATCCAAACACGCGACAAACCAGGCAAGGTTGCTTGTGGGCCGAACACATTCCGTTAGGTCGGGGAGCACGACACACATACAGCCCAACCTGGCGGGCGATCTGTTCGCAAGCCCGGCGCACCCGCCCCTTGAGCGACGAAGCGGGGATGTAGGCCAACCCCTCGGCATCGCGCTCCACCGTGCGATGGATGAGGCCACGCCGAAAACCAGTGTTCACCGCCAGCGGACCATCTACCTCAATCAAAAGCGGCTCGATTTGAACGTACATCCGTGCCATTCCGCCCTCCTTTAGCTTTTGATGAAAGGATAAAGTTCGACCAGGTCAGTGAGTGCCGAGCGTTTACTGGCATCCCACGGCGGCAGTTGCCCATCGAACTGCACACCGAAATCCTTAAAGAACTGCTTCAACCGATTGTAGCGTGTCTTATCCGTACTCCGGCCCAGGTATCCCAACGTGGCAATACTGGCTAACTGCGCATTCACCTCGCCCTCAAACAAGGCCTGATACATCGCCTGCAACTGACTCGTCGGTATATCGGCGGCTTTAAGGAGGCGAATATGGCCGAGAAGCTTGCGCAGGTCTTCCAGGGTATAGGGCCGACGATGGGGAACGCCCTGACGCATGGCATCCAGGTCTGTATCGCTGCTGGTCACCACCTGAAAATCAATAGCGCCGGTCTGGTACTTTTGCTCAGCGCAGAGCCGCTTGGCTGACTTTTGCAGGGACTCGGCCAGCCTGTACATCGCCGGGATAGGAAAGTCGGCGTGGGCCAGGACCACCCCGCCGGCCATGGTCAGTTTTTCGCGTTCACCGGATAACCCGGCCGGTGACAGGACTTGTGTCAGGGATTGCTTCTCGAATCCCTCAGCGATGGCCAGGGCAATCTCAAGAGCGATGTCGGCTGCCGTGATCAGCAGCACGTCATCACCACCGATGAGGACAATCTCAAAAGGGGCAATGCCGTCGAGCGGTTTACCATACTGCTTTAGCGCTGCAAAGGTTTGTTCCCTCGTGAGGCTCCAAAGTCCATTGGAGAACGCCCGATAAGCCTCTATCGTGGCCGGTTTGTCCAACAGGTCGCCGATGTGGTTACCGTCCAAAGCAATAAAGCCAACATAGCCTGGCGGAGATGCGACCGAGCCGATAGCATCCAGATCGTCAGGTATCGTTTTTCCTGTCCATGTCTGAGAGTCAGCCCATTGCGCGAATTGGGCAAAAAAGCCGCCGCGTTCTTCGCCGCCCTTCTCCCTCTTTTTGTGGCAGGCCCGGCACAGCCAGTCTCCACTTCCATCTTGCGCTTGATACGCCGCCGGGTGTTGCCCGCAGGAACTGCAAAAGCGCATATAGGGTTCTACGGGCAAACGAATCAGCTCCGCTTTGGCTGCTTTAGCCCGGCGCAACGCCTTTCCGGCGCGGGTCATCTCTACTCCGAATTTTCCGGATGTTGTACTTGCCTGCAGGTAGACACCGGTGATGGACGCCGTAACTGTTTGAGCACGAAACTCGCGCTCGATTTCGGCGATCAGGGCTTGAGCCTCTTGCTCGGTTGATACCAGCACCGCCGCACCACCGCCAGCGGAGTAGACGACCTTGTCTCGGCTGTAGCGCTGTTCAAGATAGCTCTTTCGTTCGTCATCAAGTTGAGCAATCAAGGCGCTTCCGCCGCGGATCTCCTTCAGCCGGTTTGTGGCAAATAGGTATTGCTTGATGCGATCGGTATCGAAACAAACTAGCCACTGCTGAGCGTTACTCATTTGTCTACCTCCGCCCCGCCCCCAACCACTGGGCGGTCCAACTTGACGAAGATTCCGCCATCCTTTCCTCCTTTCTGGGTCTGCGGTCCACTGCGAATGATCATGTTCGATGCCCGGCCATCAGGCAGGAGCCTGCTCCGCTGGCGCTGATGTCAGTGCGCTTTCGCCAACCGGCGGCCAGGCCGCCGACTCAAAGGATGAGCCTGGCCCATGCGGCCGGCCTGGCTGCCCGCCTTGAACTTATCTGAAGGGTCGGTTTCCATGACGCTCTCTGACCGATAATGGGTTCAATGGTACGAGGGTCGGTCTTGAGTGCACGTTTAGAGGTGCAGTGGCCTCATTTTACCATCATAAGTGGGAATAAGGCGATTCCCGCAACGGAGACGAAATGGAAGCTCTACAGGACAAAAGGTCCTTCCGTAGCTGCGGCTGTGAACCGCAGTGTTTCAATGCACCAAAGGAGGTATCAGGAGATGGAAAACCCCGCTACGAACGGCGCCTGCGAAACAAAACGATTCTCTGTAGCTGCG
>JAGHYK010000017.1 GCA_017743695.1 Chloroflexota bacterium
AGCTCGTCCTGCAGCGGTCTGCCGTCCGTCGTCCCCATTCGTTTATTCGTTCCCCATTCGTTGACGGTCACCCCCACCGTCCATCGTCCAACCGCCGTCTGCCGTCTGCCGTCCGCGGTCTATTGATCGTCCATAAAATCCCATATCCCACGGCGACCCCCAGGGCGTTGAGGAGAACGTCGGTGATGTCAATGGTGCGGTAGGGAGCGTGCAGCAGGCCGAGCAGGAACTGACCACCTTCGATACACAGGCCGGGTAGCCAGATCCAGCGACCCATATGACGGCGCGCCCGCGGCCAGAGCAGGGGAAGGTAGAAGCCAAAGGGGACGGTGGCCGCGATGTTGCCCAGGATTTCGGCCAGGATCAGGCGGGGCGTGGTGCGAGGATCGAAGAGATAGCTAAAGGGGAACCATCGCAACTCGCGCATCAGGTAGCGGAGGTTGCGCCGCCAGGGAAGGCTTTCCGCGGGCATGGGGAAGAAGGCCAGGCTGATGAGCAGGGTCAGATAGAGCCAGAAGCCGCTCAGGATCAGCAGAAAGCGCCAGGGGCGGCCGCGGCGCCGCAGGATGAGAACCACCATCCCCAGCAGCGCCAGGCTGACCGCCCACTCGCGCCCGGAAAACAGGATCATCCCTGGCATCAGCGCACAGTGAAGATCGCGCCTGCGCTGCGCCCGGAGACATCCGGGAAATAGAACATGCGCGCCTGCGCCGGCAGCACATGGAATGTGCCGCTCACCCCGGCCCGTGCCAGGTAGGTGAGCACGTAGGTGCCAGCCGGCAGATAGTCAGCGCTGAAGACCACGCGATCATCGTAAATCTGGCGGTAATTGAAATACCAGCTTCCCCAACCGTTTTGCTCAAAGTTCTGCATCTCAAATCGCTGCGGCACCTGGACGGAGGTCAGCAGGGTCGCATCTACAGGCTCCAGCCCCGCCGGGAGCGGATCGTCCACGACCACATAGTAGCGATCGCGGGGCGTGATCAGCGTCAGGCGCACCTGGACCAGCTCCCCGCGCGCCACCTCCGCCAGCGGCTTCTTCAGGTCGCTCAGTCGGAAATAGGCGCGTTCGATCTGCATCCCGTGATCCTGGCTCTTGATCTGTTCGGCAGGCAGCGAATATTCCACGTAGGCAGTATAAGAAAGCGTGCCGGGGCCAGGCCCGCGCAGGATGGAGAAGAGGCCGCCCTGCGCTCGCAGATCGCGGGCGGTGAACGTGCGGATCAGCTTCTCGAAGAGAGTTTGCGGCGTCACCTGCCGCGTTTCCAGCACTTTCCCGTTCCACGCCAGCCCAAAATCATAGCGGCTCTGCAACTCGCCGGAGATTTCCAGCCAGCGCGCCAGGGTGAGCAGCGACCAGACGTTCTCCTGGGTGGAGTACCAGCCCGTGGCGCGGCGTTGGGTCATCAGCCAGCGAATGCCGCCGGCGACCAGTGGATGGTTGGGATCGGCGGCCATCAGCGCATGCAGGATGATCGCCGTACCTCGCACGTCGGTGTTCCAGTTTCGGTAATCCGTTTCCGCCTCCTGCCAGTAAACGCCGGCTGCCGATTGCACCGCAGCGCTGCTCAACGAGGAGACCAGGTCGGGGATGTAGCTACTCTGTGGCACGGTGTTCAACAGCGCCTCCAGCAGAAAGGCGCGCCCATACAGGCTGAGCGAGGCGCGCTCCTTGTAAAGGGAGTTGAGCACAGCCGCCGGCATCGCGCTGCCTTCCTGGCTCAGGGCGAAGAGGGCAAAAGCAACCTCGTTTTTCTTCCACGTCGGCGTTGTGGTGCTTACCGGGGAGAGCGTGCGCTGCAGATAGTCCAGGCCTCGCTTCAGTGTACCTTCGGGGACGCTATAACCCTCCTGCCGGGCGATGCTCAATCCCCAGACGACGTAGGCGGTGGTGCGAATTTCGCTCTCGCCGCCGGGCCAGAGACTCCAGCCGCCATCCCCGTTTTGCGTGCGGATCAGGCGTTGGAGCGCCGGCAGGATTTGCAGCTCGAGGTCTGGGAGCTGGTTTTCCTGCCCTTGCTCTCGCCACAGGCGGCGCACGATCAGGTTGGGGAGGAAACGCGAGACCGTTTGCTCGGCGCACAGGTAGGGATCATCGCGCAGGGTCTGCAAATCGCCGATGGCGGTGGCTGCCAGGGAAGGCGAAAGCTCCAGGGTCAGGGTGGAGGACTCATCGGCGGTCGGCGGGAGCAGCAGGCTTTCGGTCACGCTGCCCTCCTCGCGGAGCAGGCCGCTGCTGCCGATTGTCTCCCGCGCCAGATAGCGCAGCACGGGTAACCCCTGGCCGGGGAGCGTCCCCAGGGTGGGACGGGTGGCGTCCTCGTAGCCGCCGCCGCGCACGCGGCCGATCAGGTCAACGCGGGTGGCGCCTTCTTCGACATGGCCGCGCCAGGTGACGAAGGTCTGGGAATTTGCCTTGAGGGTCAGGCGCTGTTCGGCTGCATCCTGCAGCACGAAGCCCTGGGCCTCGAGCGAAACGCTCACCTCCAGGTCGTTTGCGGTGTTGTTCTGGAGCAATGCGCCCAGGGTGGCCTGATCGCCGGCGACGAAGAAGCGCGGCGTTTGCAGGTCAATCTGCAAGGGGCGGGTGCTGAGCAGTTCCAGCGAGGCCTCGCCGACTCGGGTATCTGTGGTCACGGCGCGCGCTGTCATCTGCCAGGTGGTGAGGTTATCCGGCAGGGTCACGCTGACCTGCGCCTGGCCGTTCTCATCGGTGGCGACCTGCCCGCGCCAGAAGGCGGTATCTTTGAATTCGCCGCGCAGGACAGGGATGCCGAATTGATCGCTCCCCTTTTCACCGCCGCCGCTGCCGCCGCGTCCCACCTCACCGGCCAGCAGGGCGCGCAGGGTGGGGTTCAACCATTCGGCGTCGAAGCGGTTGGATGTGGTGGTCAGGATGCTCAGGCCGCGCTCCGGGTAGAAGCTCTCTAAGAGGGGAGGACTGTTGGGCGGCACCAGCGCCAGCACGGCTTTATCTACCAGCGCCAGGGAGACCTCGGCAGCCACCGGCTGACCCTGCAGATCGCGCGTGCGCACGGTGAAGGTGACGCGTTGCCCGGGTTGGGCAACCTTGACCTCGCTTTCCAGCTCGACAAAGATCTGCTGCAGGGAGGGGGCGACATTCAGTCTGGCCAGCCCCATGGCGCTTTGGGGCGGTTTCTGGCCTTCGACGGGGTGGATGGCCAGCACCGAAACGTACATCAAGGGCGCCATCTGGGAGGTGATGGGGAGCTCGATCAGGTTGCTGCCGCTCTCCAGGGTGATGAGTTTCTTCTCATGGATGCGCCCGCGCTCCAGGGTGAGCAGCGCGGTGGCCGAATACGGGGAGACGATCAGCAGGCGGGCTTTTTCGCCGGGATTGTAGGCAGTCTTATCTGCTATCACCTGCAGGGTGTCCATGCTGGTACGCTGCAGATACATTTCAGGGCCTGTCACCCAGACGAAGGTGGAAGCGCGTGCGCTGCGACCGCGGGCATCGCGCGCCGTGACCACAATTTTGTATTCCCCGGAAGTCGGCGGCGTCAGTGAGACGCTGGCTTTGCCCGCCTTGTCCGTGGTGGCGGTGGTGGAGGCGCGCAGGATGTTCTGGACGGAAGACTCCCAGTGAATGAGGCCGCTCGGGTCCTGTTTCTGCACGTTTGACCAGCGTCGCTCATAGAGGGCGACGGTCAGGCTTTGATCGGCAACCGGGGCGCCCTCCAGGTTCAGGACGATCAGCTCCACCGGGATCGGCTTTCCTTTTTCGGCGATGTAGGAGTCGGTGCGCACGCCGGGGAAGAGGCTGCTGCCGAAGACGGTCACGCTCGTATAGCCTCCGACCACGTTCCCTCCCATATCCTGGACGTTGACGTTGAAGGTGTAGTTCAGGGCGCTGACATTTTGCGGCAACTCAAAGGTTTCCGAATGCTCGAAGTTCCCCTGATCATCGGTTTTGCCGCTCCCCTGGCGATAGATGGGGGGCGGGGTTGGCCGACAGGGATAGCCATAGCGACAGAGCGGTGAATCTTCCCAAAAGGTGAAGGAATACTGGCTGTATTCCTGGGGAGGCGTATAGTAGGCTGGCCAGCTTTCGATGTACCACTCCAGCGGCGCCTGGCTGATCTGTCCGCCGGAATAATAGGCGGCGTTCAGGCGGAAGGTCGCCGTCTCGCCGCTCACCAGGCGCTGCGGTTCGGCTTGCAGGTCCAGGCGGAAGCGCGGTTTGACGTATTCAGCGACGCGGAAGCTAATGCCCCCGATGATCCCCTCGTAAGAAGCCTGCTGCGGCCTGACCTCGCCGGCATAGACGTTAATCTGATAATATCCCGGCGGTGCGTCTGCGCCCAGCGTGTATTGACCGGAAAACGTGCCCTGGGGGGAGAGGCTGAACACTTCGTGATACAGTTCGCCTTCCTCGTTCGAGATCACCACCGTGACTTTGGAGAAGTCCGGCAGCGCGTAGCGCAGATCGTCCTCCAGGCGCGCAATGCCCTTGAAGTACACTTCCTGGCCGGGGCGGTAAATCGGGCGCTCGGTGTAGATCACGGCCAGGGAGTTGCTGGTTCTGAAATCGTAGTAGATGCCGAACCGCTCCGGATAAAATTCAGTCCAGGCTTGAGCCATAAATGCCACGTGCCCGTTCTCGTTGACCACGGCATAGGAGGGCAAAGAAAGGTCGGAGCGTTTTTCGCCCTGCCAGTGCGCAAGGCCCCGATCGTCGGTGGTCGCCTCGCCGAGCGGTTGGAATTGATTGTTATAGAAAGTGACCTTCACCCCTTTCAGCGGCTTTCCATCCTGGGCGTTGAGCAGCCATGCCAGGCCCTCGCCGGGGGCTGTTTTCAGGGTCATCAGGTCATCCGAGACCATCAGCAGCACTACGGCGGCAAAGGGCCGCCCGTAGGTCTTGATGGAAGGGGATCGGACGCCCAGCAGGTAGAACCCAGGAGGAAGTTTCCCCTCTTCTTCCAGGGAGACCTGGAGCAGGCGTGTTTCGGCGCGCGAGGCTTCCACCTGCATCTTCCAGGAGCGCAGCGGGGATTTCGAGGTGCGCCACTGGCTCTGATCGGGAATATCGAAGCTCAGGTGCTTGAATTCGGCAGGGGTTAACTCATAGAGGCTGAACTCCAGGGTCTCCAGGTTGCGGTAATCCAGGTAAATTTCCTGAGGCACCGGGCTGCGATAAATCATAGGCTCCTGGGGGAGATTCGTCCTGATCCAGAGAGAAGGAGCGGGATAGCCGTTTTCAAACGTGAAGCGGTGCTCTTCGGTGATCGCATTGCCGTAAATATCCTGGGCGCCTGGCAGCAGGACGATTTCATAGGTTTTGCCGGGCTCCATTCCGGCGATGGTGAGCGTGCGACGATCCCACTCCTCGAAGTAAAAGCTCAGGTTGGGGGGGCGCGGCGTCACGCGCACATGGGCGATCAGGCTGGCTTTATTCATCAGGGTATTGAAGGTCAACATGAGTCGGTCGGCATATCCGCCTTCATCGGCTGGCCAGAAATGGCTGAGAAGATCGGGGGCTGGCAGGGTGAAAAAATCGAACGATTTGGGTTCTGCCAGCGTGCCGCCATCCTGGGCGCGCAACGCCGTGGAAATGGAGATCGTGTAGCGGGTAGAGGGGTGATAGCGTTGCAGGGGGGTCAGGGTGACGGTATCCCGACTTTCGTTCCAGCGGGCGCGAAACGGGACGGAGGGGTGGTTGGTCGCCGAGATGTTCAGGGCCTGATTCAGCGTGGCGGGTTCAACCGGCTGGTTGAAGTGCAACACGATTTTCCCATCCAGGAGCACCCGCTCTGTCTCTTCTTCGGCGATACGGATGGCATCGGGAAAATCTATCTGGGTCACATCCAGGGGGCGGACGCGAAATTCCCAGACGAAATCTTCGGCCAGAGAGGTGCCGAGCACGTCCTGCAGGCCGGCCGCCACCCGGCCGCGATAGCTCTTTCCGCCTTGGAGAGGCTCCGAAGGCTGGAAGAGATACACGGATGAGCTAAGCCAGCGTCCCTCGCCGGGGATCGGTGGGTCAAACTGCAATGGAGAGGGCAGGGCCGATTCTTCTGGCGCCAGGGAGACGACCGGCTTGTTGAAGATGAGCGTGATCGCCGTGGTCGGATCGGCGTCTGTGACGCCATCCGCCGGGAAGACCTGGCTGACCTGGAGCGCATCGGTGGTGTGGTAGACCAGGCGCACTTCGCGGCCCAGGGAATGCCCTTGCTGATCGGCGGCCTGTGCGCCGATGGTCAGCGTGTAGGTGCTGCCGGGCTGGAGCGTCACGTGGGGGATGAACTGGAGAGTCTGGTCATCTTTCCAGGTAAATGTCCCGGCGATGGGATTGCCGTTCTCATCGCTGAATTTCCAGGCCTGCTCCACGGTGCGCCGATCCATGGCCTGGTCGAAGAGGATTTCCAGTGTGGGGGTGAGAGAGAGCGCTTCCAGCGGGGAAGGAGACGAACGAAGGATTTGGGGAGCGGGGGAAGGGGTGGGGATGCTGAGGGAGAGCGTCGGCGTCGCCTGCGCCTGGGGCGTGGAGGGGAGAACCGCGGGGCCACAAGCAACGAGCAGGAAGAGGAGCATGAGCCAGGGCAGGCGTGAAATCTGTTTCTTCATGAAAGCCTCCGTCATGGGGGGAGAAAGCTCACTTTGGAAGGGGAGTCACCTTGCTTTAACGTCAGACGCATTTCTATCGTTCCAGCGGATGGCTGTCATTATAACAGCGAACGTAACCGCTCAGCCATGTCGGAGAGCGTCACGGTGGCTGTGTTGCCGCCGTCCCCATTCGTTTATTCGTTCCCCTATTCGCTGACGGTCGCCCCACCGTCCATCGTCTACCGTCCAATTGCCGTCTGCCGTCTGCCGTCCGTCGTCTAATTCTGCGGTCTGCCGTCCGCGGTCTGCGGTCTGACGGGCTGGAAAGCCCGTGCTACAGCGGCCTGCCGTCTGCCGTCCGCGGTCTGTGCTCCGAAACTTGATAGCTTTTGCGAGCCTGGCGCAATATACTTCCCTGCGCATTCTCACCCAAGGAAGGAAGCATGACCTCGCGCATTCCCCACTTCTACGATCTTCCCCTCCAGGAGCGACGGCAGAAAATCCTCGAGGCGGCGCCTGCGCTCAAGCCGGAACTGCTGGCCGCCTGGTCTGAGGGAGGGCTTGCGGCCGAAACTGCCGATTCCATGATTGAAAACGTGATCGGCGTGCACAGCCTTCCCCTGGGCATTGCCCTGAATTTCATCGTCAACGGGCGCGAAGTGCTGATCCCGATGGCAATTGAGGAGCCTTCGGTGGTGGCGGGCGCCTCGTTCATGGCGAAACTGGCCCGCGCCGGGGGCGGGTTCTTCGCTACTGCCGATCCCCCTCAGATGATCGGCCAGATTCAGATCCTGGGCCTGGCCGATCCGCCCTCTGCCCGTCTCCGCATCTACGAGCATAAGGCAGAGCTACTGGCCGAGGCCGATGAGGTGGATCCGCTCTTGAAGCGACTGGGCGGCGGCGCGCGCGACCTGCAGGTGCGCCTGATCGAAGATTCTCCCATAGGCCCCTTCCTGGTGGTGCACTTGATCTACGATGTGCGGGATGCCATGGGCGCCAACGCCGTCAATACTGCCTGTGAGCGCCTTGCCCCGCGCCTGGAGCAGATCAGTGGGGGAAAAGTTCACCTGCGCATCCTCTCCAACCTGGCGGATCGCCGTCTGGCGCGCGCCCGCGTCCGCATCCCGGCGGAAGCCCTGGCTTTTGACGAATATACGGGCGAAGAAGTGCGGGATGGGATCATCGCCGCCTGGGCGTTCGCTGCTGCCGATCCCTATCGCGCGGCGACCCACAACAAGGGCATCATGAACGGGATTGACGCCGTGGTCATTGCGACCGGCAACGACTGGCGCGCCGTGGAAGCCGGCGCCCACGCCTACGCTGCCCGCTCCGGACGCTATACCAGTCTCAGCGCCTGGGGAAAGGATGAGCAGGGGCATCTGGTTGGCAGCCTGGAGCTGCCGCTGGCAGTAGGCATTGTCGGCGGAGCGACCAAAGTCCACCCGGCGGCGCGCGCTGCCATCCAGCTCATGGGCGTCAAAACCGCGGCTGAGCTGGCCGAGATCATCGTCTCGGTCGGGCTGGCTCAGAACCTGGCGGCCCTGCGCGCCCTGGCCACCGAGGGCATTCAGCGCGGCCACATGTCCCTGCACGCCCGTCAGGTGGCGATTGCTGCCGGCGCCAGTGGGGAACTGATCGAAAAGATCGCCGCCCGTATGGTTGCCGAGAGAACGATCCGCATAGACCGCGCCGAAGAACTGCTGCGCGAGTTTACCTCCAACCCCTCTCATGAAGGATGATGAGATGACACTGCCTGAACCTGCTGCTTCGACTTTGCTCAAACCCATTCAGAGCGTGGGGATTGTCGGTTACGGGGCTTATGTGCCTCGCTATCGCATCCCCGCGAAAGAAATTGCCCGTGTCTGGAGCGGGAAGACCGCCGCTTTGCCGATCAAAGAGAAGGCTGTGCCTGGCCTGGATGAAGATGTGGTCACCATGTCCATCGAAGCTGCCCGCAATGCCCTGCGGCGGGCAGGCATTGACCCGAGCGAACTGCGAGCGGTCTGGGTGGGATCAGAATCCCATCCCTACGCTGTCAAACCAACCTCGACCCTGGTGGCCGAGGCCATCGGAGCGGTGCCGAACACCCAGGCAGCCGATTGGGAATTCGCCTGCAAGGCCGGCACGGAAGCGCTGGTCGCGGCCATGGGGCTGGTCGGCTCCGGGATGGGACGCTATGCCATGGCGATCGGCATGGATACGGCGCAGGGGCGCCCTGGCGATGCCCTGGAATATACCGCCGGCGCCGGCGGGGCTGCCTATATCATCGGCCCGGCGGAAGAATCGCTGGCGATCATCCAGGCCTCCTATTCCTACGTGACCGACACGCCCGATTTCTGGCGCCGTCCAGAAGCCCGCTATCCGGAGCACGGGATGCGCTTTACGGGTGAGCCGGCCTATTTCAAGCACATCACCGAGGCCGCCCGACGCTTGATGGAGGCCACAGGCACCACGGCAAAAGATTACCGTTGGGCTGTTTTCCACCAACCGAACACCAAATTCCCGCAACGGGTGGCGGCCCAGCTTGGATTCTCGATGGAGCAGATCGAACCCGGTTTGCTGGTGCCGGTGATCGGCAATACGTATGCGGGCGCGGCGTTGATCGGGTTGACCGCCGTGCTCGATATTGCCCGGCCAGGCGACCGCATCCTGGTTGTCTCCTTCGGCTCCGGGGCCGGTTCCGATGCCTTCGACATCCTGGTCACCGAGGCCCTGCTGGAGCGCCGCGATCGCGCCCCGAAGACGCGAGATTATATCGCCCGGCGCATCGAGATTGACTATGCCACCTATGTTCGCTATCGTGGCAAACTCCAGATGAAGTAGAGGCGGCATGGACGAAGTCATCATTGCTGGCGTTGGACAGACCGAAGTGGGAGAGCACTGGGAGATCGCCTTGCGCGATCTGGCGTTCGCCGCCATTCAGGAAGCGGTCAGGGATGCGGGGGGATTGCGGCCGCAGGCGTTGTTCGTGGGCAACATGCTGGCGCCCAGCCTTTCACGTCAGGCGCACCTGGGCGCGTTGATCGCCGATTTTGCGGGGTTGAGCGGCATCGAAGCAGTGACGGTAGAAGCGGCCGAGGCATCCGGAGGCGCAGCCTTGCGAGCGGCTTATCTGGCCGTGAAAAGCGGCGCCCTCGACATAGCACTGGTGGTAGGCGTCGAAAAGATGACGGATCGCATTGGCCCCAGCGCCGAAGAAGCTCTGACCTCCGTCACCGATGCCGATTTTGAATCTCCCCAGGGATTGACCCCTACCGCCCAGGCCGCCCTGCTCATGCGTCGCTACATGCACGAGCATGGCGTTC
Source organism: Chloroflexota bacterium (assembly GCA_017743695.1). Taxonomy (GTDB): domain Bacteria; phylum Chloroflexota; class Anaerolineae; order Anaerolineales; family Villigracilaceae; genus 630D-37. The sequence continues at coordinate 9,873 of JAGHYK010000017.1, forward strand.
CCTCGGATGGGTTCGCCGGCTTTGCGCTCACTGCCCACGCCAACGCGGTCACCAATCCTTATGCCATGTTCCGCAAGGCGATCACCGTGGAAACCTATCGCAAAGCGGAGATGGTCAGCGACCCCCTGAATCTGTTTGATATGGCGCCTTCCGCCGATGGGGCCGCCGCCCTGATCCTGACGCGCCCTGATGTGCTCCCCTCGCATGGGGATCGGCCATGGGTGCGGATCATCGGCTCGGCGATTGCCACAGACACGCTGGCCCTGCACGACCGCCGGGATATGCTCTTTTTCGAGGCCGCCCAGCGCTCCGCCAGCTACGCCCTCAAGCAGGCGCGCCTCACGCTGGATCAGATAGACTTCTTTGAATACCACGATGTATTCAGCATCTACGCCGCGCTGCAGCTCGAATCTACAGGCTTTGCCATCCGCGGGCATGGCTGGAAACTGGCCGCCGAAGGCGCCATCGGCTTGCAGGGACGCATTCCCTGCGCCACCTTCGGGGGAATGAAGGCGCGGGGGTTCCCAGGGGGAGCCGCCGGTGTATATCAGGCGGTGGAAGCGGTACTCCAGTTGCGCGGTGAAGCAGGGAAAAATCAGGTGCCAGGCGCCCGTATCGGGATGATCCAGTCGCTCGGTGGGCCGGCTGCCACCGCTGTGACCCATCTCTTCCAGGCGGCCTGAAAGGGAGGATGAAATCGCTCCGCGGTGACCAGCACACAGCCATCCCAGGCGGGAGGCGCTTGTTCTTTCCCCCTCGCTAATCCGCAATCAGCGAAAGCGCCACGCCTAACAAGATGCCCAGCAATTGAAGCGCGAAGAAGATTGCAAAAAGATAGCCCAGGATGGTCCAGATCGTCGGAGACTGGAAGGGTTGACGTAGTTCCTCGCCCAACGCCAGCTGGCGCGCCATTCGGGCCGCTTGTTCTGGCCAGCGACGGTTTAACATGCCCACCCAGAGGCGATTTTTCGCTCCCGTCCAGGGGATCAGGAGGTGAGTCCCCGGAAAATCGCGCGCCCATTCGGGCAGCGCCTCGCTTCCAGCGGGATAGATCAACACCTCCCCTTCGATGGGAGCAGCAGAACGTTCCAGGTGGATGATCTGCGCGCCGGGCAGGCTTTGCTTCAGAGCGCTTTCTAAGGCCGCACGGCTCTCTGCATCCTCCATCAGCAGCAGGATGCGAAAATCGGCAAACCGTGCACGCTCCCGTGCCGTTTCACGGCGCGTCTCTTTCAGGTGATAGAGCAGAAGAACGCCAAAAAAGGCAAGCAGAAACAGGGAGGAGAGAATGCCTCGAAGATCGTTTTCTTGCAGAAGCCACCCTCTTAAGGTCTGGTAAACCAGCGCCGCCCCGTATCCCATCACCGCGAGCACGCTGCCGAAAAGGATCAGGTAGAGGTAGGCGCGTCGCGCCAGGGAGCGGGGGCTCGCCTGGGGTTGGGTCTCTGGAAGGCGCAGGGCGTTCCAGTTCACCAGCCAGTAGGGGAGGCCCAGGAGCAAGGCGCTCAGGCTATGGCCGAGGCTCCGCCGCGCCCCTTCGCTGAAGAGGGTGGCGGCAAGCAGATCCGCCAGCAGGTTCAAGAGAATGCCCATGCCCGTAGAAACGGCGATCAGCCCGGCAAGGGAGAGCAGCCCGTGGACAAAACGCCGAATCTCCTGGGCGCGGTCGGCGGGGAAAAATTCCAGTTGGGCCTTGAACCAGCGGGCATAATATGCGCGCACCATGCCAAAGGAGATCAGCCAGGCCAGTGCATCGCCAAAACGCGAGGCCTCCAGTGGGGTCAGGCCAAGCATCCACTGCAACAATATGTCTGACAAGATGATTCCATCCACCAGGATGACCAGCGCGCTGCCCAGGCTCAAGAGTGTATAAACGCCCAGACGCAGCAGCGAGGTGCGTTCGGCTGCTTCCTGCGCATTTTCCTGGCATTTTCTCCAGGCAAAATACCAGAGTGGCCCCCCGATCAGCACGAACCCCAGCCCGTTCAGCGCTGTTGGGCGCGGATCGCCGGGGAATGGCACTGGCCAGTAAAAGATCACGCGCAAAATCTGGATCACGCCGGCGATCAAAAGCAACAGGCCATAGAGCATCCAGATGAAGCGATAAAGCCGACGCGCATCTGCAAAATTTTCGCTTTCCGTGAGCTTCTGCCAGGCCTGTGTGAGCTGCTGCCAGAAATATCCCCAGAAAAGGCCGGCGATCAGAATGGCGATCAGATTATCGCTCAGGCTTTGCGCCCCCCCGAAGAGAGCGCGCGAGGTGGGCAGGCCAAAAAGGCTCAGCAACCAGCGATTCAAGATTGCCAGGAGATTCTGGAAAACAGGGATGCCATTGGCCAGCAAGACGCCATAGAAGAACACGGCGCGCAGCATGGCACCGGCTTCCTCGGCATCCTCTGTGGCCAGGCGTTTCCCCCATAGCCAGTGGAAGAGGAAGACAGGCGCGCCCACCAGCAGCAGCGAGAGAGCGCGTAAGATGGCCTCCGGGGCGGTGAGCGTCTGCGAAATGAGATTGCGCAGCAGGCCGATGATCCCCCAGATGATCGCCTCCAGGCTGACAAACGCGATCCCGTACAGGTACAATCGCCGAACGGTTTTCATACTCTCCTCCAGAGAAGCGAAACGCGCAGGACCTCTTCCTGCGACGCCAGGAATTCAGCGCAAATGCCCTCAATCCGTGGGCGGCGGGGGCACGATCTCATACCATGAGCTATCCCAAAAGGGATAGGGCATGGATTGAATTTTCCACGCTTCACCCTGACGTACCAGCAACGCATACTGAAGGTTGCTATAGCCGGAGCTGAAAGGGTCCGCGCCGCTGTAGAGAATGTTGATTTCCACCCTCGCTTCTTTGTCGTTGATCGGGGTGACCTTTCCAACCTGCGCCATGGCTTCTTTGGGGTTGATCAAGCCCAAAACGAAGGCGCGCCGGAACGTTTCAAGGCTGGGCTTTTTCTCTTTATCGGCGAGATAGGAATAGGCGCGTTCGTAGTCACCACGATAGATCGCCACCAGGTAGTTATGCACCACACCTTCCGGCGTGCTTTCTTCCCCATAGGTCATTGCGGGGGGCGCATAGGTGAGCACGCGTATCACTGCCACGATGCTCAGAAGCCCAATGCCGAGCAGGATGGCGAGTAGAAAACGGTCGTTTTTCATGGCTGCCTCCGGTGTTATTCATAGAGTTCAACCAGCACCCCACCGGTGCTTTCCGGATGGATGAAGGCGTAACGCCTGCCGTTTTCGCCCAGCCGTGGGGTCTCGTTGATCAGGCGCACGCCCCGCGCTTTGAGCTGTTCAAGCAGGGCATCCAGCCCTTCGACTTCAAGGCAAACGTGATGGATGCCGGGACCGCGCTTTTCCAGGAAACGTTGCAGACCGCTATCTGGTTCCGTCGGGCGTACCAGCTCGATTTCTCCGCCCTCTAAACGGAAGAAAGCGATCTCTGCGCCTTCCATCGGTACCTGGCGACGTTCGCTCAGCTCTAATCCCAGGGCCTGCTGCCAGAATTCCAGCCCTGTTCCCATATCCCGTACTGCAATGGCCAGATGGTGAATGCGTTTGATATGGGGCATGAGTTCCTCCCGCAATCAGACCGTGACTCGCAAACAAAATGCCCCAGGCAGGCGCTGAGTTTGGGGATTTCCGGCTGCGCTGCCTGAGGCACAAGTTCTACATCCGAGTCGTGCTGCGCCCTGATGGCCTATCTTCCGGAGCGAGCTACGACCGCATCGTAGGCGACCATCAGGATCGGCAACAGGATCAGGGCATTGACGGCGTTGGTGACAGCAGCGGGGATGAAGTTCGCGCCGATCACCGTGGCCATATCTGCACCGGAAACCCACATTTCAGAAAGTGAAGCCAGCCCCATGCCGAGGACGATCCCCAGAATCGCAAAGAACTCGGCGCTCAGGATGGATTTGCCATCCCGAAAACCGGCCAGCGAACCGGCGATCAGGCCGGGGATCAATCCCATCAGGCCATTGCCCAGGTCCCACCAGAACCAGAAACCATAGCCGGAGAGCAGATCGCCCAGGATGTTCCCCAGGAAGCCGCTGATGAAGCCGACGAGGGGGCCAAACGCTACGCCGAAGAAGATCGGGATCACCACCCCAGGCCGGAACGAGACGTTCCCGGCGCTTGGAATCTGCAAGAAGTTGGTCAGGTAGCTTACCACCGCATACAGCGCTGCGCCGATGGCCGCATAGACCACCTCTCGCGTTCCAAAAGACCATAACGACTTTTTCTCCATGACAACCTCCTTTGGATGGGGGATTGATTTGCCCTGCGCCAGGCCAGTTTGCCCGCGCACGGTACAGGGTAATTATACCTGCAGAAGCGACCTCTTTCCCGTGACTTCCGTACCCATGCCCTTCCATAACGTGGAATGAAACTGGTAAAATCAGGACGTGACCCTTGAACCGCAACTCCTCTATCAGGACGAAGACCTGATCGCCCTCAACAAACCGCCCGGCCTGGCTACGCTGGTGGAAGGCTGGAACCCTGAACGGGAAACGGCGATGAGCTGGGCACAGGCCAGGTTTGGGAAGGTTTATCTGGTGCATCGTCTGGATAAGGTGACCAGCGGCCTGCTCCTCTTTGCCCGCACGCCAGAGGCCCATCGTTCTCTGAGTTTACAATTTGAAACCCGCAAGGTGCTCAAACGTTACCAGGCCCTGCTGATCGGAGAGCCTGCCTGGGAGACGCAAACCGTCGCCCTGCCGTTGCGCGTCGGTGTTGGTCGCCGGCACCGCACGATTGTGGCTGCTCAGGGAAAAGCGGCAGAGACGTTTTTCCGCGTGCTGGCGCGTCTCCCCGGTTATACCTGGGTGGAGGCGCAGCCGCACACCGGGCGCACGCATCAGATCCGTGCCCATGCCGCCGCCATCGGACATCCGCTGCTGGGGGATACGCTATACGGTGCGCCTCCCAGCGCGCTCATCCAACGTCCGGCCCTCCATGCCTGGTCTCTGACTTTCATCCACCCTCGCTGGGGGAAAGAACAAACGCTCCAGGCGCCTCTGGCCGCGGACATCTTGCAAGCACTGGAAACACCTGGTATGGTGCCCTATGATCCCCAATCTTCCCACGTTGCGCATTCTACCCCTTGACGCGTTGATCCTGCACGAAGAGCATGACCTGCAACGCACGCAGCCCCTGGTGGAGAAATTGCGCGCCCAGGGTGTCCTGCGTAATCCTCCGATTGTGATGGCGCTGGAGGATGGCAGCCAGCGCTACATGGTGTTGGATGGCGCAAACCGTGTGACCTCGCTGCGGGCGCTGGAATTTCCGCATATCGTCGCCCAGGTGGTCGAGCCGAACGATTCGCGTGTCACCCTGCAAACCTGGAATCATGTCATCTGGGGAATGAAACCGGCCGCCCTGCTGCGCTCCCTGAAGCAGATCGCAGGCCTGAATCTGCGCCGGATTGACCCGCAGTATTCGGTTACTCCGCCGCATTGCGTCACGGTGCAGATCCGGCTGGCGGATGGTCGCACCTATCTTGGCTGTCTGCCTGCGGAAGTCGAGGAAGAGGTGCGCGTGCTTCACGCCGTAGTCAACGCCTATAAAGCGCGCGCCTCCCTGGATCGCACCAGCCAGACGCTCATCGAGTCTTTCCGCCCGGTTTATCCTGACCTGACTGCGCTGATCATCTTCCCGCGCTTCAGTATTCAGACGGTGCTGAATCTGGCCGGGCGGGGACAGGTTTTGCCACCCGGCATCACTCGCTTCACCGTCTCACCGCGCGTCTTGCACTTGAACTATCCCCTCCATGAACTTTCCAGCGCCAGGCCTCTTGAATACAAGCAGGCGTATCTGGAACGCTGGATCGAAGAGCGCCTGAGACAGAAAAGCGTGCGATACTATGCCGAACCTACTTTCCTGTTTGACGAGTAGCCTATGGACGATTTCCTGCTCAATTTCATTCCCCCCGAAGAGCTTTCCAGACTCGCCCCTCCGGAAGAGACCCATATCCTGACCCTGGAGGCTATCCCCTACGAGGACCAGCGCCGCGTGCGCCTGAGCCTGGAAATGACGCCTTTCCGGGAGCGACCCCATCTGGAAATCCTGGTGTTGAATGCAGAAGGGGAGGAGGTCGCTTCAACCAGCATTATCGAACCCATGTCCTGGAAGCTGGAGCTGACCCTCCATCTTCGGGATGGAGGCGGACACAATCCCTACACCGCCCAGGTGCTCTTATTTTATCCGCAAGGCCCTCAGGACACCCTGCGCACGTTAACCTTCCAGACCGCTCCGTAGCTCCAGAATGTCCCGATTGTTTTTCTTGCTCCAGGCTTTGCTCCTCCTGATCGGGTTGATCGCCTGTGCGCCTTCCATGACGCCCGTATCGCCCTCGCCTTCTGCTTCTGCTGTGCCGCTTGCGCCTTCCCCTTCGGCTACCTCTTCCATCTCGCAGACAGGAGAGGATACCCTGTTGCTCTCCATCGAGGAGCAGGGATATGCCCATCTGTTTGCCTATCGGGTGCCGGAAATGCGCCTGATCCGCCTGACCGATGGCACATGGAGCGACATCACCCCTGCCCTTCATCCCAACGGCCGGCAGATCGTCTTTGCCTCCAATCGCAATGGGGGATGGAACCTCTTTCTGCTGGACTGGCAACGCGGCCAGATCAACCAGCTGACCAATTTCTCGTTTTACGCCGCCTCCCCTTCCTGGTCTCCGGATGGGCAATGGCTGGCCTTCAATGCCTACCTCGATGGGAATCTGGAGATCGCCATCCTTCCGATTTCCCAACCGCAATCCACGCCCATTCGCCTGACCGAAGACGCCGCCGCCGATAGCGCTCCTGCCTGGGACCCCGCAGGCCGAAGGATCGCTTTCGTCTCCACTCGCCAGGGAAGCAACGACATCTGGCTTGCCGATCTGGATAAAACGGGCACTGAGCGTTTTCGCAATTTGAGCCATTCGCCCCGCGTCACCGAGCGTTTTCCACGCTGGTCGCCGGATGGGAAGATGTTGCTGTGGGCGGCCAACGCCCAGGATGAGCATTTGAGCGGCATCTATCTTTGGGATGCGGAGTATCCTGAGCAGGAGGCCCGCTGGCTGTGCAGCGGCGATCTCGCTGCCTGGGACCCGAAGGGCGAACGCCTGGCCGTGGTACTGGAAGCGCCACAAAATGCACTGCTGACCTTCTACGACCGCCAGGGTAACCCCCTGACGCCGCCCCTTCCGCTGCCGGGACGCGTGCGCGGCCTGCTCTGGCTCCGCGACGGATTGCCAGACCCCCTGCCGGAGGCCTACCTTCTGGCGGCACAGGCCACGCCGCAGCCGCTCTGGCTTCCCGTTTTGACGCCCCGTGCTCCTGGGGAGCGCTGGAGTCTGGCGCCGCTTGCGGGTGTGGAGGCGCCTTATCCTCAGCTCCATGACTTCGTAGACGAAGCGTTTCAGGCGTTGCGTCAGCGTGTACAGGCAGAAAGCGGCTGGGACGCCCTCGGGACGCTGGAAAACGCTTTCGTGCCTCTCACCACCCCGCTCGATCCCGGCTACGAGCAGGACTGGCTTTACACCGCTCGCGCCTTTGCCCTGCCCTTGAACCTCGTAGATGCCGGCTGGATGGTGGCTGTACGCCAGGACATCGCCGGGCAGACGTATTGGACGGTCTATCTGCGCACGCGCCTGGAAAATCGGGGACTCGGCGAACCCCTGAGTGATGCACCCTGGGATTTCGGCGCCCGCTATAGCCTGGATCCGGCACTGTATGATCAGGGGGGCGATTTCGCCCCTCCGCCGACGGGCTACTGGATCAATCTGACCTCGCTGGCACAGGCCTATGGCTGGGAGCGTTTACCCTCTCTTTCAAACTGGCGCACCTACTTCCGCGGCGCGCGCTTCAATGAGTTCGTCCTGCGCGGCGGTTTGAGCTGGTACCAGGCAATGCTCGAACTCTACCCTCCAGACATCTTGATCACGCCCACGATCGTCATGCCCCCCACGCTTACGCCGACTCCTACGCCGACCTACACCCCCACGCCCCGCCCGACCTGGACGCCGCGCCCTACCTGGACCCCCAGCCCTACGCGCACCCCGACGCCTGCGCCCACGCTATCCCCGACCCACACCCCGACCCCATGACCCGCCTGGCGCCCTTGCTGATCGCCATCGTCCTTCTGGCCTCTGCCTGCGTGCGCCCTCCGCTGCAGGTCGAAGATACCCCAACGCCGCTGCTCGCCGAAGATTCATCCCTCTTTCTCCCGGCGCCTACCTCCACCCCTACGTTGGAACCGCTTCGGTTTACATTGCCCGTCCTGACGGCAGAACCGCGTTCAGCCTGGCGACCGCCGCTCTATCCTGTGCCCTGGGCGCTTTCCCTCCATGATCATTTCTACTTTATCCGCCCGATCCCTGCGGATCAGGTGAACTGGCCGGTGGCAGACTATCGCTATGGTGGCACTTTCTTCGGGGATGTGGTGCATTCCGGCGTGGACATCCCTGCCGATATGGGCAGCCCGGTGCTGGCCGCCGCGGACGGGGTCGTGATCTGGGCCGATTGGGGTCTCTTCAGCGGCGCTCCCGGCAACGATAGGGACCCCTACGGGAAAGCCATAGCCATCCGTCATGACTTCGGCTACCAGGGAAAGCCTCTTTTCACGGTCTATGCACATCTGAGCCGTATTGAAACGGTCGCTGGCCGCAAGGTCAGGCAGGGCGAGATGATCGGGAAAGTGGGAGATACGGGCATCACCACCGGTCCCCATCTCCATTTTGAGGTGCGCTGGGGAGAAAACTCTTTTTTCAAGACCCTTAACCCCGAACTCTGGATGGCTCCGCCGTATGGACGGGGTGTCCTGGTGGCGCGCCTGGCGGATACCCATGACAAGCCTCTTCACTGGATCACCGTCTTGCTCACTTCCCTCACCCGTCGCGCCGTCTACGATGTGCGCACCTATGGCCCTCGCGTGGTCAATTCTGACCCCTACTATCAGGAAAACCTGGTGCTGGGAGATTTGCCTGCCGATGTATACAAGGTGACCTTCGAGTATGAAAGCCAGAAACAACAATACTGGGTGCGCATCCTTCCTGGCCGTGTCACGTATTTCCGTTTTCAGGGGAGCAAAGGATTCTTCGATGAAGTGCCCGGTTATGAGGCGGGCGCGCTTTCGCCGTAGGGAGTTTTTGCGTACATAAGCGCGCTCGTTAAGTTTTTGCACCATTTGCCATGCTGATTCGGCTGCCCGTTATTTCCCCCCTTTTCTGATAACCGTAACTTCCTCTCCCCTCCTGCGTATACTTGAATGAGCATGGATGAACAAACGCTTCTTGCTTGTGCCCGTCAAAAAGATGACCAGGCCTTTCTTCGACTTGTGGAGTTATATCAGCGCCCGGTCTATAATCTTTGCTATCGGATGTTGGGCGACGCGCAGGAGGCCGAAGATGCCGCTCAGGAAACCTTCCTCCGTGCCTATCATCATCTGGATCGCTACGATAGCCGTCGGTCTTTTGCGAGCTGGTTGCTTTCGATTGCTGCCCACCACTGCATTGACATCTTGCGACGGCGTCGTTCTTTAAGTTTCCTGGAGGCTTCCGTCGAAGATGACGAGCTTTCTCTGCCTCCCGATCCTTTCCAACCCGATCCCCAGCTTGTGGCCGAGCGCAATGAACAGCATCGCCTTCTGCAACGTTTGCTCCTGCGTCTTTCCCCGCTGGATCGTGCCATTATTATCTTGCGTTACTGGCACGAACTCCCTGAAGCGGAGATTGCCCGTAATCTCAACTTGACGGTTACGGTAGTTAAAGTGCGTTTACATCGCGCCCGTCGTCACCTGGCGCGACTCTGGTCACAGGAATACACTCTCCCTCTTACCGGCAATGCCCATGAAGCATCCCTCCTTTGACCCCTTTCTCCCTCTAAGCAAGGAAGTCCAGGAGCACCTGCGTCACTGTTCTTCTTGCCAGGCCATGTGGCAGATGCATCAACTTTTACGCGCAGCGCCGCCCGTTCCTCCGCCGGCTGATTTTCTTGAACGCTTTGAGAAAAGACTTATAAGGGAAAAACGGGCGCCGCAGGCGCCGCGCCTCTGGCCACTTTTGCTCTTGGGGCTTGTCTTACTCCTGATCGTTGCTGCCGGGAACGCAGTCGCTCCCCGCCCGATCTGGGTTCGCGTCATCCCCGGCTTCATGATGCTCCTGATGGATTGGGGGCGCTACCTGCTCGCCTCCCTCCACACAGCTTTTATCCTCCTTGAGTTTCTTGCAAGACATATCCCGCCACTCTTCGGGCTATCCCTCCTGAGCGGCGGCCTGCTTGTCTTTGGGATGTGGTGCCTGTCTGTACGTTACGCCGTTCAATTCGCGTGGAGTCACATGCGATGAAAACCAGGTTCTGGATTTTCTGTTCTCTGTTCCTCTTGCTTTTTCTTGCTTTCCCGGCTCAAGCTCAGACAACCAGAGTGCGCCCTGGTATCTATTTCGACAGTGCGCTGGTCATCCAAAGCGGAGAAACCGTAGAGGGCGATCTTTTGCTCTTCAACAGCATGTTGACGATTGAAAAAGCAGGTGTGCTCAAGGGCGATTTACTCATGTTCAATAGTGGGCTGGATGTGGGAGAAGGTGCTCTTTTGAGCGGTGATCTTCTGGCATTTGACTCTACCTTGCGCCTGGATGGAGAAATTTCTGGCGATCTGCTCACCTTTGGGGGCGCCTTATGGAAGGGTGATCGGGCGCGCATTGATGGTGAACTCCTTACACAGGGTACCTTGCGTCTGAAAACGCCCCCCTCATTTTCCCAGGCATCCTTCCTCTCCTCCTTCTCGCCCTGGGGACTTCTTCCTTCCCTTCGCCGAATGCCCTTGATGTTCCTTCCATGGGTTCGTGTGCTCGGTACAGCCATCCTGCTGGCACTCCTGGCGCTAACCGTGACACTTTTCCTGGAATACCCCTTACAACGGACTGCGCGCTTCATTGTCCTGCAGCCGATACTTTCTGGTGGCTTGGGGCTTCTTACTCTGCTTGTCGCGCCGCTGCTGATCCTGGTCCTCGTCATTACTCTCGTCTTCATTCCTCTGGCGCTCCTCTTGATGATGGCTCTGCTTTTGAGCCTGCTGTTCGGTTGGATCAGCCTTGGCCTGGAGCTTGGAGATCGCCTGCTGCAGCTTTTTGCTCGCCGTTGGCCTCTCCCCTGGACGGCAGCCCTGGGCACATTTCTGCTCACCTTGTTCACGGCTGCCATGGGTGAGATTCCCTGCGTTGGATGGTTGGTTGGCTTCACTGCGGCTCTGCTTGGTCTGGGTGCTACTTTCCTGATGGCCTTTGGTTATCGCCTGGGTCTCTCCCTGCCTGAGCATTCCGTTTCTCTTCCCGCCGACTCTCCGCCCTCGGCCTCACAGGATTAGACTTTTGATGTGTGTAGGTGTGTCCTGTGGATTTGTGTTTACCATTGCTTGCTAATACCAATCACGATTCTAAAGGCCGTATTCTGTACGCAAATATATATGGGCGCGTCAAACATGGTCTTTGAAGACCTGTTTGGTATAAGAATCAGTACGCTCTGGCGCATCCGGTGGGAAGGCAGGCCACGCCTGCCAGGGAGAATTCCAGTCAACTGCTTTGCGGGCTGTGCTTGTTTTGCGATGCAGGTGCAGCCCGAATCGTTAGCCCCTTTGATAAGCTCCTGGGGGATGCGTGGGAGCTGTGTCAAAAGCCCAGGTTTGAGTCCACTGCAAAAAAACTCACCGATACTGTATCGTTGCTTCAGGAAATTTGTGGAAAGAAGCCCGCTTCTCGCTGAAACCGAGCAAGTGGGAGCAATCTTTCACGTAATTGCCTGTTCAGAGAGGAAAGTGGGAAACAGGCATCGTACGAGTTCCCTGAAAAAAGGTGATCTTTTCACCACAGAGACCACGGAGATGATAGAGACTAAAGATAAATTTATCTTTCGTCAAAAATAGGGCTATGAAAATTTTTCTTACATGCGCAAAGCGGCCAAAAATTATCCTTTTATTAATAAACTTTACACGCTCTGTGCGCTCTGTGTGCTCCGTGGTGAGTTTTTGCAGTAGACTCATCGTACAAAATTTCGTTCAAGTGCCTATTGCTTGATTAATAAAATCTTTATACAAACAGTTGATATTTATACAATAAGTTGATAATATATTTGTTTGGAAAAATTCGTCTGAAAGTATTGAACTGTTCATGTAGGACGGCCTTTCCAGGCCGTCCACCTGACCGACAGGCTGGTAAGGACAGGCTGGAAAGCCTGTCCTACAGAGAACGGACAAAGATCCCCAGGAGCGCAAAACCTCTCGCGGCACGATGTTGGGAAATCTTTTTGTCCCATTGAGGCCGCTGCAAAAACCCTGAAATTTCACCACAAAGTCACAAAGCTCCCTTTTTATTTACTGATGCTTCGTGTCTCCGCGTCTTTGTGGTCCGATTTTTACCTTTTTGCGGTATACCCCCCAATTGTGTTCGGAATTTCCTGAACGAAAGATACAGTACCAACTCACTAGGGCTTATCAATTCTCCGACGTTGTGGTAGAAATAGTGGCATGTCAAGTGTGTATTTGTGGCGTAAGATTGCCAAAATGATGAGCGCAGAGACTTATAGAGAACAGTTGACAAACCAATGAACCTGTCCTGGTGGGGCACCTGTTATAGAATTGATAAGCCCTGCCAACTCACCAGCCCCGTTGACAATCTGCCTGTTCGTGGTAAAATATAGATATACTT
>JAGHYK010000168.1 GCA_017743695.1 Chloroflexota bacterium
AGATGTGTATAAGAGACAGGTGTGAAGGTGGCCGTGGGCTGTGCCGCCACGGTCTGCGTCGCTGCCGCCCAGACGGTCGCCACAGCCTGCGTCATGAGCAGCGCGGGATCGCTTGCAGGGGACGGTGGGGAGGCGCGGCAGGCGCTCAGCAGGATCAGGAAAAACAGGGAAAGTTTGAGGAGTCGCATAGGTCGTATAGGCTAAAACAGGGAAAGTTGTTTGGGTTCTTCATGCTCATCCGGGGTTGGAGCAGGGGAGGGCGGCAGGGTGAGGCGCATCAACTCGGCGCGGGCCTGCTGCAAAAGTTGTGGCAGGCGGGTGAAATCCTCGATGACCGTCGCCTTCAAAGAGGCCTGGTGCAGGGCGGCGGCCGGGTGGTACATGGCGATCACGAAGCGATTGCCCACGCGACGCATCTGGCCGTGAATGGCGCTGATTTTGGCCCCTGGCAGGAACTTCGCCATCGAGAAGCGCCCCAGGGTGACGATGATCTTCGGATTGATGGCGGCGATCTGCCGCTCCAGATACTCGTTGCAGGCCTCCAGCTCCTCCGGCAGCGGATCGCGATTGCCCGGCGGACGGCACTTGATGACATTGCCGATCCAGACTTCCTCGCGCTTCAGCCCGGCGCGCTGGAGCAGCTCGTCCAGGAACTGGCCAGCGGCGCCCACAAACGGGCGCCCCTGCTCGTTTTCGTAGAATCCCGGCGCTTCGCCGATGAACATGATCTCGGCGCTGGCCGGCCCCTCGCCGGGGACGGCTTTCTTGCGCGAGTGGTGTAACGGACAGCGGGTACAGACGGCCACCTCGCGAGCCACCTGAGCCAGTATCTCTTCAGGATTCATGGGACCTCTCCGCATCGGGAATTTTCAGGATTTCCTGCATTGTATCCTCTTTCAAGGTCATCAGCAATGCGTCTTCATGGTTATCGTGATAGTAGCGGGGTCGCCGCCCGCTGATTTCAAAGCCGAGCTGACGGTATAACTCCTGGGCAGCCAGGTTGCTCAGGCGCACTTCCAGGAATGCCTGGCGCGCACCTTCGTTCCAGGCAGCGCGCAAAGCGTGGAGGAGCAGGGCGCGCGCGATGCCCTGACGGCGATGATCGGGATGAACCGCTACGGTGGCAATGTGCGCTTCATCCAGCACCAGCCAGAGCACCAGGCTCGCCACCACCTGCCCATCCTTTTCGACGACCCAGGCGCGGCTGGCCGGGTTTTCAAGCTCGTAGCGAAAGGCGTTTTCCGACCATGGCAGGGTGAACGAGAGCCGTTCCAGCTCCACCACGGCGCTCAAATCCTCTCGTCTCATGGCGCGGATGGTCAGCGTGGACATCAGGCGTTCTCCGTCAGGTGCAGGTAGATCGGCGCCAGGCTCGCCAGGGGATCGGCCTTGCCTTGCTGAATCTTCTGCCATCCCAGCTCGGCCAGCACCGCCGGGCGACGCACACAGGCCGAAGCCGCGGGCAGGAAAACCAGGGGATGCTTCTCCAGTTGCCTGCGCTGCTCCGGCGTGAATTCGCCGCACAGGAGCGTGGGAAGCTCCAGCATATCGAGCAGGGCCTCCAGGGTGACGAGTTTCGGGGATTCGGACGCTTTCCAGCGACCATTTTCCGGTGTGTAGCGGGCAACGGCCAGACGACCCCGCCCGGCCTGAAGGGCGGCGATCAGCGATTGGAAGCCGCGGCGCGCGGCCTGCGCAGCCGCTAACACGTCTAAGGTCGGCACGCCGGCAATCGGGACCTGAAGCACCAGACACAGCCCCTTGGCAAGCGCCAGCCCGACGCGCAAGGCGGTGAAGGAGCCGGGGCCAAGCGCAACCACCACGCCCTGGAGATCGCGCGTCGAGACACCGCTCAGGCGCAGCAGATGCTCCAGGGCCGGGGCGAGGTGCGCGGTGTGGTAGGACTGCGTTTTCCAGATCGCTTCGGCGATCACTTCCCCAGGGCGGTAGAGGGCCAGGCCGCACCAGGCGGTGGAGGTATCTATCGCTAAGATCATATCAGGCTCCATAGATGGAGGTGCGTAACTGCTGCAGCAGGAGATCGTAGCGCTTCCCCTGGGCCTCAAACCAGAAGCGGCGCACTTCCTCGTCCACGTACTCGATGACGATCCATAACCTTTCCATCGGGAGCAGGGGCGTGAGTCGTTCCGCCCATTCGATGATCAGCGCTCCCGTGGTGAGCATGGCCTCCAGGTCCAGCTCAAGGGCCTCCTGGAGATGCGCCAGGCGATAGGCGTCCAGGTGGTAGAGGCGCAGCCCATCGGGACGGCGATATTCGTTGACCAGGACGAAGGTCGGGCTGGAAACCGGGTCCGGGCTGCCCCAGCCGCTGGCCACGCCGCGCACGAAGGTGGTCTTGCCGCTGCCGATCTCTCCCTGCAGGCAGATCAAATCGCCCGTTTGCAGGTTTCGACCCAGGCGAATGCCCAGGCGTTGGGTCTGCGGAGGGCTGAGACTGAAAAACTCCAGGTGGTGCTCATCCCAAACCGGCATGGGGGATATTCTCCTCCACGGGGAGGCCAAGCTGCTCGCCGACGATGCGGGCGATGGTGAGAGCAGCTTGCGGACGGGCCTTCTGGCGGGCGCGGGCGGCAAAGGATTCGCGCACCTGGGGCTGTTCGATCCACTGGCGCAGGATGCTCACCAGGTACTGCGGGCGCGGCGCCCAGTGTCCCAGTCGCTCGCGCACCACGAATTTGACATTTCCATCTTCCTGCCCCGGCAGACGGGCATAGAGCAGCAGCGGCAGGCCGGCGTTGAGCGCCTCGCTGATGGTGCCGGGGCCGGCTTTGGTCACCAGCACGTCCGCAGCACGCATGAAGTCGGGCATCTCGCGCGTGAAACCGTAGATGAAGGTGGGGACAGGCCAGCGGCGAGATTCCAGCTCGGCCTTCAGGCGTTGATTGCGCCCGGCGACGATCACCAGGGCCAGGTCAAGCCCGGCCTCGGCGATGGCAAAGGCGTTGGCGGCCAGCGGCCCCATCCCTTCGCCGCCTCCCACCAGGAGCACGAGGGGGCGATCCACCGGCCATCCCAGGCGCGTGCGCAGGGCGATCTTATCGCCCGTTGGGACACCCTGTGGCCCCGCGAACGGGGCGCAAAAGCGCTGCGAAACCGGCAGCCCGACAACGCGCAGTTTTTGCGGCGGCATGTGATTGGCAATCGCCCGCTCGCAGGCCATCTCGGTGGGGAGCAGGATCAGGTCGGCGCGGTCATCGTACCACAGGGCATGGGTGGTGACGAGGTCGGTGACGACGATGAGGAAAGGCGGGCGCTGTTTCCCCAGCGCGTTCAACGGCAGGGTGGTCGCAAGCGGATGGACACTGATGTACAGGTCGGCGGGATGATGACGGATCAGCTTGAAGGCAGCGCGGCGCACATAGGGCCAGAGGGCGGAGGTGATGGCGCGGGCACGGGCGCGGCCATCGGTCAGATAGAAGGTGGCGCCCCAGGCTTCGGGAATTTTCACCATCAGGGGATAGAGTTCCGGGGCATGGTTGAAAGGGGGAGGGGCATAGTAGCGGAAAAAATCCACCATCTCCGTGGTGATGGCATCTCCCCATTCGATTTGAATCGCCTCGACGATGGCCTCGGCTGCCGAGCGATGCCCGCCGCCGGTATCTGAAAAGAGCAGCACAACGTGCGGTTTACGGTTTGACGGAAGGTTCATCGGTACTCCGTGGAAGGATGGTCTTCAGGCGACGCGCCAGCTCACGCCGCGAAAGCAGGATGCGCCGCTTGCATCCCGTGCACTCCAGCCCGATGTCCGCCCCCAGGCGCACGACGATCCACTCATACGAGCCGCAGGGATGTGGCTTGCGCAAGCGGACGCGATCATAAAGCTCCAGTTCGGTCAGCATGGGGGAGATTATGCTGTGAGAGGGGAGGGATGTCAAGGGTGAGGGGCAGGGTAGTGTTCTCTATTTTCCCTGAAGCGCCACAATGTTCCATTACCGGCAGAAAACTTTCTGCTGGTCATAGTCGCTCCTGCCAGACAACCCCGCAGGCGCGAGCGGGGAGGGGTGTAACTGCAACTGTGGCGACGAAAAACCTTTTTGTGGCGACGGCGACCCTTGACAAATCGGAATCATTCGATATAATTTCCATTATATCGAATAATATTATAACCCCCAGTCATCCCAAACCCGGCCTTGCGAACGAGGTTTGGGGCAAGGAGAAATCCCATGCGCGACCAGATCGAACACTTCCTGAGCACGCTCCAACGTTCCCCCCGTACCATCGCCACCTATCGCAACGCCCTGGAACAATTCATTCAGATCGTCGGCGAAGATGCCCCCCTGACCACCGAAACCTATATCCGTTTCCTCAAAGCCATTCAGGATAAATCGCCGGCCACCCAACTGGTCTATCGCACCGCCGTCAAACGCTTCTATGCTTTTCTGCGCGCCGCGAACTGGATGGAACTCCAGGAAGCCACCGAACACTACAGCCGTCGCCAGGGCAAGCGCATTGTCCGTTTTGACCGCGAGGCGATTGAGAAAATTATCACATATTACGAACAAATTGATAGCGACGCTGGAAGCGAAAAATCTTCCGCCCCTGAGAGCGAAAACTCCGGCGGCGGCGAAAAATCTTCTGGTGGCGGCGAAAAAATTTTTGCCTACCTGACGTTGCTGCGCGATCGCGCCTTCATTCTCACCCTCGCCGATACCGGCCTGCGCATCTCCGAGGCCTGCGCCCTTCGACGCGGCGACATTGACTGGAACGAAGGGCGCGCCATCATCATCGGCAAAGGCGACAAACAGGCGGTGGTGCGTTTCTCGCGTCGCGCCCTGGCTGCCCTGCGCGACTACCTTCAGGAACGCGACCGTCACTATCCGCCAGCGCGTGTCCCGCTTGCATCTCAACCCCTTTTTGCCCGTCATGATCGCCGCGCCAGCAAGCGCCTGCGCCCTATCACCGCCGGCGCCATGTGGAAAGCCCTCAAAGGACGCATGGCGGAGGCTGGCGTGGATCCGCACCAGGTGCGCATTCACGACTTTCGCCACTATTTCGTCACCCTCACCTACCTGGCAAAGGGCAACCTAAAACTTTCCCAGGAACTGGCGCGCCATGAAAGTATCGCTACCACCAGCCGCTATGCCCATTTCGGCGGCGAGCTCGATCAGGTGTATGATGAGATTTTTAACAAAAAATAATGAGTCCACTGCAAAAACTCACCACGGAGCACACAGAGTACACAGAGCGCGTAAGGTTTATGAATAAAAGGATAATTTTTGGCCACCAGGCGCATGTAAGAAAAATTTTCACAGCCCTATTTTCAACGGAAGATAAAATTTTCTTTAGTTTCTGCGATCTCCGTAGTCTCTGTGGTAAAAAGATCGCCTTTTTGCAGTAGACTCATAATATATTTTTAATCTTAACGCAAAAATAAAAAACCACAAAGAGATGAAGGCACAAGCATAAGTAAATAA
>JAGHYK010000169.1 GCA_017743695.1 Chloroflexota bacterium
CTGCGGGTACTCCAGCGTGGCCTTGAGGATGAGCACCGCCACCGGGTTATAGTCGTTGGCATAGACTTCGCAGCCCAGGCGCAGCGCCTCCAGCGGGTAGGAACCGCCGCCGGAGAAAGGATCGAGCACGCGCGGCGGGGGCACGCGCCCGGCGACGATGTCGTCCACGCTCACCGGTCGGCCCAGTTCGGCGCTCAACCGCTCGGCGTGAGCGGCGTAGAGGGCGCGGCGGGCGCGCTCCAGCAAGGGGAGGTTCAACGAATTCTCCCATCGGCACAGTTCTACGAGAAAGCCGCGCTGTTTCTGCCATTCCAGAATGTCCTGGGTGGCCGGGATGAGCGCGGCGTAGGCAGTGGCGCGCGAGGCGGCCAGCGGACGGCGCGCCCACCAGATGTGCAGCGTGCTGATGTGGCCGTGACGGATGTTCTTCTCTTTGGCCGCATGTTGGCTGACGTCTTTGACGGGAAAGGTCTCTTCGATAAAACGGCGATCGGGCGAGGTCATTGTGGCAAGTCCTGAGGGGAGGGTTGGTCGAGAATTTTCAGAATTTCATCGGCGCGGTAGAGGCGATTGCGCGCCCGGCCGGTGATTTCGTTCAGTATTCCTTCCTGGAGCAAACGGTCGAGGTAACGCTGGGCTGTAGAAAAGTTGATGCCCAGCGCAGTTTCCACCTGGCGGGTCTGTAACACCGGTCGCTCGAACAACAAATCCACCACCTGAAGCAGGCGGGCCGCGGTGCTTGCGCTTTGCAGTTGTTCGCGGTAGCGAGCATGCAGGCGTTCCAGAGAACGAATGCGCTGCACAGCGTCCCGTCCCTGCGTCACGACGCCGCGCAGGAAAAAGGTCAGCCAGGCCTCCCAGTCGCCGCGCTGGCTGACCTGCAGGAGGAGATCGTAGTATTGCTGACGGCGGGCCTCGAAATAGGGACTCAAATAGAGCAAGGGGGTCGGCAGAAGTCCCCAGGCGCAGAGCAAGAGCGTATTCAGCAAACGCCCTATGCGGCCATTGCCATCCAGGAAGGGGTGGATGGCTTCGAACTGGTAATGGAACAGCCCCAGGCGAATCAGCGGCGGCAGTTGCGGCGGGTCATGCAGGAATTTTTCCAGCGCATCGAGCGCCTCTCCCATCTCGGCCAGCGGCGGCGGCACAAAGGTCGCCTCTTGCAGCGCTGCGCCTGGCGGGCCGATCCAGTTCTGGCTGCGGCGGAACTCGCCGGGGGTCTGTTCCTGCCCGCGCACCCCTTCGAGCAAAATGGCGTGAATTTCGCGCATCAGGCGCAGGCTGAGGGGGAGCTCCGCCAGCCGTTCCAGGCCGTATTCCAGCGCTCGGACGTAATTATGCACTTCTCGAACGTCATCGGGGAGTTCAAACAAAGAGAGTTGCACCGATTCGTAGGTCAACAAATCGGAGAGCGAAGCGCGCGTGCCTTCAATCCGCGAGGAGAATACCGCTTCACGGCGGATGAACGGGCGAATGAGCAAGTGGGGGTTGGGCAGGGAATACCCTAACCCGGCCAGTTCGCCGAGGGCGCGTTCCGCTTCCGCAAGCGCTGTTATGAGCGCATCCGACCAGTGCAGGGCAGGCGGGAGCGGGTGGGGGACGAAAGCCCAATAACCGGCTGGCGTGCGCAGGACCCGCCCGGCAGAGGTCTCCCGGAAGTCTTCTGGGTTCATTCGTTCTGCCTTATGTTCAAGGATGCTAATTGACTACGCTTATATTATCATTTTCTGCGAAAACTGCAAATAACTTGCCGCTCCGTTTGCCTGCCGCTCAAGGGGCATCTTCTGCCGCCTGGACGATGGCTTCCAGTGGCACCAGATAGCGCACCTGATGCTGTTCTTCGGGCTGCAAGCGAGCGGCAGGGTTGCGCACCACATACAGGTCAGGATGTTCGCTGGCCGCATTCATCACCACGTAGAGGTAGAAGTCCTCCCCCAGACGTTGGGCGATGAACCACTCGTTCTGGGTCAACGCCACGCGGCCGGACCCGGCGCGGGCTTTGACTTCGATATAGCGTATTGCCCCGCTGACGGGGTCGAACGAACGCACATCATAGCCCAGGTTCTCGGCGGCCACGTCCTGCGGCTGGCGGCCATGCTCGCGCTCGTAGCGCAAGGTCACCTCCATCCCGATTTGTTCGATTTCGGCGTCGCGCTGCATCTCGGCTTCCGCCTGCTCCGCCGGGACGACCATCGGGATCACGCGCACGGCAGCCAGGAAGCGCGGCGTCTCCAGCGTCAACTGCTGTTCGCGTTCCAGGCGGTTTGTCAGGTCGCTCAGCGCCTGGCGGTAACTTTCCTTTTGCTGTTCCTTGTTGCGCATCACCAGCGAGACGTCCTCGCCGTTCTGGGCGCGCTCTTGCAGGCGAACCAAATCGTCATCCAGATCGAGAATCAGGTAACGCAGCGATTCCAGGCCATATCGGCGTTTGATTTCAGCCTCGTGCTGGCGTGCAGCGCGCAGTTCCTCTTGATAGGCTTCCAGAAGCGGAATGAGCCAGGCAACCCCTTGTCGCTTCAGCGCTTCCAGGTCGAGACCGTCCGCGGGCGCGGCAGCCTCGGCGGGGGCCAGGTCCCACAGGATAGCCGGGTCCATCCTCTGCGGCGCTTCGCCCGAACGCGGGAGGAAGAGCGAAAACAGGCGTTTTCCGGCCACTTCGCCCAGGCCATCGGTAATCTGCCCTTCATAGAAGAGCAGCACCCCATCCAGGCGGCCATCGGGATCGAGGAAGACAGCGCCTTGTTGCAGGGCGGCGGTGAGATGGCGCTCAGCCCACTGCAAGACGGCCTCGAAGAGCGGATGCCCGAAGGAGACGAATTCCGCCAGAGAGTCCTTCATCGCCAGTTGTTTGTCGAAGGTGACCAACGGATAGCGCCTTTGCAGCAGGCCAAAGCGTTTTTTGAAGACCTCCTCTTCGGCCAGGGCGCGCAACGCCGAGGGGACTTTGTCCAGGCTGAAAAAGCCGGGGCGGTCGGTGCGCGGACGCATCTCGCCGCCCAGATGCTCCCAGGCTTTCTGGAAGAAGGCCTGGGTATATTCGGGAATCAGGCGTCGCTCGCGGGCGCGGGCGTTCATCTCCTGAATGCGGGTGTAGTCAATGTAGCGGGTGGCCAGGCTTTCGCCCAGGCTGAGGCGCACCTGGCGCAGGTAGTCTTCATCCACATGGATTTCGATTTCGCGCAGGATGTCCTCCAGCGTGCGCGCATTGGCGGCGGCTTCGGTCAGCAGTTGGGCCAGGTCACGGCCAGGGAAGAGTTCGTCAATCACATCGAAGACTTTGTCGCTGCCGAGGGCGGCGCGGATCTCGTCCAGTTTTTCGAACAAGCGATGGAGCACGCGGCCTTCGCGGGTATCGGCGGCCACCAGGTTGAAGATGGTCACCTCGCGGGTCTGCCCGTAGCGGTGAATGCGGCCCATGCGCTGTTCGAGGCGGTTGGGGTTCCAGGGGATGTCGTAGTTGAGCATCAGGTGACAGAATTGCAGGTTGATGCCCTCGCCAGCGGCCTCCGTCGCGACCATCACCTGGGCTTCGCTTTTGAAGGTCTTTTCGGCGGCGATGCGGGCCTCCAGCGGCATCCCGCCGTGAATGGTGACGACGCGATAGCCCCACTCCCGCAACCGCTTTTCGAGGTACTCCAGCGTATCGCGCGACTCGGTGAACACCAATACCTTGGGGGAATCGGAGACGGATTTGCGCGGATGCGACGGATTTTCACGGATAGTTTTATCTTCAGAAAATCCATGTCCATCCGTTGCATCCGTGTTCATCTGTGTCCCATTCATCAGTTCATCCAACGCAACACGGAAGTGGCGCAATTTGACTTCGTCGCCTTTCTCGATGATCGCCCGCGCCTTCTGGAGCAGCTGTTCGAGGGTCTGGATTTCCGCTTCCAGTTCGGCGCGGTTTTCAGCGCTGCTAAGCGTTTCCCACAGCGTCTCCTGTTCCCAACGCTCTTCTTCGCTCAATTCCTCCACTTCGTCCAGAGAAAAGGCCTCGCTAGGGACAGCGATCCGCCCCTCTCGAAAAGCATCGGCCTGCTGGCGCAACTCCTCCAGCCGTTTCTTGCGTCGTTCCAGTGAGCGATATAGCGCATACGTGCTGGAAGCCAGACGTCGCTGCAAGATGACCATGGCAAAGGCGATGTTGCGGCGTTTGTCGCTGGCCAGGGCTTTGTTGTACTGTTCCTCGACGTAACGAGAAAGGGCGTTATACAGTTCTTTTTCAGCGGGCGACTCAGTACCCAGGTGGAAAGCCATCGTTTTCACCTGGCGCGGCAGGAAGAGCGGCTTGCCATCGAAGTCTTTCAGGTCTTCCTTCAGGCGGCGGATGAAGAGGGGGTTGTCGCCCGCGCGAATGGAAGCCTCCAGCATCTCCACTGTGGCAAAAGCGCCCGGCTGGAGTAAATCCAGGAAGAGGCGAAAGTTCTCCGGGTCGCCGCGATGGGGAGTGGCGGTGAGGAACAAGAGTTGCGTGCTGTTGCGTGAGAGGAGTTCGCCCAGGCGATAGCGTTTGGTCTTTTCCGTTTTGTCGCCATATTTATAGGCGGCCATCTTATGGGCCTCATCCACGATGGTCAGGTCCCAATGCACGCTGGCCAGGGCCTGCATGACATCTTCCTGGCGGGCAAAATCGAGCGAGGTAATGACCTGGAATTCGTCCTCCCAGGCGTTCTCGCCAAAGCGGTTGCGCATCGTCTGGCGATCAATGAGCGTAAAACGCTCGTCGAAGCGCTCTTTCAATTCGCGCTGCCACTGGTCTTTCAGGTGGCCGGGAGCCACAATCAAGATGCGCCGCACCAACCCGCGTAGTTTCATCTCCTTAATGACCAGCCCGGCCATGATGGTTTTACCGGCGCCGGGGTCATCGGCAATCAAGAAACGGACCCGTGGCTGATGAAGGATGTAGCCGTAAACGGCTTCGATCTGGTGGGGCAGCGGGTCCACTTTGGAGATGTTCATCGCCAGTAGGGGGTCGTACAGGGATGCGTAGCGGTAGCGGCGGGCTTCCAATGCCAGGAAAACCTGACGCGGATCAGCGCTGAATCCCTTCTGCAGCCGAAGCGGGCGCAAATGCGCCGCCTCTTGTAGCGGCAAGACCTGGTCAATATGGGATTGGCTGTGGAGCAGCGCCCCGACCAGGCGCACGTGGCCCTTCCCGACCGGCTCGATCAGGTCTATCTGGAGCGGTTCGGGCCAGCGCGACCCTTCGACAACGTCACCGGCACGGATAGAGAGAGCGTCCAAGTCTATGCTTCTCCTGAAAAACGCAACCACCTGCCTCGCGGGCGGATGCAGGCGGTGAAAGGGCTATGCTATAACTCACCTTACGCAGATTTGAGTAAACTTGGTGTATGAAAAACGGCAAACTCCTGGACTTGTACAGCGACTATCTGATAAGCGC
>JAGHYK010000170.1 GCA_017743695.1 Chloroflexota bacterium
GAGAAGAGCAGACGGGCGCGTGACCAGCCTCTAACGATGGCAGGCTAATTGGAAGGGGATGCCCTCAGCCAGAGGCCGGGCGAATGCGCGCAGGCATTCGCTTTATAACGTCACCCATTCCAGGCCGAGGGCGGCCAGGGTTTCGGGCGTGGGAATGCCGTCCGTTGTCCATCCGGCCAGGCGGTAATACTCATCCAGCGCGGCCTCAATTTCCGCCTGGGAGAGGGCGATGCCCGCCGTGGGGCCTGTCCCTTGCAGGGGGCGGAAGAACTTTTTGGGCAGTTGATCCTGGGCGCGCCCCATGCCTTCGCGGGCGTTGAAGGCGCGCAGCATGTTCAACCGCCGTTGCCCGACGCGCAGCAGCTCTTCCAGCGTCACATCCCAGCCGGTGACGGCGCGTACCATCTCCACGGTTTCAGCCGGGCCGTAGAGCGTCCAGGCCGGCCCCCAGACGAACTGGCATAGCTCTACCGTGTCCATCATGGAGTAGAAAAGCTGCGTCAGGTAGGCAAATTTGACCTTTTCCGCACCCAGCGAATACTGCGGCAGGCGCTCACTCATTCCCATCAGGCTCAGGCGCCCCATGTAGAGATCAGAGGCGATGCCCTCTTCAATCATCCAGTCGTGTTCGCTGGATTGATGGTCGGCGCCGAAGGGGTTGACCGCGTAGATCAGGCCGAGGGAGCGTTTGGCCTGGGGCATATGGGCGGGGGCTTCCTGATTCTTGACCGTGATCAGGCACTCCTCGGCGCCCCGGCCCCAGGTCTGGGCGGCGCGCGCCGAACCCTGTGAGAGCACGCGTCCCAGCGGGCCTTCGTTGCGCACGATCTGCTCCAGGGCCTGGAGCATGGCTTCCGCATTCCCGAAGCGCAGATCAATCCCCCCGGTCTCTTCCTTCCCGATGATGCCTTTTTCGTAGCATTCCATTGCGAATGCGATGGTGGCGCCGCAGGAGATGGTGTCCACGCCGTACATGTTGCAGATTTGATTGGCGCGTGCGATGGCGGCCAGATCGTCCACGCCGCAGTAGGAGCCAAAGGTGCTCAGGGTCTCGTATTCCGGGCCGCCGTAGTATGGGTCAACGGTGTAGCGGCCATCCTTGATCTCGACCACCCGCTTACAGCGCACCACGCAGGCGTAGCAGGTATCGCGGTCTTTCAGGATGGTATCGTACATGCGCTCACCGCTGATGGCCTCGGCGCCTTCAAACTGGCCTTCGTTGTAGTTGCGCGTCGGCAGCGTGCCCATCGTGTGCTGCGGCATGACCACGCTGGCCGTGCCATATTTCGCCAACCCATCCATATCCGGGTTGTTGGGCAGTTCTTTGGGGCCGAGACGATGGAGTCGGGCGAGCGCCTGCGGATCGGCGATGGCGACTTTCCCCGTGCCGCGCACAGCAATGGCGCGCAGGTTCTTACTGGCCATGACCAGTCCCATCCCGGTGCGCCCGTTGTTACGGTTGGACATGTTCACCAGGCTGGAGAAGAGCACGCCGCGTTCGGCTGCCGGGCCGTGTTGCAGGATTTCGATCTTCTCGTCGCCCAGTTCCTGCTTCAACAGGGCATCTACTTCGCCCGTCACCTTGCCCACCAGATGATCGGCGGGGCGCAATTCGGCCTGTCCATCCCTGATCCAGAGATAAACCGGCCGGGGGGAGCGGCCGCGCAGCACGATGCCATCGAAGCCGGCGAATTTCAACTCGGCAGGAAAAAAGCCGCCGGCCTGCGAATCTCCAATGCCTCCGCTGACCGGCGATTTGGCGTTGGCGTTGATGCGGCTCTGACCGGAGATCGGCGCTCCCGTCGTGACGCCGGTGAACAGGGTGAGCACATTCTGCGGGCCGAGCGCATCTGCTCCTTTGGGCACCTCGCGCAGGATGTAATACATCCCCATCGCCGAACCGCCCATGTAGGTACGGTAGAACGATTCCGGCGGGGTTTCCACCGAGAGCGTGCCGTTCGTCAGGTCCACGTGAAGAATGCGGCCGGTATAACCGTAGGGCATGAATACCTCCTTCCTGGGGAAAGAAAGTTTTTAACCAGAACAGGTATTGCAAAGTGTAAACGGATTACGACAAAACGTCAAGTTGAAATTTCCGAAAGCGACAAAAAATAAAAAATTTTGTCGTTATCAGACGTCGTTTTATAATATAATGTCGTTTTCGGAAATTGCGCGTTGTTGCCGCCCCGTTGGCTACTCTGTGACCAGGTGTCCCGCCTCTGCCACTCATCTCCCTCTGCTATAATCATGGGCGATCCTCCCCTGTTATGCCCCTTCTGCTCTTGCTCCTGTTCCTGATCGCCTGTACTTCCTCGCCTCCTGTGGTGGCGACCTACAATCCGTTTCTCCCGCTGACGGCCTCGCCCCCTGCCTCTTTTCAGGCGACCCCTACGTTACGGATTGTTCCCACGCGCCTCCCGCTTCAGCTCACCCTGCCGCCGCCCCCACCGCCTGGGTCGCTGTTACCCACCCCGACCCCTGACGCGCCGCACCCCATCCCTTCCCCGCGGGCGCAGGAGGAGACCTATATCGTCCAGCCTGGCGATTCGCTGCAAGGGATTGCTTTGCGCTACGGCGTTTCCCTCCAGTCGCTTTTGCGCGCCAATCCCCTTCCCAATCCCGATTACCTGCAGCCGGGTCAGATTTTGCGCATTCCACCCCCCGAACCCGAATTTTCCTCCCCTGAATTCAAGATCATTCCCGATTCGGAGCTGGTCTATGGCCCGGCCACGGCCCTGTTCGATGTGGAAGCGTTCGTGCGGCGCAAAGGAGGCTATCTGGCCGACTATGTGGAGCAGGTCGGCGGAGAATCCCTTTCGGGGGCGCAAATTGTGCAGCGCGTGGCCCAAAATCAATCGGTCAACCCGCGCCTGCTTCTGGCATTGATCGAGCATCGCAGCGGCTGGGTCACCCAGTCTGCGCCCGCGGTGGATACACCCCTGAATCTGCCTGCGCCGGCGGGACTCTATCGTCAGCTTTCCTGGGCGGCCAATGAACTCAACCGCGGCTACTATCTCTGGCGGGTGAACGGTCTTTCCATGCTCAGCCTGAGCGATGGCACGCTCCTCACCCTTTCCCCGCGTTTGAATGCAGGCAGCGTGGCCGTCTATCGTCTGTTTGCCTTGCTCGACGATCGTGCAACCTGGGAAGCAGACCTCGCGCCTTTTGGCTTTTTCCAGACTTACTTTCTCCTCTTCGGCAATCCCTTCCAGTATGCGGTTGAACCTCTCGTGCCCCCGCATCTGCAGCAGCCTCCTTTGCTCCTTCCCTTCGAGAGAGGCATCCCCTGGGCTTTTACCGGAGGGCCACATGGCGGCTGGGATAACGGCTCTGCCTGGGCAGCCCTGGATTTTGCACCGCCCGATGCTTCGGATTGCACCCCCTCCGCGCACTGGGTGACGGCAGTCGCCGATGGTTGGGTGGTGCGTTCGGGGGAGGGCGTTGTGGTGCAGGACCTGGATGGGGATGGCTATGAACAAACCGGCTGGATCGTCTTTTACCTGCATATAGCATCGGAGGATCGCGTTCCAGCCGGTGCCTATCTCTTCGCCGGGGATCGTATCGGGCATCCTTCCTGTGAGGGCGGTATTGGCACGGCCACCCATCTACACATCGCGCGACGTTACAATGGTGAGTGGATCCCTGCCGATGGCCCGATCCCCTTCAATCTGGAGGGTTGGGTCTCTTCCGGTGCGGGAAGTGCCTATCAGGGCTTCCTCCGTCGCGGCGATCAACTCCTTCAGGCCGAAGAGGGCTTCACAGAGACCAACACCCTGCAACGGTGACCATGCGCCTTCGCCTTTTCCTGTTTCTGCTTCTCGCTTTGAACGCCTGTATTCCGGCTTCAGAAATATGGGGAACGTATCGAACGCCGACCCCGGCCTTTTCCCCCCTCGCCGATCCCTCAGCCACCCCGAGGCTTTTCTCCCCGTCCGTGAGCGCAGCGCCTTCCACCCCGACCTGGAGCGGAGGGCCGCGCCTGGAGCCCTCTGCCGACCCGACGCCTCCAAAGCCCACGCCCACGGTGACGGCTACCTCCACCCCAAACCTGCCGCCTTCCCCGGATGGCCCGCTGCTGCAATATGTGTCCCAGAGCGGCGATTGGCTTCCTGCGTTGGCGCGCCGCTTTGGCGTTGCCCCAGAAGAAATCTACTCCCTGGTTTCCTTGCCTGCGGAGGGATTGATCCCCCCTGGCACCCTGCTGCTCATCCCGCAGCGCCTCTCGCAAACCACCCCTGCGCGGCGACTGTTGCCGGATAGCGAATACGTTTTCTCTGCCACAGCCGCCGATTTCGACGTTGAAGCCTTCCTGCGACAATCCTCCAGCGCACTCCTGGACTACCGGGAATATATCAACCCCACCGGATGGACCTCTGCAGCCGAGATCATTCGTCGCGTGGCGGAAGAGAACTCGGTGAATCCCCGTCTGCTGGTGGCATTGCTGGAATTCCAGGGGCAATGGGTCTATGGCACAGCAGATCCCTTCCATCAAGAGTATCCCCTGGGCTATCCAGATAGCACCCATAAAGGCCTTTTCCTGCAGCTCGTCTGGGCAGTTTCGCAGATGGATCTGGCATATTATGGCTGGCGCAGCGGGGAATTTACGGAACTGGAGTTCCCGGATGGTGAACGATTGCGACTTGCGCCGCAGTTAAACGCCGGAACGGTGGCGATTTATCATCTGTTTTCTCGCTGGTATAACCGTCCTTCCTGGGATGCTGCCCTGAGCGCTTTTGATGAACTGTATCGCCGCATGTTTGGGGATGTGGAAGCGCGCGTTGCCCAGGTGGAGCCGCTCTTCCCGGCCGGCCTGGTGGAGCCGCCGCTCATTTTGCCTTTTGAGCCAAAAGTGATCTGGGTCTTTACGGGTGGCCCTCATGCTGCCTGGGAGCGGAACGGCCCGCTGGCGGCCATTGATTTTGCGCCTTCCAGCGGCCATCGGGGATGCGATCCTTCGGAACAATGGGCCGTGGCGGCGGCTTCCGGGCTGGTTGTGCGTTCGGAGAATGGTCTGGTCGTGATCGATCTCGATGGCGATGGTCGTGAACAGACCGGTTGGGTGTTGCTCTATCTTCACCTGGCAGAAAAAGGGCGCGTGCGGCAGGGAACGTTTGTCAATGCAGGGGATCGCCTGGGGCATCCATCCTGTGAAGGAGGCATTGCCACCGGGCGGCACATCCATTTTGCGCGCAAATACAACGGGGAATGGATCCTGGCCGATGGCCCCTTCCCGCTCATTCTGGATGGCTGGCGAGTGTATCGGGGTGAAAAACCCTATCAGGGCAAACTGGTCAAAGGGGATCGCCAGATCCAGGCCGATCTTTACGGCAGTTCAAGCGCTGCCATCTGGCGCGACCCATGACCCACCGCATCCTCCGCCCTCTGCCGTCCGC
>JAGHYK010000171.1 GCA_017743695.1 Chloroflexota bacterium
CGCTATCGGCCGCGCTGAGGGGCCTGGCCCCCATCCCCGGCCCTTCCCCCGTCCCTGGCGGGACAGGGGAAGGGAGTCTCCCTGCCGCTTGCGGCGGGGGAGGGTGGCCGCAGGCCGGGTGGGGGCTCTTCCTCGGCCCAAACGGTCAACATGAGGAGGTTTAACCATGACCAGACAGATATCTCGACCCCTGATTATTCTGCTGATCGTTGCGCTGTTGCTCTCTATTGCGCCGCCCGCGCCTGTTGCAGGACAGCAACCCCCCGGCACGCCCACAGCGCAGCCCATCACGATCCAGCCGCCGCTGTCCTATCGAGGCCACACCTACACCGTAGAGTACTGGGCCACCGGCGACTACCGACGGTCAGATGCCAACCTCTTCTTCGTCGCCACACCGGACTTCTTCCGCCAACATGGCATCACCGCCCTGGTCGTGCGCCGCGACGGCCAACCTGTGACCGATGAGGATGAGTTGTATCAGGTCTTCCTGCTCTACACAGCCGCCTATGCCCTGTACGAGAGCCGATTCACCGATCCCTCTTTCTATCTGCCGCCTGATTTCCGGGCAGACCTGCAGCGCGTGACCCAAAATCCCCTTTTCCTGGAACAGCAAGTCAAAGCGCTGTTCAAGGATCGTCAGGAAGAGACCCTGGAAGCCCTGCGGGCCATCCTGTCGCCCCAGATGGTCCCGGCCGAGGTCAACCAACTGACCGAGGGGATCCGTCGAGGCGCCGAGCAAGGGAACAACCTCCTGGACGCCATAGGCGCCACGGTGGAGGCCATGCGCTTTTCAAATGACCGCCGCGTTCGCCAGCTTTCCAAAGAATTGCGCCAGATTTTCAGGCAGTGGCGCCCTATCACCGAACAGGGGACGGCTTACGTCGATCTGGGGAATGGTCAACGTCTGGTATTGGCCAATGCGCTGCACCTGATCGAGTTAGCCCCCAGGCTGTATTGGGGGATATCCATGCAGTCTGAACGGGTGGAGTGGCTTCGCCTGTACACGCAGACCTTCAGCCAGGGAACAGCCGCGCTAGATACCGAGCAGAGCCTGGCGGCCATCTCGGCTCAGGCAGAAAGTGAGAATATCTGGATTCAACGTGGCAAGCTGGTGCTCGATTTTGCTAAAGAGTTGACGGCTGAGGCCGCGCTGGAACTGACAAAAGAAGAGATCGCCCGGCGCTGGGTGGCCTGGTCCTGGAGCACCTTTGGCAAACGCATCACCGGTCATCTGGTGGCAGGAGCCGCCTCTGCAGCCAACTGGGGACTTGCCTTAGGGAATCTGCTTTACGGCCTCGATGCACTCTACGAGAATTTTCGCCTGGCCGAACGGGCCGATGAACTCCGCCTGCGCTTCCAAAGCGGACGGCTCAGCCTCCAACAGGCGGCTCGCACTGCCGCATCACAGGAAGGATACGACGGCGAGCTGGCCGAGGCCTTCCGTGCCGCCTACATGCTGGAGGCCCTGGCTGCGGCACAGATGTATCGCAGCTACAGCGACGGCGTGGCGGCTACAGTCAACAAGGGCGGGTTGTTGGGAGGATTGTTAGAACTGATCAATCCCTTGAACTGGCTTGTCGGCTCCCCGTGGCGGGCTGCAATGAAAGAATTGCGCCGACTGGCCGATGAGACCGAGCGCATGGCCGAGAAGGATATCGGCCATCCACCTTACGTGGACACGGCCGTTGCGCTGGCCAGACAGAGCGCCCTGGCGCTGCAGGAAGGAAGTGTGCCGGCGCCCAGCCCGGCGCCTCTTGAACGAGCGCCCGTAGCCGAAGAGACGACCACCGTGCTGATCTTCGACGTCTCCGGCAGCATGAAGTGGGCGGATCCCATCGGCCAGCGCAAGATAGATGCAGCCAGAGAAGCAGCTCTGCGTCTGGTGGACATGATCCGGCGACAGAACGAGCGCTTCCAGGCTTCGCACCGCATCGGCGTGGTCGTCTTTAGCAATGGGGCCGAAACCATACAGGCCCCCACTGCTGATCTGTCTGCTGTGGAACACGCCATCCGGTCCCTGGAACCTCAGGAAGGGACGAACCTGGCGGCCGGCCTGATGGAGGGGGCTGCTCAATTGCAGGACGCCACAGGCCGACGGATCTTGATTCTGCTCAGCGATGGGGTCCCCACGGTCTACCTGGATGGCCGCGAAAGCGAAAACGTGGACGAGCTGCCCGCTCTGGAAGAAGAAGTGCTGGCAGAAGCCCTCCCTCCTGCGACCGCCCAGGTCGAGTGCCTCTTTGCGATCGGGTTCGGCGATCCCAACGAGACGGTGGAGGGATGGCCATCCATTGACGAGGCGTTCCTGCGCCGTCTGGCCGGGGCCACATCGTGCGGCGGGTACTACAACGCTCGCACGGGCGATCAGCTCCAGAACCTCTACGTTCGCCTGCGCCATGAGTCCATCGGCACGCTCAGGGGCCAGATGACGGGGGAAGTCGCCCAGGACGAGGTGACCACAGCGATCCCGATTCAGGTCCCGCCCGCACAGAGGGAGCTCCATGTGACCCTCAACTGGCCAGGCAGCCGGCTGGAATTGCGCCTGACCGACCCGCAAAATCGTCTGGTGGATGAAACCTATCCGGGTACCATCTGGTTCACCGATGCCCATCCGCTCTATGTCATCGTGCAAAACCCTCTGCCGGGCACCTGGCAGGCGCAGATATATGGCGCCGAGGTCCCTGAGGGATCCGTCCCGTACACCCTTCTGGCATCCTCCAAAGCTGCGGTGCAACTGCCGGGTTCGCCTTTGCATGGAATCCTTTTCCACGATGTCAGCGGCGATAACGCGCATCAGAGCAGTGAGCCGGGGCTCCTTGGCACACCCGCCTGGGTGCAGGAGATCTCGGGACCTCTGCGGATTGGCGACACCACCCTTCAGCCACCCGCCTCGTCCGGGGATGACACGGCCGCCGGCTGGATTGTGGCCGCCTATCCGGTCCGGCCCGGAACGGGCGAACGGCTCCTGGTCCCGGCCCGCGAACAGCTTACCCAGGAGCTCAACCGGTTCATAGAGGCAGGACTGACAGAGGCGGCGGCCGATACCTTCCTGAGGCTCTATCATCTGGATCCCCGGAGTGTTGACCTCTCCCGCCGGGCCGCAGAGCTTCCCGAACTGGGCCAGGCGCTGGCGCGACGTTTTGGAGAGCTGTGGACCCTGGGCGCAATCTGGGATGCGCCAGCTGTCCGGGGAGATACCCCCTGGACCTCGGTCGCCTTCCCGACAGCCGTTCGATGGGCGGCGCAGCCAGAAGAAGCTCTGGTCGCTGCCGGAGATATGGAGGGGAATGTCCGGATCTGGCGGCTCAGCGATGGTGCCGTGGTCCGCACTCTGCCGGGCCCGGAAGGGCCCATCTCTGGCCTTGCTTTCAGCCCGGATGGCGAAATGCTGGCCGTCGGAGGCCGGGACGGGGTGGTAACCCTGTGGCGGCCCGATGACGGCACGCCGGCGGCGCAGATGCAACTG
This sequence comes from Chloroflexota bacterium, assembly GCA_017743695.1. Lineage (GTDB taxonomy): Bacteria > Chloroflexota > Anaerolineae > Anaerolineales > Villigracilaceae > 630D-37. Next base: position 3,467 of record JAGHYK010000171.1, read on the forward strand.
GACCGTGACAGCCCCGTGCGCGACCTGGCCTTCAACCCCGAAGGCCGACTCCTGGCCATCGCCGCCGATACCGGCCTGGTTTACCTCTGGGAGGTTGACACGCCCGGCCCAGGCCAACAACTGCTGGGCCACAAAAGCCCGGTGCGCAGCGTTGCTTTCAGCCCTGACGGCGCCCTCCTGGCCACAGGCGATGAGAAAGGCCTCATTCGCATCTGGGAGGTCAGCACAGGCGCAGAGCTCCTTCAACTGGAGGGGCACGAGGGGGCGGTGCTCGCAATCGGCTTCCCTGAACTGCCCGGCTGGGAGAGCGGCGCAGCCGGCCACCTGCTGGCAACAGGCGGGAGTGATGGTCTGATTCAACTGTGGCGGGTTAGCGATGGCAGGCGGCTGCATACCCTGCGCGGACACATCGCCCCGGTGCGCAGCCTGGCCTTCAGCCCCGATGGCAACTGGCTGGTCAGCGGGAGCGACGATGGGGACATGCGCCTCTGGCAAGTCAGCACCGGAGTTTTGCGGCGTTTGCTGCCGGCAGGTGCAAGCCAAATATTGAACCTGGCCTTCAGCCCGGATGGAAGCCGGATTCTCATGGGAACGGCCACCGGCGTTGTGCGGCGAGGAGTGATGGCAGGCAACACAGCCCAGGAGGTGAACCTGCCGTCCCTCATGCGCAGACTGCCTCCTCCGAAGTTCCCTGCGCAGCCTTTCTGTGCTCGCCTCACTCCTGATGACTTGCCGGAGTTTTCCGAGATACCAGCAGCGCAAATAGAGCAGACGTTGAGGATGTTCGGCTTACCCGTGGCCCTGGAGTGCGCCTATGGGTTCGTCTCCCCAATCCGGCTGATACCCCTGGAGATGGAGGCGGTACTAGGCGTCACCCTCCTCAGCCCAGAAGTGGCGGCAGGCATTAAGATGCTCTCAGGTGAAATAGTGGAATCCCTGGGTGAGTCGGAGGAGCTTACACGCTTTCTCGGTTCTTCTCTCGGCCTCGTGCCAGGCCTCGGAGCGATGGAGCTTGGCCCAAGCCCTGAAATCGTAATTGAGACCATTGAGCCCCTCTCTGACCTGGAAGGGATTGGGGACGTCTCCGTTGGGATCAGCATCGTGTTCACCGTCGGGGGGATCCTCTCCCTGCGCAGTGATGTCATTGTGCTCGCTCGTGGCGCGGCTGTAGTTGGGATCGTAGCCCTCTACCCCGAGGGCACAGAGCCTGTTCGGCCGGCACAGGGCCTGGCTCAGCGATTGGACAAACAGATCGTTGAGCAGCTCTCGATTCTCTCCGAGAGGGAGCCGGGGAGTCTGAGGGGTTTGATCCTGACGGCGTTCTATCAGTCACATAAGGCTGGCGGGATCTTCGGAGACAACGAGCTCTCCGAGTGCACACATCAGGGCGAATTGGTGTATAGATCCCGGATAAACGCCTTCGATGCAGGGGAAGCCCTCTTTGACGAGAGAGGGAGCCTCATCGGGGTCTGCAATTACGCCTGGGGGCCGGTATTTCCCATTTGCGAGGAAATCGAGCAATGCGAGGTGATCTATCGAGGTGAGGGCAGCATGTACGGGCCACCGGTAAATAAGTACGGGCTTGAGACGCAGTCCACGGCGGTGGGCCCGGGCTCAGCCCAGGGCTCTGCCCGGCGCCGCGCGGCGGCCGAGCAGGCCATCCGCCAGCTGCTCCACCCTGACTGGACCAGCTTCACCAACGCCAACTTTGTGCTCGACCTGTTGGTGGACGGCGATGCCGTGTGGGCCGCCACCGCGGGCGGCGTGGTGCGCTGGGACACCCGCACCGGGGAATACATCAAGCTGACGGCGGAACACGGCCTGGCCGCAAACGTGGTCCTCTCCATCGCCGCCGGCCCCGACGGCTCCCTCTGGTTCGGCACCTTGGGCGGCGGCGTCAGCCGGCTGCGGCCCGACGGC
>JAGHYK010000172.1 GCA_017743695.1 Chloroflexota bacterium
GACCGTGGAGGTGAACGGTGGAGGGCTGCAGGACGGGCTTTCCAGCCCGTCAGACCGCGGAGGCAGGAGGCAGCGGGCCATCGGGATTCTCTTGCGGCAGGCGGGGTCGCCCGGCTGCAAGGGGCAGCCAGGCTCCAGGTGCAGCCTTTAGCTCCAGGTCGGGGTGGGAGGCGCATCCGGAATCTTGCCGAGGGGAGGGGCTGTGAGCAATGGAATTCGAGGAATTTTCGCAATGGCGGTAAAATTTTTCCCCTGAGAGGAAACGATGTCATCTTCTTGCATTTTCTGTCGCATCATCCAGGGAGAGGCGCCAGCGCAGATGGTTTATCAGGATGAGCTGGTAAGCGCCTTTCGCGATATCCGGCCGGTGGCGCCGGTGCACGTGCTGGTGGTTCCAAACAAGCACATCGCCGCGCTCTCGGAGGTGACGGAGGAGGATCAGGCGATCCTGGGGCGGATGCTCCTGGTGGCGCGCCGCGTGGCGGAGCAGGAGGGGATTGCCCAGAGCGGTTTTCGCCTGATCGTCAACAACGGCCCTGACGCCAATCAGATCGTGTATCACCTGCATTTGCACGTCATCGGAGGCCATCGCTTGCGTTTCCCGATGGGCTGAGATGCTGCTGCGCGCCCGCCTGTTCGGTACGTTCACGCTCAGCGATGACCAGGATCAGCCGCTGGACCTGGGCTCCCCGACGACGCGGGCGCTCCTCGCTTATCTGCTGCTCCATCGCCAGGAGGTGGTGGATCGACGCAGGCTGGCTTTTCTCTTCTGGCCACGGGTGACCGAAAGCGCGGCGCGGCGCAATCTGCGCCAGTACCTGCATCACCTGCGGATGGTTTTAACCCCGGTGGATGTGCAGGGGGAGTTGATCCTGGCCGATGGGAATGTCTTGCGCTTCAATCCGCAGGTCACAATCTGGGTAGATGTGGAGGAATTTCAGCACGGCCTGCGCCCGCAGGCTTCGCTGGAGGAGGTGCGCCGGGCGGTTGAGCTTTATCGCGGCGATCTGCTGGAAGACCTTTATGACGAGTGGTGTGCCGAACCGCGAGAGCACTTTCGACGCCTGTATCTGGGCGCCCTGGAGAAACTGGTGCCGGCGCTGCATCAGCAGGGGGAATATGAGGCCGCGCTGGAATATGCGCAGCGGTGGGTGGCACAGGAGCCGTTCGATGAGGGGGCGCGTCGCTGGAAGATGTTGCTCTATGCCCTGAAAGGGGATCGAGCACGGGCGCTGAGCGAATATCAAACGCTGGTGCATTTTCTGGAAGAGGAGCTGGGCGTTGAGCCGACGCCGCAAACGCAGGCGCTGGCCCAGGCGATCCGTCAGGGGGAGGCGCATTTGCCGTTTGAGGCTCAGGAGGCACACGGCCCGCAACCCGCGCCGGCGCGCCTGGCGCGCACGCGACGTTTGCCTCCATTGCCGGGCATTCCGCTGGTAGATCGTGAGGCGGAACTCTCGCAACTGGAGATGCTCTATCAGCAGGCGCAGGAGAAACATGGGCAGTTGTTGCTGTTAGCCGGGGAGGCCGGGATCGGCAAAACGCGCCTGGTGCAGGAATATCTGGCCCGTCATGCAGAGGTTTCCTTGCTGTACAGCATATGCTACGAGCTGGAGAGCATGTCGCCCTTTGCCCCGTTGCAGCAGGCGCTCAGCGAGAATCCGCTGGTGCAACGGGTGCTCCTTTCCCTGCGCACTCAGCCGCCAGGCTGGATTTCGGCCCTTTCTTCTTTTCTCCCTGAAATTCGGCGATTGTTCCCCTACCTGCCAGCGAGCGCAGAGAGCAATTTGCCCGCTCTTCGGGAGGCGCTTACGCAACTGATCCTGGTGCTGGCTGAGCAGCTCCCGCCACCGTTGCATCTGATCCTGGACGATTTGCACTGGGCCGATACGCAGACCTGGGAGTGGCTGGCAGAGCTGGCGCGACGGATCACCGATCGCCCGATCCTGATCTTCGGCCTCTATCGCCCCGAAGACCTGCCCGCGGATCGGCTGCCGCTGCTTCGACTTCTGGAGCGTAGCCCGCTGGTGCTCAGCATGAAACTTGCGCCGCTTTCCTCCCAGGATACGCTGACGCTGGCCAGGCATTTGCTGCCGGAGAGGGCGCAGGATCGCATGTTCGGGGAGCGCCTGTATCAGGAGACGGAAGGCAATCCCTTTTTTATCATCGAGACGGCGCAGGCGCTGCAGGAGAGCCACCCCGGTGAGCGTTTCCCCTTGCTCGCGACCTCGATTCAGGAGGTGATCCGGGCGCGCATTGAACGCCTGGAGCCTCTCAGCCGCGAGGCGCTGGGAGCGGCTGCGGCCTTTGGCCGACCGTTTTCGCTGGCGCTGCTCCACGCGCTCCTGGATCGCCCGAGGGAGGAGCTGGTGGCGGAGATCGAAAACTGGGTGCAGCGCGGCCTGGTTCAGGAAGTGCGCCAGGGGTATGATTTTCGCCACGATAAGATTCGACAGGTGGCCTATAACAGCCTGAGCCGGGCGCGGCGCGAGTATTTGCACGGTCGAATCGCTGAAATTCTGGAGAATAGCCTTCCGCCGCCGGATGCTTCCACCCTGGCCTATCACTATGCCCGCAGCGACCAGCCGTTACGGGCGCTGCCGTATCTGGTTCGGGCTGCCGAACAGGCGCTGCAATTCCGTTCTTATCCGGAGGCGCGTCAGTTTGGACTCCAGGCCGTCAACCTGCTGGGGCAGGTCAGCGGGCCGACTTCGCGCACCCAACGCGTGGAGATCAACCTGCAGCTTGCCCAGGCCTACGCCTTCAGCGGAAACCTGACGCGGGCCATCGAAATTCTCAATGAGACTGAGCATCTGGCCTACACGCTGGGGGATGAGAACTATCTGGGGCAGATTTTTCGCCGTGCAGCGCAGTTTTTCTGGTTGCGGGGTCATCCCCTGACGGCCAGCGATTACGCCCGCCGCACCCTGCGCATTGCGGAAGAGCTGGAAGATGTGGAGCTGCTTTCAGCGGCGCTGCGCATGTTGGGCAGGGTGAGTATTGCGCTTTCGGCTTTCGATGATGCTATCGCTTATCTGCTGCGTTATGTCAACCTGCATGAGGAGCGATATGAAGCCCTGCAAAGCCCTTTGCCCCACGATTTGCCGATTGTGCTGGGGTATCTCGGCGTGGCCTACGCTCGCGTCGGGGCATGGGAGCGCGCCTTTTTGAGCGCGCGCCGGGGATTGGAGCTGGCCTTGCAAATGCACGGCGAAGAGCATCCCACCACATTTTTTGCCCGGATGCAGTGGGGAATGGTACACGCCGACCGCCATGATTGGGAGGAGACGCTGCGCATTCTCTCCCCGATCCCGGACCTGCCCTTTGATACCCTGACGCCGCCGACCTACATGGCGCTCAGCCTGCGGGGGTATGCCCTGGCGCATCGAGGGGAAGTCGAGAGGGGTATTGAAATCCTGCGCCTGACGAACGCCTGGGCCGAGCGGCATCAACATCGCATCTTTCACTATCTGCCGCGTCTGTTCCTGGCGGAATCGCTGCTGCTGGCCGGCCATTGGAAGGAGGCGAAAGAAGAGGCCGGGCAGGCATTGCAGGAGGCGGAGAAGGCCGGCAACCGCTGGGCGAAGGGGATCGCCTTGCGCCTGCTGGCGGAAATCGAAATGCGCCATCCCGGCCCGGTCTGGGAGCAGGTGGAAGCGTTGCTGCTGGAGTCCATGCAGGGGCTACGGCAGATCCGTGCCCGCCCCGATCTCGCCCGCACCTATCTGACGCTGCGCCGCCTCTATGACCGCGCCGGTCAGATCGCCTGGGCGGTGGACTGCCATTTTCGCGCCACCACGATCTTCGAGGAGTTGGGGATGATCGAAGAATTACGCGAGGCGCAGGGACAGGCCGCCTACGAGCGCAAAGGGGCAGTGGTCATCCCAGGGCTCCCCTTGCGCGGTCCGAACTGGCAACAGGAGGCCGCCGGCGGGGCAGATGCAGAGCAAACCGCCTCCTGAAGGGGGGATTATGGCTGCAGGCGGGCAAAGACCACAATGCGATGGGTGTCTACCAGGTAAGGATAGCAGGAAATCAGGGTGAGGGTGGGGGCGCCGGTGGAGGCCATGACCTCTACAGCGGTTGGCTCCACGATCAGCGTGCGCTCGACGATGTAGGTATAGGCGCGCTGCTGCGTGTGCAGGATCACCTGATCCCCCGGCTGCAGGCGATCCAGATGGCGGAAGATTTCCCCGTAGACGTCGTTATGCCCCGAAAGCACCACGTTCCCGTTTTCGCCGGGGTTGGCGGAGGGAATGTGCTGCCCCACCCCTTTCTTAAGCTGTTCCCAGCCATCTCCCTGAACGACCGGCGCATCCACGCCAATCGCCGGTATCTGGATGCGAATTGCCTGTTGCGGCCCAGGCGTGGGGACTGGGAGACTGGCCAGGGATTGGTAGATGGGGCGCAAGTGTTCAGGAATTTCGGCCTCGTTCGGGCGGGTATTTCCGGAAGCATCCGGCGGAGTGTGACCGCCGGGCAGGACGACGGCCATGATCAGAGGCGTGGGGGTGGGCGTTTCGACGCGTAACGCCGCGGCCACTTCCTGGTTCAGGGTGCGCAGCAATCCCAGACCATTCAGCAGCACACCGATCAACCCGATCACGGCCAGGATTTCAATCGCCAGGAGCGCGCTATCCAGAAAGCGCCTTCCCGGCGTGGAGGGTGTGATCTCCTCCGGCGTGGAGGATGTCTCCGGTGCTGGCGCTTTCCAGACGAGATGGGTCAGCCGCCCGGTGCGTTGGAAGTGCTCCAGGCGCGCCTGATGCACCTCTCGCTGTTTTTGCACCAGCAGGCGCCGCAGCTCTTCCAGGCTCAAATCTTCGGCGGATTTTCGATGGGGCACGGGGAAATTATACTATGAGCGGTGAACGGTGGTAAATAGACCGCGGACGACAGACGGCAGACCGCGGCGAGCACGGACTTTCCGGACGCTCAGACGATGGACGATAAGCTGCGGCGCCGGTAGCACAGGCTTTCAGCCTGTGGGGCAAAGTGACTTTTTCCCCCTGTATCCAAAATAACCGGCTGCAGCGAGGGGAGCGTATCGCATCAGGGACATCCTGTCAGGCAAAAAGAGCTCTGCGCTCCGGTAAGGAGGACCGTCAACGAATAGGGGAACGAATCAACGAATATGGACGGCGGACCGCAGACCGCGGACGGCGGACGGCAAAAATGGACGATGGACGGTGGACGGTAGTAGTCAGGCTTTCCGGCCTGCTGGGGGAAGGCCGTCAGCGGAGGAAGCGTGCATTCGTTTATTCGTTAAAAATTCGTTGACGGTATGGCTTCGTGATACATTCATGAAAAGTAACTATTCAGCCCTGCATCAAAACCGTTTTGGATGTCATTGCGAGGAGCGTTC
>JAGHYK010000173.1 GCA_017743695.1 Chloroflexota bacterium
GAGGTGCTTTTGAACTCAGCGTTTCGGATTCCTGCCCAGGAATGCCTGACCGAGGCGTTCAGAAAACGAGGGGATTTCCTCCCAGGACCCGCCGGCGATGTTTTCCCAATTCCCCTCTTGACGCTCCTTCCACCATTCTTCTCCGCCCAGACGAGCGTTTTGGAAGAATGCCTCCAGCGATTCGCCAGCGTTCTCTTCAATCCAGGCGCGGAGCTGCTGCAGGGAGGTCAGCATATCTTCCAGCGCCCGCAGCACGTTATCGCGATTGAGCAGGCTGGCCTGATGAAGGCTATCGGCTTCGCCGGCCTGAAGCGCCATCAGGAAGGAGCGATAGGTCCATCCCGCCAGTTTGCGCCCTTCCTGCCAGCCGGGGCGATTCAGGGTGGTATGGAGCATGGCGGCGGCTGTCAGCGCCGGCAGCAGACTGACTCGACTCATCAGGCCATCTATTTCGGCGGCATCGGAAAACAGAGGCCTGGCATCCAGGGCGCGAATCAGCGCTTCCACCCCTTGCAACGTGCCTTCGGAGGCGCCCGGAGGCGTCGTCACAGCGATCAAAGCGCCAGAGAACAGGTCTGCGCGTCCCTTCCATTCACCCTCGCTCAGTACCTGGGGATTGAAGGCCGGCATCAGGCCAACGTAGCTACAGTGCGCCGGCAGATAACGGGCAGCCCATTCAGCCGCGGCTCGCTTCACCGGGGCAAAATCTACCACCACACTCCCCGCCGGCACAACCGGACCAATGAGTTGAAAGGTCTCTTCCATCCACGCCACAGGCTCGGTGATCAGGATCCATTGCGCCTGTTCTACCGCCCGCGGCAGGTTGTATTCTACTTTATCCACCGCGTTCTGTTTCTTCGCCTGCTGTGCCCGCCCCGGCTCTCGATCATGCCCGATACGGTGCAGCCTTGCGTTCTTTCCCAATGCCAGGCCCAACGATGTGCCTACCACGTCCAGGCCGATGATGGCGACTGTCGGCGTAGCCATAGAACCTCCGCGGAAAAAGGATAGAGCGTGGCTTGATTTTATCGCGAAACCGCTACAAGATAGAAATGCGTGTGGTACACTATACGATAACATCTGTGCTTTTCAGCCATCCGAAACTGCACCCCCGTTGGAGGTAATATGCATCCCGCCTTCCAGTACGAACGCTATCTACTCAAGCGTCAGGTGCTGGCTTTGACTGGCAAGTTCCGCTTTTATAATCCCCAGGGAGAGCTGGTGCTGTTCTGCGAGCAGAAAATGTTTCGCCTGCGCGAGGATTTTCGCCTGTATAGTGACGAGCAGAAAAGCCAGGAAGTGCTGATGATCAAGGCGCGCCAGATCCTGGATTTTGCGGCGGCCTATGACGTGATAGACAGCCTGAGCGGAGCGAAGATCGGGGCCTTGCGACGACGTGGCTTCGCTTCCATCGTGCGCGATCGCTGGGAAATCCTCGATCCCCAGGATCAACCCCTGGGCTACCTGACCGAAGATTCGCTGGGGCTGGCTCTTCTGCGACGGCTGCTCCTGGGCGCACTTTTGCCACAAAATTACGATCTCTTCCTCAACGAACAACGCGTCGCCGATTTGCGTCAACGCTTCCACCTGTTTCGCTATGAGCTGGAGATTGACTTCAGCATGGATGCCTCGCAGCGGCTGGATCGCCGCCTGGGAATCGCCGCGGCAGTCCTGTTGGCCGCCATCGAAGGGAAACAGGAGGGATAGCCATGCCGCGTCAACCGCTTTTCGCTGGTCTGGTTGTGGATGAGGAGGGGAACGCTGTCGAAGTGGCTTATGTGGGGAATGAGCCATGCTATGTTGTCAACGACGCCGGCTTCCGCAGGCACATCCCCGCCGAGCAGGTTGACCTGGAGGTGCTGCGCCAGATGCGAGAGATGATTCGAGGACACGAAGGGGAAATTTCCTCTCAAGCGGCGAAAATGCTTGGGCAGGACGATCTGTTCACGCGGGCGATGATCGAAACGCAATTAAAAAACCTGGAGGCCCATTTCAGAGCCTTGCTGGAAACAGGCCTCCCGGAAGAAACACGCGCCTATTTAGGCATGATGGGCTTCAAGCTGGTGATCAACGTCCATGGCGAGATCGTGCGCCTGGAGCAGCCTGGCCTGCTCTCGGATGAAGATTAGACCCTGCTTCTTTGCCCCTCTGCCACCTCATAGCCCCGTCGCAGCGCCTGGAAGTTCAGCGGCAAAAGCTCGCGATGCCTGGCCGGCAGATGAGCCTCCAGGGCTTTTTCCACGTCCTGCAAGGTCAGTTCAGGCAGGAAAGGCAGCAGCGCGCCGACCGCCACCATGTTCAACAATCGCCGATCCCCGATCGCCTCAGCGATCTCGTTACAGGGGATGAAGACTTCGGTGATGTCGGTACGCTTGGGGCCGCGATCCACCATAGATTGATTCACGATCAAGGCGCCGCCGCGCTGGATGAGCGGCTCATACCTGTCGAATGAAGGCAGGTTCAGCACAATCGCCAGCGGCGGATGTTTGACCAGGGGAGAGCCGATCTCTTCATCCGCAATGATCACGGTACAGTTTGCCGTCCCACCGCGCATCTCCGGACCATAGGAAGGGATCCAGGTGACCTCCTTGCCGGCATCCATGGCTGCATAAGCCAGCACCTGCCCTGCGAAGAGCACACCCTGTCCGCCGAACCCTGCGATGACAATCTCCCTTTGCATGTTGCCTCCTTATACGCGAATCTGAGCGACGGCTGGACTGACGCGGTAATCCCCCAGCGGGAAGTAAGGCACCATGCGCTCTTCGACGAAGCGCAACGCTTCGACCGGGCTCAATCCCCAGTTCGTGGGGCAGGTGGAGAGCAGTTCAACCATCGAGAATCCCAGCCCGCGCACCTGCGTTTCAAAGGCCAGACGAATCGCCTTCCTGGCCAGGCGGATGTTCTTCGGGTCGTGGAGGGAACGGCGCACCACATAGCCGGCGCCCTCCAGCGTGGCCAGCATCTCGGCCATGCGGATCGGATACCCCTGTGTTTCGACATCCCGCCCAGACGGAGAGGAGGTTGTTTTCATGCCCGGCAGGGTGGTCGGGGCCATCTGTCCACCCGTCATGCCGTAATTGGCATTGTTGATGAAGATAACGGTGATATTTTCGCCGCGCGCGGCAGCATGTACGATCTCGGCCATGCCGATAGAGGCCAGGTCGCCATCTCCCTGATAGGTGAAGACCACCCGATCCGGCAGCACCCGCTTGATTCCGGTGGCCATCGCCGGGGCGCGTCCATGCGCCGCTTCGACGAAGTCGCAGTCGAAGTAGTTATACGCAAACACCGCGCATCCGACCGGGGCCACGCCAATCGCCCGGTCCAGCACGTTCATTTCTTCCAGCACCTCAGCGATCAGGCGATGGGCAATCCCGTGGGTACATCCTGGACAGTAGTGCGTGGGGAATTCAGTCAAGCCTTCAGGGCGAGTAAACACAATATTCGCAGGCGCAGTCAACGTTGCCATCCATCACCTCCTAGTCTGGTCATGCGTTCCAGCCATGCCAGGCGAGCATCCTCGCCGGGCGTAGGGGGCGCTTCTACCAGAGCATGGATCTCATGGAGAATCTCATCCGGGAAAGGCACCACGCCGCCCGGACGACCGTAGAAGCGAAGCGGTACCCGCCCGGCGTTCGCCAGTTCTACATCCTCAAGCATCTGACCGGTGTTCATTTCCACCACCAGGAAACCGCTGACCCGTTGGGCCAGCTCTGCCACAACCTGATGCGGGAACGGGCTGAGGCTGATGGGGCGCAGCAGCCCAACTTTCAGTCCCTCCTGTCGGGCGGCGCGCACGGCGGAGAGGGCCACCCGTCCGGCTGTGCCGAAGCCGATCACCACGAATTCGGCATCCTCCAGGTAATACGCACGAGAGCGCACTTCGTTGGCCTGAATCTCTTGCCAGCGACGGAAGAGACGCAGGTTCGTCTGCTCTTCCTGATAGGGATCGAGGTAGATGGAAGAGAGCACGCGGCGTTCGCGTCCCATCTTGCCGGTCACAGCCCAATCCCACTGGCGATGATAGAGCGGTTGCATGGGAGGCATCTCTGCCGGCTCCATCATCTGACCGATGCTGCCATCGGCGATGATCATGACAATCGTGCGATACTTTTCCGCCAGGTCAAAAGAAAGGGTCACGAGATCAATCGCCTCCTGGACCGAAGAGGGGGCCAGGACAATACGCGGGTAATCGCCGTGACCACCGCCGCGCACGGCCTGCTGATAATCTCCCTGGGAGGGGGCGATATTCCCCAGTCCGGGGCCGCCGCGCATGACATTCACCAGCACCACCGGCACCTCCGTGCCGGCGATATACGACAATCCTTCCATCATCAGAGAAATACCAGGGCTGGAGGAGGTGGTCATCACCCGTGCCCCGGTGCAGGCGGCGCCATACACCATGTTGATAGCCGCCACCTCGCTTTCCGCCTGCACAAAAACGCGCCCCAGCTCCGGCATTCGCCTCGCCATCCATTCCAGCACTTCCGTTTGAGGCGTGATGGGATAGCCGAAATAGGCCTGTAACCCGGCGCGAATGGCTGCTTCAGCGATGGCTTCATTCCCTTTCCAGAGTTCGCGTGCCATAGAAACCTCCTGCGCCTCAAGCCACCCCCATCGCCGTCGCCGGCGCTTTGGTCACCTCACGATAAACGGTGATCGCCGCATCCGGGCATACCAGTCCGCAAATCGCACAACCGGTACATCCATCCTTGAAAATATGCGCCGGATGATACCCCTTCGGCGTCAATCGAGACATATCCAGCTCCAGCACGCCCTGGGGACAGGCATGAACACACAACTCGCACCCCTTGCAATAGAGCGGATTGACTTCGATCCAACCCCTGGCTGGCATTTTGCCTCCTTTCAAAACCTTTTCAGCGAAGTCAGAGCAGATTTATAGGCTTTCTCTTTCATTATTGCTTCTTTGCTGCTTCAGGGGTAGTGTTATGCATCCTCTTGAGCATGTACAAAAATCACGTGTAGCGACCCTCCCGGCATCTACAATGAATTCGATCATCTTTGAGGCACAATTCTTCGCGCAGTCCATCAAAAGTTCCTGGCTATATTGACATTCCCGGAAGGTGAGTGTATGATCAGGTCAAGAGCCTGCGGTTGAGATGGCGCATTTGCCTTTAGCCATACTGAACGGTAGTGTATCTTTCCTTCAGGAAATTTGAACTCCTCTGCCCTTCCCCATCCTTGTTGCGGTAGAAAATTTTCTACCGTTGCGGTAGAAAATTTTCTACCGTTACATTACAAGCCGCCGCAGGCGGCGAAGCAATCCCCATATCGGCCAGGAGATTGCTTCGCTAC
>JAGHYK010000174.1 GCA_017743695.1 Chloroflexota bacterium
CGGGCGCAGAAATCTCCCCCATTTGCCTCAAGCGCGTCTATAATACATTATATGTCGGCGGTAGAAGAGATCAAAGAACGACTGTCTATCGTGGATATTATCTCCGAGAGCGGCGTGAAGCTGCGGAAATCGGGCAAAACCTATATTGGCTTTTGCCCTTTCCACTCGAACACCCGCACGCCGGCTTTCGTCGTCTGGCCGGAAACAGGCACCTGGCGCTGCTTCGGTCAGTGTAACGAAGGGGGAGACATTTTCAAATTCGTGATGAAAAAGGAGAACATAGACTTCGGGGAGGCGCTGCGCCGTCTGGCCCTGCGCGCCGGGGTGACGCTGGAGCCACTCACACCGCAAGGTCAGCAGGAAAAGGAGAGCCACGAACGCCTGCGCGCCCTGCTCGAAGACGCCGTCATCTTCTACCACAGCCGCCTGCTGCAGACCCCCGCCGTGCTCGAATACCTGCAGCAAAAGCGCCGCCTGCGACCCGAAACCATTGAGGCCTTCGGATTGGGATACGCTCCCCCTGGCTGGGAGACCAGCCTGCAATACTTCCGCCAGCGCGGCTACTCCGATCAGGAGCTGATTGACGCCGGATTGGTCAGCGTGCGCGAGGAAGGCGCAGAACATCGCCTGTTCGACCGCTTCCGCAATCGCATCATGATCCCCATCCGCGATGAACAGGGACGCATGGCCGGCTTCGGTGGGCGGGCAGTCGAGGAGAACGATCAACCCAAATTCCTGAATTCGCCAGAGACTCCCCTTTTCAGCAAGGGTCGTTTGCTCTACGGACTGGATCGCGCCCGCAAGGCCATCCGCGCCGCCGATCAGGTGGTGATCGTCGAAGGGTATTTCGATGTCATCGCCCTGCACCAGGCCGGATTTGAAAACGTAGTCTCGCCGATGGGCACTGCCCTGAGCGAGGACCAGGTGCGCCTGCTCAAACGCTACACGCGGCGCATTCTGCTCGCCCTGGATGCGGATGCCGCCGGACAGAAGGCCGTGTTGCGCGGCCTGGAGGTCGCACGTCAGGCGATGGATCACCAGCCAGAGATCGCCTTCGACCCACACTCCCTGATGCACTTTGAAAACCGTCTGCAGGCCGATCTGCGCGTGGTCACCCTCCCGCAAGGCTACGATCCAGATGACCTGGTCGCTGAGGATGCCTCTGCCTGGTTGCGTCTCCTGGAGACGGCGCGCCCGGTGGTCATTTACGTCATGGAGACCCTGGCAGCCGGACGCGATCTGAACGATCCGAAAGTCAAAAGTGAGATCGCCGCCCAGGTCCTCCCGCTGATCCAGGAAGTCGCCGACCCCGTGGAACGCGACACATATCGGCAAGCGCTGGCCCGCCTGCTGCGCGTGGACGAGCGTCTGTTCCTGGCCCCTGCGGCCGCCCGTTCGGGGCAGCGCCGCCGCAGGGAGACGGCTGCAGCGCCCCCGTCGAAGACTGCGCTGCCGATCTTGCCTCGACGGCTCGGCCTGATGGAAGCCTATACGCTGGCCATCCTGATCCAACAGCCCTTTCTGCTCTATCGCCTGGATCGCCAGCTTCAAGAGCAGGAACTTGCTCCCCTGCGCCTGGAAGATTTCGAGTATACTGATCATCGTCAGCTCTTTCAGCTCTTGCGTCAGGCACTCACCCAGGATGCTCTGGAGCCACAGGCCTACCTGCACGAACACGCACCGGCCGATGTCCAGGAACGCCTGCGCGAGCTGGAATCCATCCCGATTCACGAGAAACTGGAGGAACGATTGTTGGAAGAACTGGTACGCAACGTAATCCACTTGCGCCGACGCCTGCTCCAGGAAGGGTTAGGGCAGTTACGATTCCTGCAAGAAGAAGCCCAGCAGCAGAAGGATGAGCAGTTACTGGCTTATCAGCGAATGGCCCGTGAATACGCCCAATCGCTACGCACGTTAGACCTGGCCTATCAGCGTTTGAGCATGGTGAGAAGCTAATGGAAGAGAACCCCCACCTGCACGAAGAGCCACCCATCGAAGCCTCCGCAGCGAAAGAAAGCGGCGAAGACTGGCTCGATTTAGACGATCAGCTTCTGGAAGAGGCGCTCCAGGAAGACCCGGTGCGCCTGTACCTGCGCGAAATTTCCCAGGTGCCACTCCTGACTGTGGATCAGGAATTCCGCCTGACGGCGCGCCTGGAGGGACGGCGCGCCCTGGAGAAGCTAAACGGAGAAAACGTAACCATCCGCCAGCAATTCACCAACCTGGGAGAACGAATGCGCCAGCTCTGGCAAACCTGCTATCAGGATCGTACATCGGCCCTCCCTGACCTGCGCCTGATGCTGGCTGAGGGGCTGGCAATCCAGAAGGACTGGCAAGACCCCACCCCCTCTTACACGTTCGCCTGGCTGGATAGTCTCCCACGTGCCCAGGGAGGCGAATGGGGAGAGCAGGCGATCCATCTCTACGATCTGTTCATCTGCTTCTACCTGCTGCCGCCAGCGCTCGGCGAACGCTTGCTGGCATGGACAGAAAAACACGCGCAACCACCTGCCCTGCGCACCTTCAAAGGCTGGCTACCCTCCGATGAGTCGCTGCAGGCGCATCGCACCGAAACACATCAGCGCGCGGAAGATGCCTACCAGATGCTGATCCGTGCCAATCTGCGCCTGGTGGTAAGTATGGCCCGGCATTACATCGGGCGCGGCATCCCTATTCTCGACCTGATCCAGGAAGGGAACCTGGGGCTGCTGCGCGGCATTGAACGCTTCGATCCGCACAAAGGATACCGCCTGAGCACATACGTGACCTGGTGGATTCGTCAGGCGATGGGACGCTCGCTGGCCCAGCAAGCGCGAGCGATCCGCCTGCCCGTGCACATCGTTGAACTGAGCGGGCGGCTTGCAAGGGTACAACGCCAGCTCACCCAGGAATTGGGGCGCGAACCCTCCCTGGAAGAGCTCGCCTTGAAGATGGATTTTCTTTCTGCAGAAGACATGAAAGAAATCCAGCGCCTGCGAGGCGAAAACCGCCCGTTGCCGCCCGGGCTGCATCAACGCCTGAACCAGGCTGTTTACAAAATAGAGGAGCTTCTCCGCTCCAGTGAAGAGTTACCCTCGCTGGATATAGCGGTCGGGGAAAACGAGGAATCCACCCTGGAGGAGTTCATCGAGGACGAAGAGGCAACCGAGGCGATAGATCACGCCTCGCGGGAAATGCTCCGAGAGCAAATTCAACGCGCCCTCGACGTGTTGACGGAACGAGAGCGTCAGGTGCTGGAACTGCGTTACGGCCTGCTGGACGGGGTCGAGCACACCCTGGATGAGATCAGTCGCTATTTCAATATCACCCGCGAGCGCGTCCGCCAGATCGAATCCCGCGCCCTGCGCAAACTACGCCATCCCCTGCACAGTCGCTATCTGAAAGATTTTCTCGGATAGACCGCAGACCGCGGACGGCAGATCGCGGAACGAACAATAGACCATAGACGGTGGACGATGGCAGGACAGGCTTTCCAGCCTGTCGGGAAGTGGTGAGTTTTTGCAGTGGACTCATTTACGAAAGCAGTGGTTTTCAAGGAAGCTCAATTTCAGTTTTATCTGTGACAGACCATGGGGCACTGCAAACGTTGAGTTCGAATCAAGACTATCTCAGTTGTGGAGGTCTGAAATGAAATTGCGTTCTCTTGCTTTGGCTTTTATCCTGCTGATTGCTCTTCTTCCGAACGAGGCGAATGCCCAGGGGAATTTTTCTTCTTCTCTGCGTTTTTATGGTCATGGAAATAGTGGAATTGACCGCGTGCTTGTTCAGGTAGATCCCCCTACGGCAGCGGATGTGGGACTGAACTTCACGCTGGAGTTCTGGCTGCGGGCTTTGCCCGGCGAAAACAATGGCCGCGCCAGTTGTGGGGTAAAGGATGGCTGGATTACCGGCAATATTCTCTTCGATCGCGATATTTGGGGCGCCGGGGATTACGGGGATTGGGGCGTTTCCTTGTCGCAAGGGAGGATTGCAGCAGGGATCACGCGGTTTAATTCTGGTACCACTCTGTGTGGTCGTAGCAAGGTAGACGATGGTGTCTGGCATCATGTGGCAATTACACGCCGCGCCTCCGATGGCTTGATCCGTATTTTTGTGGATGGAAGTCTGGATCGTCAGGGCTATGGGCCGAAAGGTGATATTTCTTACCGCGACGGACGGGCGACTTCTCACCCAGCGGATCCCTACCTGGTCATCGGCGCTGAAAAACATGATGCCGGCGCCGAATATCCTTCCTTCAGTGGCTGGCTGGATGAAGTGCGCCTTTCCACTGCTATTCGTTATAGCGGCCGTTTTTATCCTCCTTCTCAACCTTTTGAACCTGATTCCACGACTGCCTTTTTGTTCCATTTCGACGAAAGTGCCAGTGGAGCATGTAGCGGAAATGTCATTGATGCTGCTCAACATGTGAACGGTATCTGCTATTACGGGGGGAACGCTCCGGAAGGTCCTGTTTATACAGCGGATACTCCCTTTTTTGCTCAGAAAATTGCGGTCCCCTCTTATTTTGAGCCAGGGACACTCTGGACTACCTTGCAGAATGCTGCGCCAGTCGTTGGGTTGGCGGTGATTAACCCCAACAATGGCCCAGGGCCGGCAGCCGATCCCGATTATTTCCAAACGGTGCTCCAGAATCAGGCGAGCGGGATCTTGACGCTTGGTTATGTGGCCACTCATTATGGCCAAAGGAATCTCAGCATTGTGCGCCAGGAAATTCAACGCTATTTTAACTGGTATGGGGTCAACGGCATTTTTCTGGATGAAGGTAGTCCTTCGTGTGCCAGAATTGATTACTATAAAAGTGTTTATGCATACATCAAAAGCCTGCGTCCTGCTGCCCGAGTGGTTATCAACCCCGGAATCAATCCAGGAGAATGTTACATGCAGGCTGCGGATATAATCTTGAATTTTGAAGATGATTTTCAGGCGTATCAGAACTGGTTACCGGCGACCTGGGTATATAAATATCCGGCACAACGTTTCTGGCATTTGGTGATTGGCGCAGATGCATCTCAAATGAGGCAGGCCATTCGCCTGGCAAAAGGACGACATGCCGGCTGGATTTATGTTACTCCTGACACTCTCCCGGATCCCTGGGATACTCTTCCCGATGCGACTTACTGGCAACAAGAACAAGATGCCGTAAACGGTACTTTTTGGGGACAGGATTTTAAGCGCGGCGTTTCTTATGCTGCCTGGTGGCAGGGACTTTATCAGACAGTGGATTCAGATCGCCTGGTAAGTCAGGTCATTCCCTCTGCTGGCGTCAATTGGATTGCCATTGTTCCTACCTGTTACCAGCCTACCGTTCATG
>JAGHYK010000175.1 GCA_017743695.1 Chloroflexota bacterium
GCGTATCACCAGGCTCTGCCTGTCGAACCGACCCAAGGTCGGTGGTACAAGATTACGGCATATCGCCCTGTAATTGCGGAATAAATTCCGCGTTACGAAATTGCAGAAAAATTCCGCGTTACGAAAGATTCAGCCTGACGACTGCGGTCAGATTATGCGGGCGGTCGGGGTCGAGACCCTTGGCCAGGGAACGGTGGCAGGCCATCCATTGCAGCAGGGGCAGGTAAAGGGCGCCGCGGCCTTCTTCGGGGATCTCCGAGTCAAACGTGACGACGGCCTGCTGCTCGCCCAGGGAGAGGATCTGCGCCCCGCGCGCCTGCATTTCGTCCAGCACGGCCTGCTCCTGGGCCTGATTGCGCTCCGAAAGCAGACCGATAAGCAGCGTTTGCTCGTTGACCATGCTCATTGGCCCGTGGCGAAACTCCAGGAAGGGGAACGGCTCGCTGTGGCTGAGCGACATCTCCTTCATCTTCAGGCTGACCTCGCTCGCCAGGCCGTAGCGCAAGCCGCTGCCGAGGAAGTAGAAACGCTCCAGGTTCAGGTCTTCGCCCATCTGACGGGTCCGCGCGCCGAAGCGATTCAGCAGGCGGTCGGCGGCTTCCGGCAGGCGCTGCATGGCTTCCCACAGGGTCGTATGACCGCCCAGGCGCGCCGCCAGCGCGTTCAGGCCGACGAACATGGAACTGAAGGAACGCGTCTGGGCGACGCTTTCTTCCTGCCCCTGCGGCAGGAGCAGCGCTTCTTCGGCCTCTCCGGCCAGTTCCGATTCGGGGTAGTTGGTGACGGCGAGCACGCGTCCGCCGCGGCGACGGTATTCGCGCACGGCATGAATGGTCTCGCTCGTGCTGCCAGAGCGGCTGATAGCGATCAGCACCGGTTTGGCGTTGCGCTCAGTTAAATCGCCGAGCCAGTCTGCCTGCTGAAAGAGGAATTCGCCGCCCGGCACGGCAAAGGTCAGGCGCGAAGTGAGACGGCGGAAGAGAGCGGCCGCGGCCAGCGAAAGGTAATAGGTGGAGCCGCAGCCGATGAAAATCAAGGGGGTGTCTTCATCGCCCAGCGCGGCGCGCCAGGCCGGGGTGGCTTTTTCCGCTTCCTGCAGCGCACTGAGCCAGACCTGGGGCTGCGAAAGAATTTCGTGGAGGGTGTGTTTTCCAGGGGTCATAAGCGTTTCTTCAGAGGGTGGAGTGTTTTCGTGGTGGGATAGCATGGTCATGCGTCAGGGGATGCCTGGATGAGAAGATGGTGGGTGAAATGCACGTTCAGACGGGCGGTCGGGCCGCTTACTTCACCCAGCGGACGGTTGTTCTCGTAATCCAGCAGGCGATAGCGGCGGGATTTGAGGCCGCGCAATTCGATCTCGCCCTCGAACGAATCGGCAAAAAAGGCATAATAAAACGTGTCTTCTTTGCGGATGACATGCGCCTCCGGAACGTCGAAGGCCAGATCGTAGAGAAAGCCCAGGTATTCCCCTTCGGCCAGGCGATGACGCTGATAGAGGTCAAACCAGAAGCGCCACAGTTCTTCCTTTTGCGGTGTGAGTTGCCAGTTTTCCTTCAATTGCGCCTGACGCTGCGGCGAGACCTGGTAGGTGAACTTGGTGCCCGGAACGCCGCCTGCGCCGATGCCGGAAGCAAAATCCACGCCGCCATCCGAGAGTTCCACATGGTCGGCGAAGACGGCAGCGCGGCGGCCGGTCAGCGCTTTGTAGAACTTGATGCGTTGGCGCACCTGGGCGCTGGAGGTCGGATCGGCGGTGACGGTCTGATCGGTGGCGGGCAGGAGGCTATAGGTGATGGGCGTGCCGCAGGGGCAGATCTGCACCACGCCTTCCGGGCGCAGTTGACGCACGCGCTCAAAGATTTTGCGGTATAGCTCTGCGTATGCGATGATGGATTCTTCCGGATGGGCATGATGATGAGCCGGGTTGTGACAGGCGGGGACGGTATAGATGTTGTCCATCTTGAAGCCGTCGAAGCCCCACTCGTTGATGAATTGATCCACCAGGCGCAGGGTATAGGCCTGCACTTCCGGCAGTGCCGGGCAGAGGATCGCCAGGTGGCGATTGTTACGCGCCACCCGTCCGTGCTCATCGAGGAGCACCCAGGAGGGATGTTCCTTCAAAATCCTGGAAATTCCGTATTCATGGCTCTCCCAGCGGCCGTATCCATCTTCGGCGCAGAGCGGATACCACCACAGTTGCGAGAGGCCGCCTTTGGCATGGATGGCGTCGTTCATGCGGCGCATGTCCCCGGCACCATGGGGGAATGTATCCGGGCGCGGGTTCCAGTCGCCGTAAGCATCGAACCAGCGATCATCCAGGGTGAACCAGCGCAGCCCCATCTGGCAGGCAGGAGAGAGCACATCCAGCACATCCTGCGGGCGAACGTCGAATTCGTAGCCCCAGGAGCACCAGGCCGGGTCGTAACTCGCCCTGACCGGCGGCGCCGGGCGCAGGTCGCGCTGCGCCATCCACTCCCGATAGCGTTCGAGCGGGCGGAAGAAATCGCCTTTTTCCTGCCAGGTCAGGGCAAAGAGCGGCGAATTCCAGGCGCGGCCGGCAGGCAGGACCAGCGGGCGCCGATTCTCGAAGGCGAGATGGATGCCATCCGCCGGACGCTCGACCGGCATCCACCATTCGATGGGGATGGCTTCCAGGTGCATGAAGGCCACGCCGCCGTGACGGCTCCACACACAGGTAAACGGCACCCCGCCGCCCTCGGCATCCTGCAGATGTCCCAGGTAATTCTCGCGCTGAAATCCAAGCGGCAGCGGGAAGGCGAAATCCTGTCCCCAGCCGACAGCGGCCCCCTGGGCGCTCCAGAGCGGATCGCTCCAGCGGGCGGCGGGCAGGAAGACTTCCAGGCGCAGGCGATAGACGCTCAGCGGGGCCGGACTGGAATTTTCGATCAGCACCTGAATCTGCCAGGCATCCTCCCCCAGGCGGGCAAAAAGCAGGCGCGCTGGATTGGCGCCGCCCTGCAGCGTGGAGGTCTCCAGGCGCAACTGCACGCGGGCGACTTCCTCGCCGTTATGGCGCAGCGAGAGCAGGGAAGGGGAGAGACGAACGAGCTCGTTCATGCTTTGATCTCCAATCCAAAAAGGCGGGCAGCGTTTTCGTAATAAACCTTGCGCAGCACCTCTTCCGGCAGGAAAATGCCATAAGCGTACCAGCGCCCCTGTTGCGGAACTTCGCCGACGTTGTAGTTGAAATACTCGTCGTCGGTCTCCAGGAAGCGATAGTAGAGGCGGTAAGCCTCCAGATGGGGGCCGAAATCGGAGCCGAAGAGGATGCGATCCTGGTATTTCAGGAAAAAGCGCCGGGCGGTGTAGGGCTGGCGGCCCAGTTCGCCCAGGCGGGCGGCGATGTCAATGTAGTAATTCGGGCAATCCTCCAGCATCCTGCCCACCCAGCCCAGGTTCTCAGCATAGCAACCCACATGTGCGCCGATGAAGATCGTCTGCGGGTGGCGCTTGACCAGGTTGTAGAAGGCGTTCATGATGTCCATGAAGGGCGGGAAGGGCGGACTGGTGAAAGCCCAGTCAGGATGCTGACCGAGCTCCTCCCAGCGCTCGTTGGTCTCATCAATCGGGTCGAAGAAGGCGACCGGGTCGGCGACGTGGATCATCACCGGCAGCCCCAGGCGACCGGCGGTTTCCCAGAGCGGATCCAGGCGCGGGTCATCCACCCTGACGAGTTCGCCACGCTGATCGCGCACGTGCAGACCAAAGGGCTTCCAGATTTTCAGGCCTTCAGCGCCCCAGGATTTCTGCACTTCCAGGCGGCGGGCGGCGTATTCGGGGAAGGCCTCGCCGAGTTCGGGCCATTTGCTCCAGTCCACGCCGCCGAAGATGCGGAAGCGCTCGGGTGCTTTGGCTTTGAAATAATCCAGGTGGAATTGCAGAATGTCCTCGCCCCAGCCGCCGTCCAGGTCCACATAGTGGACGATGCCGGCCTCGTCGAGAAGGTCGAGCAGTTCGGGCAGGGGCTTCCTGTCCCAGCCGCCGCCGAAAGGTTCAGCGAGATGATTGTGGGCATCAATGGCTGGGAAGCGCGGCTTGAGCACGGTGGTCGTTTTGGTCACCAGTTTGGGGCGGGGGCGGAAGTTTTGCAGGAGCATGGCGATTCTCCAAAGAAAGGTCAGGCCAGGATGACGCGCAGGCCGAGTTCCCGCAGGGCAGCAACCTGTTCGGCGGGGGCGGCGCTATCGGTCACCAGGCAGTGAACAGCGGTGATGGGAGCGATGAAAGCAGTGGAAACGGTGTTGAATTTGGTGTGATCGGCCACCAGGATCACCTCGCGGCCGATCTTCAGGATGGCGCGGTCGGTCAGGACTTCGGGCAGGTAATCGCTGGTCAGGCCGTGTTCGATGCTCAGGGCGTGCACCCCCAGGATGACCTTATCGGCGCGCAGTTCGGCGATGGCCTGCTCGGCGATGTGGCCGACGAACGAGAGTTCGCTCTGACGAAGTTCGCCGCCGATGCCGATGAGTGACATGTTCGGAACGTTGGCCAGGGTGTTCATCACCGGCAGGGAGTTCGTGATGACGGTCAATAGGCGCCCGCGTAACTGACGGGCGACCTGCAGGGTGGTCGAGCCGGAAGCGATGAAGACCGTCTCGCCGTCCTGAACCAGCGCCGCGGCGGCCTGGGCGATGCGGTGCTTCTCGAAGAACTGCTCGCTTTCGCGCTGGAGCAGCGGCGGTTCGGGCGGCGCCTGACGCAGCGGCAGCGCTCCGCCATGCACGCGCTGGATTTTTCCCTGCTCGGCCAGGGCTTCGAGATCGCGGCGGGCGGTGGCTTCGCTGACCTTGAAGCGCTCGACGATTTCCGCCACGGTCAGCCGTCCCTGGCGCAGAAGCAGGTCAAGGATCAGGCTTTGCCGTTCTTCGGTGGGGATAAATTCGCTCATAACCGCTCACAGACAATCATAATCGCTTGTATTATAGCACAAATTTGAGCGATATGGAGCGTGGCGCAGGCTTTCCAGCCTGTCAGGGGGAGAGGACCGTCAACGAATGGGGGAAACGAATAAACGAATATGGACTGCGGACGACAGATCGCAGACAGCCGTAGCCGCAGCACAGCCTTTCCAGCCTGTCACGGTATGACCGTCAACGAATAGGGAACGAATCAACGAATAACGAATGCGCGATCCTCAAAAACCAGCAACGGTATTTCATTCCGCGCAAATCCGTCCCATCCGCGTCATCCGCGTTCTCCC
>JAGHYK010000176.1 GCA_017743695.1 Chloroflexota bacterium
GTATAATTTGAAACCACGGGCGCATAGCTCAGCTGGTTAGAGCGTCTCTCTTACACAGAGAAGGTCAGGGGTTCGAGTCCCTTTGCGCCCACTGAAGCGAAGCGCTATTTCTCCAATGCCCCTGAAAGCTGTGCGTGGGGCAATTTTTCATTAAGTGAGCAGTGTTTCTGGATGGATGATCTCATCCTGGTTACGGGTGGTACGGGATTTATCGGCCAGGCGGTGGTGCGGCACTTGCATGAAGCCGGTCACGAGGTGCGCCTGCTCCTTCGACCGCGGCGCCAGAATCCGCGCCTGCCGCGCGGTGTGGCGATGGAGGTGGCGGTCACCAGCCTGAGGGATCGGCGCGGCTTGCGCGCCGCTCTGCAACAGGTGCGCACCATTATCCACCTGGCCGGCAGCGAATGGGAACGCCAGACCGATTTGAGATACACGGACGTTGAAGGTACCGCCACGCTGGTAGAAGCAGCCAGGGAAGCCGGGGTCGAGCACTTCATTTTCCTCAGTCACCTGGGCGCAACGAGCAATTCGGCGTTCAAGGTCATGCAGGCGAAAGGACTGGCGGAAGAAATCATCCGTCAGAGTGGCGTGCCCTTCACGATTGTGCGCTCTGCGATTGTCTTCGGTGCCCAGGATCATTTCACCGTGCCGCTGGCGCGCCTGATTCGCAGCCTGCCCTTCGTGTTCCCGGTGCCGGCGATCCGCACTGTGATTCAACCGCTCTGGGTGGAGGATCTGGCGGCATGCCTGAGCTGGACGGTCTCCATGCCTGAACTTAAGGGCCAGACGATAGAAATCGGGGGAGGAGAGTATTTTTCCGTGGCCGAAGTGTTAGAGATCATGTTCGGGATCATGCGCCTGCGCCGCCGATTGGTACCCCTTTCTATCCCCGTGCTGCGTGGGCTGCTGATTGCTTTGGGAAGCTCTTCCTACTTCCCCTTCTCCTCTTTCTTCCTGGATTATATCTCGGTCAATCGCACCTGCCCTGTCGAAAACATCACGCGCGTTTATGGCCTGATGCCAGCCCGCTTTGCATATCGCCTGGAGTACCTCACCCCTCCCTCGTGGAGAGAGCGACTCTCTCACCTGCTGATGGCGCTGCGAGCGAGAGAGCACCCGCATTGAGCTGCACGCAAGCCTCAAGGAACAGGTTGATAAGGGCCTTCGCCCGGAGTGCCGCCATAAATAAGCTCCCAGTTGCAACTGGCTACCGCAAGCCATGAAAAACTCTCTGTCTCCTGTCATTGGGAGCGTAGCAAAGTAATCTCTTGCAAGTGAGGGAATTGCTTCGCCGCCTGCGGCGGCTCGCAATGACATGGGGTCTTCATTGCACAAGGCAAGCTACTCTCCCCCTCAAAAAGCGATCTCTGCTACCTGTTCAAAGTTTACGTCAAACACCGAGGCGGCCTCTGTTTCCTCATCCATCTCTTCCCAGCTTCCGGCGCGCACGCCGCGAGCACAATAGGAGCGATAGGCGCAGTAGCGACAGAGACGTTCCTCGTCGGTGGCTGGAAAAACGGTGGCGTTCTCGATTTCCTGGATCAGCCGGGGGAACCATTCCGAATCGCGTTGATATTCCTCCTGGCTGTAGGAGAAGCGAATCGGGTCCTGGGGATATTCCGCAAACCAGTAGAGCATTTCCACCTGCGAGGGCACGATCGCCTCCCCGTTCCTCCAGCTTTGCCCGGCCGCAACCAGAAGGAAACGATACAGGCGGGTCTGCATCCGCTGCAACAGGCTGAAAGGATGGGGACGCTTGCGAGAGGTCTTCCAATCCACGATCAGGACATGTCCATCGGAGTCCATTTGCACCAGGTCGAAACGCGCCACGAGCCGGGCTTCTGCATGGACGGGGAAGGAAAGCAACGCTTCGGTAAAACGTCGAGCGCCGGGGAAAGGGTGCGGCGGGCGATAGGGACTCTCCAGAAAATTCTTCCACCAGCGCAGGAGATCTGGCGTGCTTGCCAGACGCTCAATCGCCGTCTGAGGCAGGCCGAGGTAGTACTGCTGTACCAGGCGATGAAAGCGTGCGCCGGCCTCCTCATGCTCCTCCTGGGCAATGATCGGCGTGCTACGCGGCGCCGGCCAGTTCAAATTCTGCACATAGCGCAACTGAAAGCGCCGCGGACAATCGAGATAATCCTGAAGCATGGATTGCGTATACAGACGCATGTCAGCCCTCCATGTCGCTCAACGGCCAGGTGGGGAGCACGTCTATATCGAGCGAGTCCGTCTTACCGTGGATCAGACGGAAATAGCCCGCCGCCGCGATCATCGCCGCGTTATCCGTGCATACCCACAGGGGAGGAATATAGATGGGAAACTCTGACTGGCTCTGAAAAGCCTCTCGCAGCGCCTGATTGGCCGCCACACCGCCGGCGATCAAGATCGCCCGTGCGCCGCTGGAACGCGCTGCCCGCAGCGTTTTCCCGACCAGCACGTCCACCACCGCCGCCTGGAAGGAGGCGGCCAGATCGGCCACAGGCAATTGCTCCCTCCCCAGGCTTGCCTCTAATCGCCGCACCTCTCGCAAGACGGCGGTTTTGAGGCCGCTGAACGAAAAATCCCAGCTACCCTCCAGCCAGGGACGGGGGAACTTGAAGCGTTCGGGATTGCCCTGGCGAGCAGCATGCTGGATCGCCGGACCGCCCGGATATTCCAGGCCGAGCAGACGAGCGACTTTATCGAAGGCCTCGCCCGCGGCATCGTCGAGCGTGCCGCCCAGGCGGCGATACGAGAGGTGCCTTTCCATCAGGTTCAGTTCCGTATGACCGCCGGAAACCAGCAGCGCCAGCAACGGGAATTGCGGCTCCGCCGGAGGCGGTTCTCCATTGCGGTAGACCCAGGCGGAATAGATATGCCCCTCCAGGTGATTGACTCCCACCAGCGGTAATCCTGATGCCAGTGCCAGCCCTTTGGCCAGGTTTAACCCCACCAGCAGCGCACCGGCCAGCCCTGGTCCACGGGTAACAGCGATGGCATCCAGCTCGCGCCAGGTGAGATGCGCCTGGTTCAGCGCCTGTTCCACGACCGGCGCCAGGCTCAAAATATGCTGGCGCGAGGCGACCTCGGGGAAAACGCCGCCATAACGGGCATGAATCTCCATCTGGGAGGCCACCACACTCGCCAGCACGCGGCCGCCATTTTCCAGGATGGCGCAGGCGGTCTCATCGCAGGAGGTTTCAATGGCCAGGACTCGCGCCGCAGGAGGGTTTATTTTCGCCATCGCTTCATCGGGATCACGAGCTCATACGGATAATCGGCGAGGCGTTCCACCTGACCATCCTCACGCAGCCAGAAGGTATCCTCGATGCGGACGCCCAGGCCGCGCTGCGGGTAATACAATCCCGGCTCAATCGTAATGACGCAACCTGTTTTCAGCGCCATTTCCTCGCCCTGGAGGCCAGAAAACGGACGTTCGTGGATATTCAACCCCACCCCATGCCCCACGGAATGGACATAACCTTCCAGCAACGGGGGTGGCGTATGCAAGGGAGTGGGATGGCCATGGGATTCAAAAAATTCGCAAACCACTCGCTGAACCTCGCGGAAGGGGAGGCCTGGCCGGATCGCCTGGAGCGCGAGATCGTAAGCCGCTTTGACCTGTTCATAGAGCGCCTGCGCTTCTTCCGTCGCATATCCCAGGCTCCAGGTGCGGGTAAAATCATAAAAATAGCCTCCGCCGGCTTCGCAGGGGAAAATATCGAAGACAATCGTCTGCCCCAGGCGCAGCGGGAGTTCAGGGGAGCCGCTGGAATGGGGGATGCCGGCCTCGCGTCCGGGGGCGAAGATGGTATCCCTGGGATTCTCCACACCTTCCTCCGCCAGCCAGAGGGCGATTTTCCGCTTCACATCGCCGACCCGCAGCGGCGACCCATCCTCCTGGAGCACGGTTTCATCCGCAGCCACGGCCTGCTCGCTCAGCCATTCGGCGACCCGCGCCACCACCCGCGTGGTGATCTCCCCCATCCGTCGAATGCGAGCGATTTCCGACGCTTCTTTGGTTTCCATGGCCAGCGGCAGCGCCGGGGAGTCGCCGGCGATCTCCAGGTCCGGCATCCAGCGGGAAAGGTGGGAAAGGATGGCCCAGAGATTGCCGATTTCCTCTCTGCCATAAATCGCCACCCGGCCGCGGGCGATCCCCATATCGAGCAGGATGGATTGTAACTGGCGCGCAGAGGCCTCGGAAGGGGTCTGGCTGCGCTCGAAAAATTTGCTGAGCGGATAACGGCTGAAAGAAACGCATTCCAGGCCGCTCCGTGCGGCTTCTTCGCGCTCCATGTCGTTATGGAACAGTACAGCGGGCCTGTGGCGCGGTTTGACGAGCAAGGCATGGCTCACATGGCCACCGCCAGTGAAGTAATACATGGCGGGGTTATGCTGCGCATCCCCAAAGATCAGCAGCGCTTCCAAACCCTGCTCGCTCATCATGGAATCTAAATCTTTTCTCATATTTTCCTCGAAGAATCTTTTCTGGCGCTCCCCATGATTTGCTGGGGCTGCCCGGAAAGAAGGCAATCTGTCATTGCGAGGTAGCTAACCGTCGCAGCAATCCCCTCGCAAGTCAAGGTGAGCAGTCTCCCAGGTTACCAGGAGATTGCTTCGGGCGAAAAATGCCCTCCCCATGACAGGGATGGGTAGACACAATTATATCGAATCTCTCTTGCAGGAAGTGTTCGCCTGGGCGCGGGGAGGGCGCTGAAAGGGCGCTTTCACTTGCGGGTAAACGTGAGCGCAATGCTGCCATAGCGCAGGCCGCTTTCGGGGGGGCAGGAGGGCGCGCTCAGATTGCTGATCGGTTCGCCCCCTCCCACCTGCAGGCTATAGAGTCGGTCCGCCTGGAGCAGGGCGTCGGCGTATCCATTGCCCAGTTCAGGTTTGAGCCCGGTGTAGAAAACTTCCTGTCCGCCTTCCCAAACCAGCAAAAGCGGCACGCCAGGCAGCGGCTGACCGCGCTCATCGTTGACCCAGACCTGAAGAAGCCCCGGCGTCCGTTCCGGATCGCAGAGGGTGCGATAATCGCTCAGCGTGAAGAAGCCGCCGACGGTGGGAATCGGAGTGAAAGCGGATTGCGGCGTCACCAGCGGCAGGGTGGGGATGGCGAGCGTCGCTTCGGTGGGCGGTGGCTCCGGCGTTATCTCCTCGGGCGGCGTGGCCGGGCTGGTCGGGGAGGAGGGAGGA
>JAGHYK010000177.1 GCA_017743695.1 Chloroflexota bacterium
TTGCGCTTCAGGCAGACATCGGTGACAATCCCATAGCCCGTTTCGGGGTCAATGCGCGGCATGTTACCCGCGTCGGGGTCGCCATTCGGGTTACCATTCTCGACATCGTAGAGAAGAACAAACTCGTAGCGGTTTTTGATTGGGGTGCTCATGATTTTTCTCCTTTCTTGAAGAATCAGTTCGTTGAGATTTGATCGCTTCCAACAACAGCCGCATTTTTCGGATAGAACGCGGCGCGCTGGTGATAGTAGCCCAGCACAAACACGCCCTGTTCCTCCAGCGTCAGGCGAGAGGGAAGAGGCCTGGCATCGAGCATGTCCAGCAAGCTCTCAATTTGCCTGTCTCTTAATTCGGTCTTGGCTGTCCAGTGATGGGCAAGCCGCAGCAAGGTGGGGAAGACGCTGGCGGGCGTGGCGCAGGCGGACGTGAAATAGCGGTCTTTGATGGTGGCGTTGATGTTTTGACCGACGGCCTCCCGCTGTGCTTTTTCCAGCACGGCGAACAGGCGTCCCAGCACATAAGCGGGATGGGTGAATGATTCATTGAGTGACATTTGCAAAGCCTCCTGATAGGGATTGTGATCTTGACGGCGGTATTTCCGTAACAAGTGCGCCTTGATGTACGCAGCGCGGACGTAGTTGATTTTGACGCTGCGCGTTTTGCCTTTCTCGCTGGTTTCATCCGAATCGTGGCGGATGCGGTTGAGGATGGCGGCGTACAGGCCTTCAGGATAAGGCGCGCCGGTCAGAATGGCGCGCATCAGCGCCCCGCCCAAAAGCGACCAGGATTGTTTCACTTCATCGTCCCGCCGCGTTACTTTGGGTGAAACGCACTCCGCCAGAATGCGGTAGGGTGAAAGGTAATCGGGCTGATTGGCGAATTCCTTCTCAATTTTCAGGTCTTCGTAGTGCTGCATGATGCGCCTGGCGAACACGCCAAATGGCTCGGTGAGAAAGAAACGCACCGCCAGGCGCGCCGCATTGGG
This sequence comes from Chloroflexota bacterium, assembly GCA_017743695.1. Classification (GTDB taxonomy): domain Bacteria; phylum Chloroflexota; class Anaerolineae; order Anaerolineales; family Villigracilaceae; genus 630D-37. The sequence goes on from JAGHYK010000177.1 coordinate 986, forward strand.
TGCAAGCCCTAATACATAAAAGCGCGTGTCCTCATCGAGACCTTCTCTCTTTAACCCTTCAAGATCTATCGCCTTTCCTTGTTCGATTTTTTCAGCCACATCACGCATAAATTTCTCTGCGCCTTTATCACGTTTGCTGGTTTCTTCCTCGGGCGACTCTTCAATGAATTCTGGATTGATGAGGCCCAGGAACGCGCTGGCATAACGCTTATCTGCACTTTCTGCCCAGTAAACGACAGTGGTATCACCCAAATAGATTTTGCGATTGGGGTTTTGGTCGGATAGCAGATAGTTGAGCGCTACACCGTAACCTGAAGCGACCCGTTTACTCACAGGAGCATTGGAACCTTGTTCTAACCCATAGGATGTGAAAGCATCCAGATTAAAACTGACCAGTGAGGCACCTTTGCTTTGGGCACCTTGCACCCCTTTTATATCAGGATGCAAGCGCTCGATGGGTTCAATGTTTCCAGTCACCAGGCATTGCATCTGGATCGCCTTTTGCCCCGTCCTGTATTCTTCCCAAACGCGCCTGATTTCAGGATCATCCAGTACGTTTTTGCCTTCCACCTGAAAGATAAGATTCCCCCCCTCCAGCAATCCCTCCAAATGGCGAGCAATTACAGGATGTTGGCGCGCCGTTTGTGGATCATGCTTTTGCAAGAAGGCAATGACTGCCTGCGCAGCAGGGCTATCAGCAAGAGAAAGAATTTCAATATTGAGTTGCCGAAACGCCTCAAAACGTTTTTGAGCATACGCTGGATCTTTGGCTTCTTTGCCTGTCAACCCAAGCACATAAGCGGCGTTGTCCCACAGGAAATTTGCTGCAACATTGACACTCCGCTTGACCTGTTCGGGAACACTCATGCGAAGAGGACGTTCAACCGTTTTCTTACCCTTTTGAACAGGGACAAACAGCGGAATAATATCCAACAAATCTCCCTGTGCGGAAAGATTAAGCGCATAACTGACAGGCACATTACTATATCCAGGCTCCGCAATCTCCACATCGGGATCCTTGAGCAAAATCTGGTAGTAGTTGTAGAGCGCCTGCAAAATCATTGCCGCACCTCCACATGCGTCAGATCAATCACACCGTCCACCATCCTGGCTTTGAAGAACTTCGGGCGGATGTCGCGCGGATTCGAAAAATCCAGATCGTAAAGCATCCAGCCGAGATCACGCTCGCCTTTCAGTGGACTTGGGGGAATGTCGCGCTTGTCCTCGATGAGTTCCACTGTCGCGCCGAATTCGCGCGTTCCCAAACAGGGCGCGTGAAAGTACTGTCCCCGTCGCAGGCGGCGCAGGACAATGTTGTAGTGCTTCTCTTCGGTGTCCTCCGCGCCTGCCTTGTCGGTCAACTCAAAGTGCGCCTCGATGACGTAATCCACGTCCTTCAGAACCATCGAAGCGCGCTGCTGACGGCTATCCACTGCGGAAATGTAGAGCAGTTTTTGCGCCCCCTTCATGACCTGCAAAGCATTATCCACAGACGCCTTCTCACTCACCTCATTGCGTCGAATGTTGGTGAACTGGATTTCGCTCAGGACGTGGATTTTATCTATCACCCAACGGATGGCGGGCTTCCAATAGACCGCCTCGATGATGCCGCGCGCTGCCGATGGGGTGATGACATCATAACTCACCCTTTCCACCTTCATCTCTGGTCGGGTGAACAGGGCATAAGGCCCGCGCACGCGAATGGTGATACCGTATCCCATAGTGTTGAACCTCCTTTCGGGTTTGTATGTCATTGCGAGACCTGCGGAGCAGGTCGAAGCAATCTCCTCTTCAACGGGGGATTGCTGCGTCGGGTTGGGTCTCGACTGCGAAGCGTCTCGCCGTCAGCCCTCCTCGCAATGACATGGGTTGGATTAGAAAAACAGCCCCTCCCCGCCGCCGCTTTCAGGGACAAGGATGCCTGTATCAGGCGAGTAGTATTCGTCAAAGTGCTCTGGATTCAAGACTGCATATTCCTCGGCAATGGTCAAAATCACGCCCTTGCTACTGAGCGCCTCGAACTCGCCCTGATAAATCGAAACCGTGTAGGGTTGCAATTTTCGCAGGATGGATGATGGATACTGCGTATATTTTAGTTCTTCAATCAGATTTTTAGCCTCCTCGTTGAACGGAATAATCACGGTCTCGGTCGGGTCTTCGATGACCTGGAACGCTTGCGCCGCCTTTGCAAACTCGAATTTTCCCTCGCTGTCCTCGAAGCATTCCATGATACGCTTGTAATCGAACGCCTGCGGGTCTTGCAGGGAATAGAGCCGCTCAAAATACGCCTCAATCGCGGGGATGGAAATTGGCTGCTCAGCATGGTCGCGCAAGACGGCGCGGGCAACCTCCATTGCCTGTGTAAGATAAGACGGCAGTCTTTTGCCGATGAACTTCGATTGCGGCTCGAAGATGAACATCTCGCTGATGCCGCGCTTCATCTCACGATTGACGCGCCCCGCTGCCTGATTGATGGAATCCAGCCCTGTGAGCGCGCGGTAACCGACGGGGAAGTCCACGTCAATGCCCGCTTCCATCACTGTCGTGGAAATGACGCGGCACACCTGACCGTTTTCCAGCCTTTGGCGAATTTCCGCCAGCTTCTGCCGGCGATGCGCGGGACACATCAACGTCGAAAGGTGATAATTGCCCTCGCCCTCCAGCATTCTGAACAAGCCGCTGGCGTGACGGCGCGTGTTGACAATGCACAGAACCTGTTTGTGAGCATTCAGGCGTGCGATCAGTTCATCGTCGGTGAGTGTTCCTAGATTTTCTATCTTCACCCGCTTGTAAAAGTCGAACAATTTCTGCGGCTCCGGCGCCAGCTCCGTGACAGGCGTACCAGCGGGCAGGAAGCGCTCCAGGTTGGGCTGGGTGGCAGTGCAAAAGACCGCGCTCGCGCCGTAATTGGTCACCAGCTCCCACACTGCACTCATGGCAGGCCGCAGATAGTCGCGCGGGAACATCTGGGCTTCGTCGAAGACGATGACGCTTTTGGCGATGTTGTGCAGTTTGCGGCAGCGGGACGGTTTGTTGGCAAACAGCGACTCAAAGAACTGGACGTTGGTCGTGACGATTATCGGAATATCCCAATTCTCCGCCGCCAGTTTCAGTTTGGCATAGACGCTATGCGTGCGGTCGTCGGCTTGCTCTGCCGTTTCGCGCCCTTTTGCCTCCCAATCGAAACTGGAGTGGTGCTCCAACACATTCTCTTCGCCGAAAATCTCTTTGAACACCCCTGCGTTCTGTTCGATGATGGTAGTGAAGGGAATAACGTAGATGATGCGCTTCATGCCGTGTGCAGCGGCGTGATTGAGCGCAAATGCCATCGAAGCCAGGGTTTTGCCGCCGCCTGTTGGCACAGTCAGCTTGAAAAAGCCGGGCCTCTGTGCCGCTTTCTCCACGCACGCCTTGAGCGTCTCAGTGCGCTTGCGGTTAATGTCGCTGGTCGGGTTCTCGAACTGGCGCAGGTAGGCGTTTAACTTATCGCGCAGGGTGGGGATGTCCTCATGCCCGCCGCGCGGCTTTTTGCCCTGCATGAATTCTTCAGTTTCCTGAAAGTCCGCGTCTACCAGCGCCGAGTAAATCATGCGCGTCAGGAACGAGAGCGAAAAACCCATTTTTTCTTTTTTGCCTTCGGGTGGACGTACAGGCAAGTATTTTGGGAACGCCAGCGCGGAAAGGTCCACTTCGCTTTTGTAGGCGCTGTAATCGCATACCTCCGTTTTCAGGCGCGCGGTCAGTGTGCCACTGCCAGGCAAATCGGTCGGGCTGCCGTAATCCAGCAACCCCGTGTGATGTCCGCTGATGCAATACGCCAGTAGCATGGCAAACCCTTCCTGAGGCGTACCTTTGAAGAGCTGAATTACCTCCTTTGCGCCTGCGGTGGCGTGGTCCACCATGATTTTTGCGCCGCGCAGCCGCGCCTGAAACTCTTTGGAATACTTGCCCAGGTCATGAAGCATCCCCGCTACTCGCGCCAGCTCCGCCACGCCTGCATCGCGCCCGAACTCAGCGGCATAATCTGCGACGCGGGTCAGATGCTCAATCAACGGCTGCCATTCGGATTCGTCCGCGCCGTCTTTCGTGTGAGCATAAAACTGACTTTTGCGTTCAGGGCGCATGACAATCCCATACACCTCCGCCAACCTCCGCGCTTCGCGCTCCAGCGTCTTTCGCAACGATTCG
>JAGHYK010000178.1 GCA_017743695.1 Chloroflexota bacterium
GCGGAGCGCCGTAGGACAGGCTTTCCAGCCTGTCGAGGAGGCAGACCGTCAACGAATGGGGAACGAATAAACGAATTCGACGGCGGACGGCAGACCGCAGACCGCGGAGGCAGACGACAGACCGCAGATGGCGGAGCGCCGTAGGAGAGGCTTTCCAGCCTGCCGGGATCCTTCGACAATCTTTGCTATACTGAAAGTGATGATCATCGCATCAACCCATGATAGCTTTCCCAACCATTCCTCACGATTCTGATATATACTGATTGTGAATAAAATCACAAAGTAGAGGTGCCTATGAACGAGATTCGGATTGATGCCTTACTCCCCGCCGAAATGGCCGAACGGGCCGAGTATATCGGCGTGCGCAAGGCCGAAATGCCGCTTTCCAAGATGTTTGTTCTGGCAGTGCTGGCTGGGGCTTTTATCGCTTTGGGGGCGATCTTTGCCACGCTGGTCGGCAGCGGCGCGTTTATCATGCGCAGCGCAGAGGGTCAGATCGTGAGCATCACCCTGCCCTACGGGCTGCAACGTCTGTTCATGGGGCTGGTCTTCTCGCTCGGGCTGATCCTGGTTGTGATCGGAGGCGCAGAGCTGTTCACAGGCAATAACCTGATCGTCATGGCCTGGGCAAACCGCAAAATCAGCACAAAAGCCTTACTGCGAAACTGGGGCATCGTCTATCTGGGAAACTTTGTCGGCGCGCTTGGGACGGCGATGTTGAATTTTCTGGCTCGCCAGTATCTCGCAAGTCAGGGGGAAGTCGGCATCACAGCGCTGAAGATCGCCATCGCCAAAACGCAGCTTGACTTCTGGCAGGCGTTGTTTTTGGGCATTTTGTGCAATGGGCTGGTGTGTCTTGCGGTCTGGATGACTTACAGCGCCCGCAGCGTGGTGGATAAGATTTTTGCGATCATCCCGCCCATCTCCGCCTTCGTCGCCGCCGGCTACGAGCACAGTATCGCCAACATGTATTTCGTGCCCTATGCCTGGCTGATCAAAACCTTTGATCCCGAATTCGTGCAAAAGGTGGCTGAGAAAGTTCCCGGCGTAGAGCACCTGAGCTGGCAGAACTTCCTGCTCCATAACCTTTTGCCGGTCACTATCGGGAACGTGATCGGGGGTGCGGTTCTGGTGGCCCTTGTCTACTGGCTCATCTTTCTGCGAAAGAATTCCCAATAGAGTCTCTATCCGAAAAGGAGAAATGCCATGAAAGCCTATATTTTGGTTAAAATCCGAAGCGGAGAAGTGAAAGCCGTGGTGCACGAGATGCGCAAATTGCCCTCCATTCGCAGCGCAGAAATGACCTTCGGCCCCTACGATGCGATTGCCATTGCGGAGGCATCAGACCTGGGCGAATTGGGGCAGCTGGTCGCCTCAAAGATTCAGCCCATCCCCGGCGTGGAGCAGACGCTCACCTGCCTGGCGGTGGAGGTGTAGGCGACTCTTATAGCCACACCTCCCCATCCTGTTCCAAAAGGCGTTCCGCTTCTACGGGGCCTTCGCTGCCCGGCTCATAAAAGGCCAGGGCAGGTTTCTCTTTTTGTTCCCATGTATGCAAAATGGGTTCCAGCAAGGACCAGGCCATCTCCGATTCATCGGCGCGAGTGAATAGAGATGCGTCTCCCTGGATGGCATCTAACAGCAACCGCTCATAGGCCTCCGGTACTGCACTGGGGCCAAAGGCTCTGGCATAGTCGAATTCCATGTTGACCGAGCGCGTCTCAGCCAGCGTATCGGGCGCTTTCACTTCAAAGCGCAGATGGATGCCCTCATCGGGCTGGATCGAGAGCACAAGCAGGTTCGGATTCATCCTCTTGCCGGGCGGCAGAGGGAACATGCTCAGCGGCGGCTCTTTGAAGCGGATCACGATGCGCGTTTGTTTTTGGGCCAGCCTCTTGCCGGAACGCAGGTAGAAAGGCACCCCTTGCCAGCGCCAGTTGTTGACGAACAGGCGCAGCGCAGCGTAAGTAGGGGTATTGGAATCCGGCGCCACATCTTTCTCCTGACGATAGCCACGATATTGCGCCCGCACGGTGTAACGCACGATTTCCTCCTCGCTCATCGTGGGGATGGCGCTGAGCACCTTGATCTTCTCATTCCGCAGCGCCTCCGCATTGAATGAGGCCGGCGGCTCCATGGCAACCAGCGTCAGGAGTTGAAGCAGGTGATTCTGAAACATATCGCGCAGCACGCCCACCCCATCGTAATACCGTCCGCGATGCTCCACCCCCACGGTCTCAGCGACCGTGATCTGCACCGAGGCGATGTAGTTACGGTTCCAGAGCGGCTCAAAGATCGTGTTTGCGAAGCGCAAGAAGAGGATATTTTGAACGGTCTCCTTGCCCAGGTAGTGATCAATCCGATAAATCTGACTTTCCTTCAAAGTGCGATGGAGCTGCTGATTGAGCAGGCGCGCCGATTGCAAATCGGTGCCGAACGGTTTTTCAATGATCACTCGCCGCCACCCGCCATCCTCTACCAGTTGATTGGTGAGGCCCAGGAGATCCACAACGCTGGAAAACAGGCTGGGGGGAATGGCCAGATAATAGAGCCGATTGCCCTTCTCACCCTCCAGGGCGCGCAACATTTCACCCAGTCGCTTAAAATCGGCCAGGTCAGTATATCGTCCCTGCAGGTAACGCAGCCGGGCAGCAAACAGCGCCCACTCTTCCTCGGTGAAAGGATAGGCGGCAAACTGATTCAACGCCTCGCGCAGATGCGTGCGAAAGCGCTCATCGTCATAAGGAGTAGCGCCGAACCCAACCACAAAAAGCTCGCGCGGCGTTTTGCGCTTGATGAACAGGTGAAAGAGGGAGGGTATTAACTTGCGTTGGGTAAGATCGCCGGAGGCGCCGAAGATGATAATTGTCACAGGCGTCATGGCTTCTCCTCTCGCTGTACTGCATGACCACCGAACTGGTTGCGTAGCGCAGCCAGCAAACGGGCGGCAAAGTTTTCCTCATCGCGGCTGACAAAACGCATCTGAAGCGCCAGCGTGATGACCGGCGCAGGCACATCCAGGTCAATGGCTTCAAAAACCGTCCAGCGACCCTCACCGGAATCCGCAACCCAGGGGCGGATGGTGCGGAGGTGCGCGTCCTCGCTCAGGGCTCGGGCTGCCAGATCAAGCAGCCAGGAGCGCACCACGCTCCCGTAACGCCAGATTTCGGCTACCTGATGCAGATCGAGGTCGAATTCTTTTTTCGCTTTCAAGATCGAGAACCCCTCCGCCATTGCCTGCATCATTCCATACTCGATGCCGTTGTGCACCATTTTGACAAAGTGCCCGGCGCCATGTGGCCCGACATGTCCCCACCCCCGATCCGGCGCAGGCGCCAGGGTCTCGAACAAGGGGCGCAGATACTCCACCGTCTCCGCATCCCCGCCGATCATCAGGCTATAGCCTTCGCTCAATCCCCAGATGCCGCCGCTGGTGCCACAATCCACGAAACGCAACCCATACGCCTGGAGCTGCCCCGCGCGACGAATCGTGTCCTTGTAATTGGAATTTCCACCATCTACCAGAATATCGCCGGGCTGAAGCAAGGGGATCAGTTGCTGGATCGTTTCCTCGGTCGCCTGGCCGGCCGGGACCATGCACCAGACGATGCGAGGGGATGGGAGTCGCTGAACACCCTCGGCGAGGGAAAAGGCGCCCTCAAGGCCCTGTTCCATCGCCTGCTGAACGGTGGCCGCGGTGCGCGCATAGCCGATCACGCGATGGCCACCCCGCTTCAATCGCTGGGCCATGTTCATCCCCATTTTGCCCAAACCCACCATCAAGAGCTCCATATGTTCCTCCTTTTGCAATTAATATTTTTTCGATAATTCACCACAAAAAGCGCAAAGAAAATTTCAACACATTTGGACTGGAGATCATCCTCCGCACAAAACTCCAGTTCACCTGTGGGGCGTTGCCTGGCTCATCCGTGGACAGTCTGCGCCCAGGCGACCTCCCGGCGCGCTGTCCATCCTCCCCAGCAGCGAAGCGTTCATTCCAGAGATTGCGACCGAGAAAGGCAGAACTGCCGGAGCCGGGAGAAGGCAGACTCAACGCTCTGCGGTGCTCACCTGTTCGGAGAGGCGCTTCAGTTCCTCCCGCAAGGCAGCAATGATCCGCGAATTCCCCTGTTCCTCCCCCACACGCTCAAGCTGTTCCTTCTTGTGAGCCAGTTCCGCACAGAGCTGATAGAAACGCCGTGTCTGGCGCAGATTTTTGTTCGCGAGCGCGTTCCAGGAGGCTTGAGCTTGAGCCAGTGAAGAAATCGCGGTGAAATACTGGGATGCGGAAAGGGTGCCCCGTTCTACTTCTTCCTGGAGATGCTTTTTGAGCAAGCGCTGTTCTTGCTGGATAAAAAGCAGGATCAGCACCAGCATCCCTGCCCAGCCTGCCCAATCCAGCAAAACGGTCCACCATCCTGCAAGGGAGGCCAGCGCATTGTGCAGGGCATGGGTCAAAACAGCAAGCGTAAAGCCGCCCAGGGCAAAGAAAAGGCGGAGAAAAGAGGAGCGAGAAAGACGCGCCCGCGCCAGCCCGATGCCACTAAAAGCGGTATAAAAAGCATGTTGCCAGCCGATAAGCACAATGCGGATAAACGCCACTCCCCACAGACCTGCCCACCCCTCTTCCTGATAGCCATGGGCGTAGATGTAATAGAAATTTTCCGTTGCGCCAAACCCAAGCCCGATCATGCCCCCGTAGACCGCCCCATCCAGCAGGGAGTCAAACTCGCTGTGAAAGGCGAAGAAAAGCCCAAGCAGCGCCATCCCTTTCAGGCTCTCTTCCACCAGAGGCGCAATGAAGACACTTGTGCTTAAGTCCGCGAACGCTTCCGAAGCCGTTAGCAGATACATTCCGAGGCCGGTCAGCGTGTTGATCACAAATGCCAGCGTCGAAGCGATCACCGCTCCCCACAGAAACGTGCTCACGAGCAACCATTTCGGCTCTTTCTCATAGCGATCCAACCAGTTAACGTAAACCGCAAACAAGAGCATGGGGATCAGGCCAAGACAGGCGGAAAGGAGAAGGGGCATCTGGCACCTCCAGGGAACAGGGGCAGGAGAGGGGGGATGTGTCCTATTTTACCTGAACATTCTGCCCTCATGCAGGCAATCCG
>JAGHYK010000179.1 GCA_017743695.1 Chloroflexota bacterium
GAGCGGTTTTCGATGCCGGCGCCTTACAGGCGCATGGGCATTACCACGTGGACGAAGTCCTCGCCGCCGACCGGACGGATCACGCCAGGGGTCTGGGGGGTGTTCATCTCGAAGGCTACGTTCGGGGTTTTGATCACTTCCAGCGCCTCACGCAGGAATTTGACGTTGAACGCGATCAGCAGGCCTTTTCCCTCCACCGAAGCATCCACAACGGTTTCGTTTTTGCCGGTTTCCTCGGAGAAGGCGGTGACCTCAATCTGACCGGGCAGCGCTGCATCGGCTGCGGGTTTGATGTTTAGCCGCGTTTCGTTGATCCCCTCGCGGGCGAAGATTTCGGCTTGCTTGCAGGCTTTGAGCATGGCCGCTGTGGAGGCGATCACGCGCGTCTGGTAGCTGCGGGGAATGATGCTCTGGTAGTCGGGATAGGTGCCTTCGATCAGTTGAGAGACCAGCTCCACATCGCCGCAGCGGAAGACGACCTGGTTGCGCCCCGGCGGTACCAGCATCAGCAATTCGTTGGAACCATCGGAGATGATGCGCGCCAGCTCGTTTAAGGCCCGCGCCGGCACGATTACGCTCACCGCGCGCGGCGCCGGATGCGAGAGCTGCGCCCTCCGCACCGAAAGGCGAAAACCATCCGCAGCTGCCATCGTGATCTGCTCACCTTCCACCTGGATCAGGACGCCCTGGAGCACCGGCCGCGCCTCGTCTGTGGAGGCTGCAAAGCTCACCTGATGCACCATCTCCTTGAAATCCAGCACGTTCAGGGAGATCGCCTCCTCCAGTTCCGGCGCCGGTAAGGGTGGGAATTCCTGCGCATCTATGCACTTGATGTCAGTGTTCGAGGGGCCGCAGCGGACGTTAAGCGTCTGCGTCTGGACGTCCAGCGTCAACAAGACCTGATCCCCCGGCAGCGTGCTGACCAGATCGGAAAAGGTGCGCGCCGGGACCGTCGTTGAACCTTCCTCTTCGATCCGCGCTCCGATCCAGCAGGTGATCGCCATTTCCAGGTTGGTGGCGGAGAGGCGCAGGCGACCTTCATCGGTGGCCAGCAGCACATTCCCCAGCACCGGCAGGGTACTGCGCGGCGCAACGGCGCGCGAGACAATGTTCAACCCACGGGCAAGATTTTCCTGCAAGACAATCGCCTTCATAAAGCCCTCACGAGGTAGCAAGGATGGAAAGTTGGGAAAAGTATATCATGACTGCCTGGAAAATGACATGGTTGATGGGGGCGGATGGTTGACGGTGGGTGGACGGCGGTCTCTATCCGCTCCAGACGCGCTTTCCGAGCGCTGAAAGGATCAGTTCCACAGCCAGGGAGGCCGTTTGATTTTGTACATCTAAAATCGGATTGACTTCGACGACATCCATTCCGATCAACAGGCCGCTTTCGGCGATCATCTCACAGGCCAGGTGGGCTTCGCGCTGTGTCAGGCCACCGCTCACCGGCGTTCCCACTCCTGGCGCGTGGCGAGGATCGAGCGCATCCATATCCAGGGAGAGATAAATGCCCTCCACGTCACGGGAAACGTGATCCAGAGCGCGCTCCATGACCTGTGTCATGCCCAGCCGGTCAATTTGCTCCATGCTGAAGACCATCACCCCTGCCTGGCGCAGCAGGGTCTTCTCGCCGGGGTCGAGATCGCGGACGGCGATCACCGCCACACGCTGCGGCGAAAGGACCGGCACCGCTTCGTCCCAGAGCTGTGTCAGGCGCCGGTCGCCCAGGCCGCAGAGCGCGGCCAGCGGCATCCCGTGAATGTTGCCGGAGGGGGTGGTCTCCGCAGTGTTGAAATCGCCATGCGCATCGATCCAGATCAATCCGATGCGCTTGAGACGCGCCACCCCACGCACCGATCCCAGCGAAAGGCTGTGATCGCCACCCAGCACGAGCGGAAAGTGCTTTTTCTGAATCGAGGTGGAGACTATGCCGCTCAGCCGCCGCATCACGGGGACGATGCAATCCACGTATTTCAGGCGCGGCTCAGTCATGCGGCAGGTCTCCGGGATCGGCACGGGCACGTTCCCCAGATCGTGCACCACATAGCCCAGGTTCTGCAGCTTCTGGTTCAAATGGGCGTAGCGGATGGCGCTGGGGCCCATATCCACGCCGCGCCGATCCGCGCCCAGATCAATCGGGACGCCTATCAAAGCGATGTGCATCGTGAAAGTCTTTACCCTCCCATTCCTGGATCAGATGTTCAAAAAATTCTTCCAGATAGCGCAATCGTTCCTGCGCCAGCGCACGCGCCGTAGCCGTATAGAGGCGCTGCGGGATATGGCGTAGTTTGAAGAGATACTCGTGGTAGGCGCTGTGTGGCTCATCGGGGAGGCGGCTGCCCTCCCTCAGGAATTGGGGCGAAGGAGGCGCATACCAGGGCATGCCGTTCAACGAGGCATAGACCAGGGCGCGCGCGACCCCGATGGCGCCGAGCACGTCCAGCTTATCGGCATCGAAGACGACCTGCGCCTCCAGCGTCTGGGGAGGCTCCTGGCTGCGAAAGCGATGGGCGCGAATGCAATGCTGGACAGCCTGAATGCGTTCCGCCGGCCAGCCTTCGGCGCGCAGCACCTGGGCCGCGAACGCTGCCGAGGTCAGGTGATGAGCGCCACGTCCCGCCGCCGATGGCGCACTTCCCTGGGCATCGTGTAACAGGGATGCGGCGCGCACGATCTCCAGATCAGCCCCTTCGACACGGGCCAGGTATTCCGCCATTCGATACACCCGGCGCACGTGCTCAAAATCGTGCACCGGATCGGCCTGGGCGTACCATGCTCGTGCCTGTTCCAGGGTTGGCATCTCACACCGCCTCGTAGTAACCCACATCTACCGAGTAGACACGGCCGCGCTTGATCACCTTGCGCACCAGGTTCGTGCCGAAGCGATAGCCCAGGTGACGGTAATCGGCGACGGAGAGGATCAGCAGATCGGCCTGCTTGCCCGGCTCAATGGAGCCGATGCGATCGGCGCGACGAATGGCGTGGGCAGCGTTGATCGTGGCTGCGGCGATGGCCTGAGCCGGGGTTAGCTTCAGCGAACGGCAGGCCAGGGCAATGGCAAACTGCATGGATTCGCACCAGGCGGTGCCGGGGTTGCAATCGGTCGCCAGGGCCAGAATGGCGCCGGCGCGCAGGAGCTTCTGCGCCGGGGTGTATTCGCATTCCGCCAGCCCGAACGGCGTGCACGGCAGGCTGACAGCGACCGTGTCCGAGCCTCCCAGGCGGAGGATGTCGGCCTCTGAAGTCTTGACCAGATGATCGGCAGAGACCGCCCCCAGCTCCACCGCCAGCGATGTTCCGCCCAGGTTCTCGAATTCGTCGGCGTGTACCTTGATGGGGAAGCCCAGTTCCCTGGCGCGGCTCAAAATCTGGCGCGTTTGTTCCAGGCTGAAGGCGCCCCGCTCACAGAAAACGTCCACAAAGGGCAGTTCGCGGCCAGGCGCCTGCGTTTCCCACCACTGACGCAGCACGGGGAGCATGGTCTCACAGATCAGGTCGGTATAGGCCTGCGGGTTCTTTTCGTATTCGGGCGGGATGGCGTGAGCGGCCAGGAAGGTAAAAGCCAGCTCCAGGGGACCCTCCGCATCCAGCTTGAGCAGGGCCTGGAGCAGGCGCAGCTCGGTGGAAAGTTGCAGACCATAGCCGGTTTTGGCCTCGGCGGTGGTGGTACCATGGGCGAACATGCGCATCAGCCGCGGGCGGGTTTGATTGATCAGGCTCTCTAAGGAGGCGGTGCGCGTGGCGCGCACGGTGGAGAGAATGCCGCCACCGGCTGCCAGAATCTCCAGGTAGTGACGCCCGGCCATCTTCATCTCGAATTCGGCGGCGCGGTCGCCGGCCCAGATCAGATGCGTATGCGGATCAACGAAGCCGGGCATCACCACGCAGCCCTCCGCATCTAACAGGGGTTCATCCGCGTAGCGGGCGCGCAAAGCGGCGCTGCGGCCAACTTCCACGATGCGCCCCTCGCGGATCAGCACGGCGCCGTCCTCGATGATCCCCAGGTTGCCCAGCGCTTCGCCTCGCTGAGGGCCGCCGGCCAGGGTGAGCAATTGAGAAGCAGAATGAATCAGCATGAGCGCACCTCAAAGACGTTCCAACCAGGAAGGATGAGCGTATTTTTCCGCCGCCAGTGCTGCGGCTCGCTGACGTTCCGAAGGCTGGAGGTCGGCGATCAGAAAATGCAGGTCAAAGGTTTGCTCAAAGGCGCGGACGAATGCCTGCGCCGCCTCTTCCCACTCCAGGCGATGTCCCAGGGCCTCTTCGAGCGTGATCGCTCGTTGACGCAGACGGCGGGCCGCCTCCTGGCGTGCTTCCTCGTTGGGAAAGCGCAGGCCGCGGGTGATACGCGTGAGATCCCCGTAGAGGGGCAGCGAACCGTGCTGTAAAACGCCCTCACGCCGCCGCGCCTGCGCCGAGCCGATCAGCTTTTTCCCGGAAACAGTGATCTCATAGGCGGAGGGCACTTCAAAGCACACCGGATTGGCGGGCGTTCCACCTGGCGGGGTTTCCTCCTGTACCTGCACCGTAACACCCAGTTCCTGCAGCGCCCGGATCAATGCCTGCGAGAGACGGCGATAGCTTTCCAGCACCGAGCCGCTCAGGCGCGGGTCGCTGGCCGGGCCGATCACCGCGTAGGTCAATTCGTCCGTGTGCAGGATAGCGCGTCCACCGGTTGGACGGCGCACCACCTGCCAGCCTTCTCGTTCCAACGCCGCCCGGTCCACTTCTGCGAAGGGCTGCGCATATCCCAGCGAAAGGCAAGGGGGATCCCAGGCATAGAGCCGCAGGGTCGGCAGCGCCTGACCGCGCTCCACGTGTTCCAGGATAGCCTCGTCTACCGCCATATTCCAGGCGCCCTGCGCGGCCGGGGTGATTAACAATCTCCAGGTGTCGGGCATATGCTTGATTTTAATCGCTTTTTGGAGCTACTCGCGATGGAATTGCAGAGAGGCTTTGCGACCTGTTGGGGGATGGGGAGCAACGATAGACCGCGGACCGCAGACGGCAGACCGCGGGATAGACGACGGACACAAACGACAGACGGCAGGATGGACGGTAGATGATAGATGCTGTAGGACGGGCTTTCC
>JAGHYK010000180.1 GCA_017743695.1 Chloroflexota bacterium
CTGACCGCGGGGGCTGTTCCTTTGTTCTCGTTAATCACCAGCAGCCGCAGCAGTGGTAGAATACTTTCCGCACAGATTCTCACCTGGAGAAGGTAACACAGATGGCTCAGAACGTCATTCGCGTGATCGGGGCGCGAGTTCACAATCTGAAAAACATTACCGTTGAAATTCCACGCGATAAACTGGTGGTCATTACCGGCCTTTCCGGCTCCGGCAAATCCTCCCTGGCCTTTGATACGATCTTCGCCGAGGGGCAACGGCGATATGTCGAATCCCTTTCGGCCTACGCGCGCCAGTTCATCGGTCAGATGGATAAGCCGGATGTGGATGCGATTGAAGGCCTTTCGCCGGCGGTCTCGATTGATCAGAAATCCACTTCGCATAACCCGCGGTCAACCGTCGGCACGGTGACGGAGATTTATGATTACCTGCGCCTGCTGTTCGCCCGCATTGGGATTCCACACTGCCCGGTCTGTGGGCGCGAAGTGCGCAAACAATCGGCGGAGGAGATCGTCAATGCCCTGGAGCAACTGCCGCAGGGCAGCCGCCTGATCCTGCTGGCGCCGCTGGTGCGTGGGCGCAAGGGCACGTATCAGGCGATCTTTGAAGAGATCCGCAAGGCCGGCTTCACCCGCGCCCGCGTGGATGGCGTGATTTACTCCCTGGAGGAGGAAATCCAGCTTGACCGCTACAAGCAACATACCATTGAAGCGGTGGTAGACCGGCTGGTGATCCGCAGGAGCGAGGACGAAGAAGAGCAAAAAGCCGCCCGCACGCGCCTGACCGACTCGGTGGAAACGGCCTTGAAATTCGGCGAAGGCTACCTGACCGTCCATCTGCTGGGGGATCAGGAGCAACCAGGGCGCGACCTGCATTTTTCCGAACATCTGGCCTGTCCCGAACATGGCATCAGCCTGCCGGAGATCGAACCGCGTACGTTCTCCTTCAACACGCCCCATGGCGCCTGCCCGGAATGTCAGGGGCTGGGGAGCAAGCTGGAGATCGATCCGCAGCGCCTCATCCCCGACCCGCGCCGTTCGCTACGGGAGGGCGCTATCGCCGCCCTGGAATGGAACGGGCCGCGGGAAGAGGGCGGCTATTACTGGCAGATGCTGGAAGCGGTTGCCCGCGCCTATCACATTGACCTGGATAAACCGGTGGAGGAAATCCCCCCTGAGAAACTGCGCATCCTTCTCTATGGCACCCGTGGCCATGAAGTGCCGGTGCACTATCGAACGGCGCAGGGGCGCGAGTTTACCTTCGTGCGCGATTTTGAAGGCATCATCCCCAATCTCGAGCGCCGCTATCGTGAAACCACCTCGGACTACATTCGGGATCGCATCGCGGAATTCATGTCCGACCGCCCCTGTCCGGCCTGCCATGGCGCGCGCCTGCGTCCCGAAGCCCTGGCCGTAACCGTGGATGGCTATAACATTGTTCAGGTCACCTCCTGGCCTGTTCATCAGACGCTGCGCTGGGTGGAGCGCCTGAGCGGCCCCGAAACACCGCTGGACGGTCGGCAACGGGCAATTGCGGATCGCGTGCTGAAGGAGATCAAGGCTCGCCTGGGCTTCCTGGTGAACGTCGGGCTGGATTATCTCACCCTGAACCGCTCCGCTGCCACACTCTCCGGCGGCGAGGCGCAGCGCATTCGCCTGGCGACCCAGATCGGATCGCAGTTGATGGGGGTGCTCTATGTGCTGGATGAACCTTCCATCGGCCTTCATCCGCGGGATAATGAGCGCCTTCTGAACACCTTGCGCAGTCTGCGCGACCTGGGAAACACGGTGCTGGTGGTCGAGCATGACGATGAAACGATCCGCGCTGCGGACTGGGTGCTCGATCTGGGCCCCGGCGCCGGCGAGCATGGGGGATGGGTGGTCGCGCAGGGCACGCCCGAAGCCATCATGAACCACCCACAATCGCTCACCGGGGCCTATCTCTCTGGGCGATTGCGCATCCCCATCCCGGAACGGCGACGGGAGGGCAATGGCAAATGGCTGACCATCCGTGGCGCTCGCGCCAACAACCTGAAGAATCTGACCGTTCGCATTCCGTTGGGGAAATTCGTTTGTATCACCGGCGTCTCCGGCTCCGGCAAATCTACCCTGATGATAGACGTGCTCTATAATGCCCTGGCGGCGCGTTTGATGGGCGCACGGCTACAGGCGGGTGAGCATGATGGGATTGAGGGGATTGAACATCTGGACAAAGTGATCAACATTGACCAGTCTCCCATCGGCCGCACGCCGCGTTCCAACCCGGCCACCTATACCGGCCTCTTTGATGAGATTCGCAAATTATTCGCCGAATTGCCGGAAAGCAAAGTGCGCGGCTACCGCCCCGGTCGCTTCTCGTTCAACGTGCACGGTGGGCGCTGTGAGGCCTGCATGGGGCAGGGCGTCTTGCGGATCGAGATGCAATTCCTCCCCGATATTTACGTACCCTGCGACGTGTGCCATGGAAAGCGCTTCAATCGTGAGACCCTGCAGGTGCGTTTCCGCGATTACAACATCGCCGACGTGCTGGATATGACGGTCGAAAAGGCACTGGAGGTGTTTTCCGCTTTTCCGGCCATGGTGAACAAACTGCGCCTGCTGCAGGACGTGGGGCTGGGGTATATTCGCCTGGGGCAGCCAGCGCCCCAACTTTCCGGCGGCGAAGCGCAGCGGGTCAAACTGGCGCGCGAACTTTCCCGACGCGCCACCGGCCGCACCCTCTACGTGCTGGATGAGCCATCCGTCGGCTTACATGCCGCAGATGTCCATCGCCTCATCGAAGTCCTGCATCGTCTGGTGGAGGCCGGCAACACGGTGATCGTCATTGAACATAATCTGGACATCATCAAAACCGCCGACTGGATCATTGACCTTGGCCCCGAAGGCGGCGAGGGCGGTGGTGAAATCATCGCCGAAGGAACGCCGGAGCAGA
Source organism: Chloroflexota bacterium (assembly GCA_017743695.1). Taxonomy (GTDB): domain Bacteria; phylum Chloroflexota; class Anaerolineae; order Anaerolineales; family Villigracilaceae; genus 630D-37. The sequence goes on from JAGHYK010000180.1 coordinate 2,932, forward strand.
TCATGCAGGTCGAACGCTCTTATACCGGCCAGTTCCTGCGTCGTCATCTGGCATCCATCCCTTTGAGCTGAAAATGGAGGTGAACATGAAAATCCTGATCGCTGGAAGTGGAGGCGTGGGCGGCTATTATGGAGGCCTGCTTGCGCAAAGCGGGAACGATGTGACCTTTCTGGCCCGTGGCGAACATCTGAGAGCCATTCGGGAGCGCGGGCTACAGGTCAAAAGCGTGCATGGCGATTTCACCGTCTTCCCGGCGCAGGCTACAGATACCCCGGCTGAAGTGGGACCTGTGGAGCTGATTCTCTTCTGCACGAAGACCTACGATACTGAACATGTGGCCGAGGCGCTGCGTCCCTGCGTGGGTGCAGACACCGCGATCATCAGTTTGCAAAACGGCGTGGATGCAGCCGAACGGATCGGTGCGATCCTGGGCATGGAGCACGTCCTGGGAGGCGCGACCTGGATTTCCTCGGCGGTGGAAGCGCCGGGGGTGATCCGTCAGTTTTCACAGTTTCGGCGCATTGTCTTCGGCGAGCTGGATGGAAGCATTACGCCGCGTGCTCAGGCTATCTATCAAACCCTGAGCGCCACAGGCGCCACAGTGGAACTTTCTGAGAACATCCTGAGCGTGCTCTGGACGAAATTCGTATTCATTGCGGCGGTCAGTGGGATTAGCTCGCTGACGCGCCTGGAAATGGGCGAATTCCGCCATGTGCCTGAAACGCGTGCCCTGATGACGGCGCTCATGCGCGAAGTCGAAGCCCTGGCCCGTGCCCAGAATATTGCGCTTGACGCGGATGTGGTGGAAAAATCGCTGGCTTTTGTGGATGCAGCAGCCCCCAATATCAAGAGTTCGATGCAGCGGGATGTGGAGAGCGGGCGCCGTACCGAGCTTGAATCCATGATCGGCGTGATCTGCCGCAAGGGGCGCGAATGGAACGTCCCGACCCCGGTGGCTGATTTTGTCTATGCGGCGCTGTTGCCCGTGGAGCTGAAAGCCAGACGTCAGGCGGCCTGAGAAGCGGGCAGAAACACGGAGGCCAGTTTTTCGATCTGGCGCGCCGTCAAACTGTTCGGTTGCAAGAAGAAAGCGATTTTGCGGGCGCGTACGGCCAGATCGAACAATTCGGGTGCCGGCGTGATGGTCGCAGCCAGCGGAAAGCCAAGACGATTTTGCACCTCCATCACCGGCAAGATTGTCTCGCTCCGCAGGCGATTGTTGAGCACCACCTTGAGTTGCGCGGCCTTTACCCCCATCTTGAGCAAATCGTCCAGCAGGGCGCGCGTGTGCAGGATGGTGTTCGGCAGAGGATCGGTCACGATGAGAAAGTGATGACAGGCAGGAAGCAGACGCGGGGTGAAGGGGAGCAGACCGTTCCCCAGGTCGAGGATCACGAAATGCGCGAGCGTGCTTAAACGGGCCACGATCACGGTGTACTGATCCACATGGTTCACCAGCGTCTTTTCGGAGGGTTTTTCGGATGCCAGGAGAAACTTCAGGCCGGAGTCGTGGTGTACAAGAGATTCCAGGACTTTCTGGCGCGTGATCTCTGCAGGGGAAAGCTGCAGCAGGCGCGAAAGTCCCCCCCGCTCTTCAATTCCCAGATCCAGCCCCAGGGTTCCGTTCCCTGGCACCATTTCGGCCAGGACGACCTCGGCGACTTCTGGCTTGTACAAAGCAGCGGCCAGGTTGGCGGCGATGGTGGTCACGCCCAGGCCGCCGCGCGCCGAAAGTGCCCCGATCACGGTCGCGGTCATCGTGGTTTTCTTCTTCGGCTCGCGACTGCGACGGGCAAGCAGCGCCCGTACATGAGCCTGGAGTTCGGCGGGGTGGGTGGGTTTGGTCAGATAATCATCGGCGCCGGATTCAAAACCTGTGAGCTTATCGTCAATTTGTGCCTTGGCCGTGAACATCAGGATCGGTGTATTCGCCGTGATCGGGTTGGCACGCAACCGCCGCGCCACCTCGTAGCCATCCATTCCCGGCATCATAACGTCGAGCAAGATCAGATCCGGCTCTTCCTCTTCCGCTTTTTGCAGCCCTTGTGGCCCATCGGCGGCCAGGATGACCTCGTAGCCCTGTCGCTGAAGCATCAAACCGACCAGTCGCAGGGTATCAGCGTCATCGTCTATGACTAAAATCTTTTCTGCCAT
>JAGHYK010000181.1 GCA_017743695.1 Chloroflexota bacterium
CCCACCTTCACTCTCACCCCCTCGCCTACTCTCACCCCCTCGCCCACCTGGACTGCGACAGCCACGGCAACACCCACGCCTGAACCAACTTCTACCTTCACCCCATCCCCCACTTCCACGGAGACACCCATCCCAACACCATGAACGCGATCCTTCCTTTCCTCAAAGATCTGCTTTCCATGCCGGGGTTGAGCGGCTACGAGTCGCCCGTCGCTGCACGCATTGAGGAGACCTGGAGCCCCCTGGCCGACAGGGTGCAACGCACACGCCTGGGATCGGTACATGCCTGGCGCTTTGGTACAGGCGCGGCGCCGCGCCCGCGCGCCCTGCTCGCAGCGCATATGGACGCTATCGGCCTGATGGTCACCCAGATCGTGAACGGTTTTCTGCGCGTCACCGCGGTTGGCGGCGTAGACCCACGCATCCTGCCAGGCCAACCGGTCACGGTTCATGGTCGCGAAGCACTGCCGGGCATCGTGGTCATGCCGCGGGCCGCGCTCCTGCCGGCGGAGATCGGCGAGGGCGTCGTTCCCATCGAACATCTCTGGGTAGACCTCGGCCTGCCAGCCGCCGAAGTGGAGCAAAAAGTGCGTGTTGGAGACATCGTCTCTTTCGCCACCTCTCCAATGGAGCTGAGCGGCGAGACAATCGCCGGGCACAGTCTGGATAACCGCGCCTCCGTGGCCGCGTTGACCGTCTGCCTGCAGCATCTGCGCGGCCGGACCCTGAACTGGGATGCGATCCTGGCCGCAACGGTGCAGGAAGAAGTGACCATGGCCGGGGCAAGGACCTCCGCCTTTGCCGAACAACCCACGCTGGCGATTGCGGTAGATGTCACCTTTGCCAAAGGCCCCGGCGCCAACGACTGGAGAACGTTTGAGCTGGGCAAAGGCATCGTTCTGGCCTGGGGGCCGAACATCCACCCGGCCCTCCATCGGCGGCTCAAGGAAATCGCCGAAGAGATGGAAATCCCCTTCAGCGTCGAGTATACCCCGCGCCATTCCGGCACCGATGCCTACGCCATGCAAACGGCAGCGGAGGGTATCCCGACGGCTGTGGTCAGCATTCCCTTGCGTTACATGCACACCCCCGTCGAAGTGGTTGCCCTCAAGGACATCGAACGGGCCGGCCGCCTGCTGGCCGAATTCCTGTGTCGCCTGGATGGCGCCTTCATGGAAGCATTAACCTGGAGCTGAAGCGCACCATGATCCCTGAATCTCTCCTCTCACTGCTCGAACGACTCTGCAATGCCGTGGCTGTCTCCGGCGACGAGGGGGAAGTGCGTCAGATCGTGCTGGAAGAAGTACGGCCCCATGCCGACGAAGTGCGCGTGGATGCGCTCGGCAACGTGCTGGCCATCCGCCACGCCCGAAGTGGTGATGGGCTACGGGTGATGCTCGCCGCCCACATGGACGAAGTCGGCTTCATGCTGGTCGCCGAAGATGGCGATGGTCTCTACCGCTTTGAAACCGCAGGCAGCGTGGATGAGCGCTACCTGGTGGGGAAACCGGTCTGGGTGGGAAAGGATCATCTGCCCGGCGTGATCGGCGCCCGTCCGATCCACTTGACCACCCCCGAGGAACGCGCTCGCAAGTTAAGCCTGGAATCGCTACGCATTGACCTGGGGCCGGGGCGCAAGGCCGAGCTGGGAAGTCGGGCGACGTTCGCCACCCCTTTCCGCCGTCTCGGCGCCGCGATCCTCGCCAAATCCCTGGATAATCGTCTGGGCGTGGCCACGGTGATCGAGCTACTGCGCAATGCGCCCCCGCACCTGGAGCTACAGGCTGCCTTCACCGTGCAGGAAGAGATCGGCCTGCGCGGCGCATCGGTGGCCGCCTATGCCCTGCAGCCGCACCTCGGCATTGCGGTAGATTCCACCCCGGCCCATGACCTGCCAGTGCCGGAGGGCCGTGAGAATCTCTTCTACAACACCCGATTGGGTGCCGGTCCCGCCATCTATCGCGCCGACGCCGCGACCCTCTCCGACCCGCGCCTGGTGCGCTTCCTGGAAGCGGTCGCCCAACGGCACAACATCCCCTACCAGATCCGCCAGCCGGGCGGTGGTGGTACGGATGCCGGGGCGATCCAGCGCACGCGTGAAGGCATTCCCGCTGTCTCCGTCTCCGTACCGGGCCGGTACCCGCACAGTCCGGCATCCCTGGCGCTTCTGGAAGACTGGGAAAACACCCTGCGCCTGCTCCAAGAGGCCTTGAACGAACTCACCGCTGAAGTTTTAGAAACGGAGAAGAACTCATGAAATCCCTGGTCGAAGCACTGACCCAAACCTTTGGCCCCTCCGGATACGAGGGAGCGATCCGCGAGCGCGTGCAACAGGAGATTGCGCCGTTTGTGGAGGATATGCGCATAGATGCTTTGGGGAACCTGATTGCCCGCAAAGGTCGGGCGCAGAACGGAGGTCAACGGATCGTGGTTGCGGCGCATCTGGATGAGATCGGCCTGATCGCCACCCACATCGAAGAGCGCGGCTTCGTGCGCTTCACGAGCATCGGCGGCGTCATGGTGCACACACTCATCGGTGGGCGCGTGCGCTTCGTGAACGGCATTGCCGGCGTGATCCATATGGATCAGGACGAGCCTCGCGATTCCTTCCCCAAACTCGAAAAGCTCTTCATTGACGTAGGCGCCACCTCGGCCGCAGATTGTCCGGTGCGCGTGGGGGATATGGCGGCCTTCGAGCGACCTTTCCTCGACCTGGGACGGCGCTGGGTGGCCAAATCCATGGATGATCGCATCGGCGTGGCCGTCATGATCGAGACCCTGCGCACGCTCCAGGAGACGCCCAACGAGGTCTATTTCGTCTTCACCGTCCAGGAAGAGGTGGGGACGCGTGGCGCCGCCCCGGCTGCCTTCGGCCTGGAGCCGCAGGTGGCGCTGGCCGTAGATGTCACGCGCACCGGCGATGTTCCGGGGGGCAAAATGGCGGTTGCGCTGGGCAAAGGTCCAGCAATCAAAATCCTTGATAGTGGCATGATCGCCGATCCCAAAGTCGTGGAATGGATGAGCGGCGTGGCGGAACGTCTGGGCATCCCCCATCAGCGCGAGGTACTGGTCGGCGGTACAACGGATGCCCGTGCCATGCAACTCGTACGCGCCGGCGTGCCTGCGGGATGTCTCTCCATCCCCTGCCGCTACATTCATAGCCCCTCGGAGATGGTGGACGTGGAAGACGTGCAACATTCCGTCCGCCTGCTGCACGCCTTGCTCTCTCAACCGGTTCCTTTCTCATAAGGAGGTCACCATGCAAATCAGTGCCAAAGTGGCCGAACAGATGAACGCCCAGATCGGGAATGAGCTGGGTGCATCGAACCAGTATCTGCAGATCGCTGCCTTTTTTGAGGCGCGAGCACTGCACAAGCTCGCCGAATTTTTCTTCAAGCAATCGGAAGAGGAGCGCGAACATGCCATGAAGTTCCTGCGCTTCCTGCTCGAAACCGGCGCGCCGGTGCACATTCCCGCCGTTCCGGCCCCCAACGCGCAAATCGAAACCGCCGAGCGCGCCTTCGAGATGTCGCTGAACTGGGAAAAGGAGGTGACACGACAGATTTACACCATCCTTGAAACCGCTATCCAGGAAAAGGATTACGCCTCGCAACAGTTCCTGCAGTGGTTTGTAGAAGAACAGGTGGAAGAGGTCTCGACGATGGAAAACATGCTGGAGATCGTGCGCCAGGCAGGGGAAAAGAACCTGCTGATGATCGAGGCCTATCTCCTTCACGGAGCGTAGCGCATGGTCTTCGCGCTGGTGCTGATGGGATGGATCTTCTCGCTCTCGCTGCATGAATTTGCCCATGCGCTGGTCGCCTACTGGGGTGGGGACTGGACGGTGCGTGAAAAGGGATATTTGACCCTGAACCCGCTCCGTTACACCCACCCCCTTTATTCCCTGATCCTGCCCTTGCTGTTTCTGATCCTGGGCGGGTTTGGGTTGCCTGGCGGCGCTGTGTACATTGAAACCTGGCGCCTGCGTAACGAGCGCTGGCGAAGTGCCGTCTCCCTGGCCGGCCCTTTGACGAATCTGCTGCTGGCGCTATTCCTGGCGCTCATCCTGAAGCTCTTCCCGCAGATCGGTAACAAAGCGCTCGGCCCATCGCTGGCCTTCCTGGGAATGCTCCAGATCACCGCCTTCCTGCTTAACATCCTGCCCATCCCTCCGCTGGACGGGTTTGGGATCATCGAACCTTATTTGCCGCGCCCCTTCCTGGAACGCCTGCTTCCCTATCGTCAGGCGTTCTTCTGGATTTTCCTGCTGGCACTTTACTACATTCCGCTGCTGAACGGTTTGTTCTGGACGCTCGTGTTCCTGATCACGACCCTGATCGGCATCCCCCCTCATCTGGTGCTCGTCGGCTACGATCAGTTTTTCTTCTGGCGATAAGAGATGAGCATCTCTCTTGGTGTATAATACATCCATCCTTTCCACTTTTCCCACAGGAGGCATCCTATGACCCACGTGATTACCAGTCTTTGTCTGCGCGACCGCGGCTGCATCGAGGTCTGCCCGGTCGAATGCATTGTCCCCGGCTATCCGATTGAGGAGTGGCCAGCGGTTTACATTGATCCCGACACCTGCATTGACTGTGGCGCCTGCGTCCCCGAATGCCCATACGCTGCCATCTTCCCGGAAGATGAGGTACCTTCGGCCTACACTGCAAAAGGCGGTGAATACATCAACCGCGTCGGTCTGAGCGGCCATTACGAGGGCGTCAACCATCATGGCGTGAAGGTGATATTGAACACCGTCAGGCAACTGGAACCGGGCGAAGTGGTAGATTTGACCCCGGACATCGAGCAGAACGCCGCTTTCTTCCGCAGCGGCCCCGGTTACAGCGCCAAAGAGCACGATACCGGCATGTAAGAGCAACCCAAAAGGCCCTGGAGCAATCCGGGGCCTTTTTTTGACCGCAGACGGCGGACGGCAGACCGCAGGGTGGACGATGGACGATGGACGGTTGCAGGACAGGCTTTCCAGCCTGTCTAAGACGCGAGGCGTCAACGCATGGCACAGCTTTCCAGCCTGTTGGGGAGTCCGTCAACGAATGGGGGAGCG
>JAGHYK010000182.1 GCA_017743695.1 Chloroflexota bacterium
TCAACCGTCCACCGTCCGCTTGCGGTCTGCGGTCGGCGGTCTGCGGTCGGCAGGCGGCGAACAGGAGGCTGAGGGTCAGGAACAGGATAATGAATCGGGGAAAGCGGGACATGGTAGTCTTCCGAGAGGAAGTGAATGACACGGACGATAGCAGGGCAGGCTTGCTTGCCGGACTGGGACGGGTTTTCAACGAGTGAGGAGCAAGGAAAGAAACCTCTTTGGCCTTGTTGCGACCGATGGTTTTCCTCATCCTCTTCATCAACGCTGTTGATGGAGGCGTTCTGCGGCTTCATCGGTGAGGGGGATAAAGACCTGGACGCGCGTTCCCTGGCCGGGTGCGGAGAGGATATTCAGCAGCCCGTTCAACATTTCAGCCCGCTCGGTCAGGTTAACCATGCCCAGGCTACCACGCTTCTCGTAGGATTGCATCACTGATTTCACATCGAAACCCACGCCGTCATCCTGGACTTCAAACAGCAAAATATCGGGATGTATCGGCTTCAGTCGCACCCAGATGTGAGGCGCACGGGCATGTTTGCGGGCGTTATTCACGGCTTCTTCTGCCAGGGAAAAGATCACGCCCTGCTTCCCCATTTCGAGGCGATCCAGCACGCTTTCGTCTACTTCGATGATCACTTCCTGGTTGAAGGTCTCACGCATCTTATCCGCCATGGACTGCAAGGCCGCTTTCAACCCCTGGGTCTCGAGCACCAGTGGACGTAACGTGAAGAGCATATGGCGCATTTCTTTTACCGTTCGATGCGCAAGCTCTTCGAGCTTTTTCAGTTCCTCAGAGGCTTGCTGCGGATCGCGCTCGAACATGCGACGAAGGATGCCCAATCGCATGGCGATGGCAGAAACGGATTGGGTGGGGCCATCGTGTAAATCGCGAGCCAGTTTTTTGCGCGCCTCCTCGTGGACCTGGGCCATTTGTTCCTTTTCCTCCAGCAAGCTCTGGTACAGGCTGGCGTTCTGGAGGGCGATGCTCATCTGGCGCGCCAGGATGTTTAATATCTCGCGTCGTTCTTCAGTGAAGTATTGGGGATCAGGATGCCCAAAGATCAGAGCGCCGTATGTGTTCAGCCCACTGTAGAGGGGTAAACAGTAGAAGGAAGTGCATTTTCTCAAGGCTGTGATCCGCCCCAATTCCGGATCGAGGGGGAGTTCGCGAGTATGCACAGGAGCGCGTTCTTCCAGGAGCATTTTCAGAATTCCGGCCTCCCCTGGGAATTCGAGCTTGCGGTCGGCGAAGTTGAGATGGTATTCTGCAGCGACGAAAAGTTGACCCTCCCGAAAGAGCAGGACAGCTCCTACGAGAGGATTCGTGCCGCGTTCCATTTCCGGTGAGAGCGCGGAATCGGCCAGTCCGAGGGCCGATTCGATCACCCGCTGGTAGCTAAGTGTACCGGTCAGGGTAGAGGAAAGCTCATAAACCGCCCGTAAGCGTTCACTTTCGGCGCGCTGCTTCTGAAGCTTTGCCTCCAGTTCAGCACGTTCCTTCTGTGCCCTTGCTTCCAGAATTGCTTTTCGCCGGGCACGCAGTGCGTTCATCAGGCGATAGCCCAAAAAGCCAAAAATGCCTCCAGATGCCAGGATCAGCGGGAGCAAAATGAGCAGGAGAGACCGCGGAACTTTCAGAAGCAGGAAACCATAGGCGGCGGTAAAAAGGAGACAGGAAAATGTGACGATCAGTGCGCCTCGCCATTCAAAGTACAGGGAAGCGCTGAAGATCGGTAACAGGCTCACCAGCGCCAGCTCAAGACCCGGCTGGGAAAGTAGCAAACTCAAGCTGATGGCCAGGAGGAAGTCGAAGAGAACGTTGAGCAGCCGGTGATAGCTCAAACGGATGTTGAGGCCGGCCAGCACGGAGAATCCCAGATTCCAGAGAACGCCGATCCCCAGCGCAAGGTACGGCCCCCAGGGCGTGTTGGGATTGGAGAACAGAGCAAAGCCCAACGCCAGCAAGATCAGCCAGCGCAGGGAGAGGACAAACCAATCGGCAATAAAGGGGGAGTCGGAGATTTTCATGGCATAATTTCGCGCAAGAAGTGCTCTTTTTACCTGGATTCGTTTATTTCGTTTCCCAATTCGTTGACGGTCATCCCCCCAACAGGCTGAAAAGCCCATCCGATGGCCGTCTGCGGTGCGCGGTCATCCACCGTCCACCATACTCAAGAATTGTTAGAAAGATTCGCTTCGGCTGTTGCTTCTCCAAGAACGCCGGGTTGATTTTACCAGGAATGGTTGGGTTTGGGCAAACAAATATTGGACTGCTGCACTGCAGCATGGCATTGACGTTTTCTCACTCAGTGACTACAATAGGGTGTAAAAGTGACCACGAAAGGAGTTCCCGATGGAAGAAATCGGTATTCGCGAACTGAAAGCGCGTGCATCGGAAGTGGTGCGCGCCGTCAAAGAACGCCGTGTGCGCTATCTCATCACCCAGCGCGGACGGCCGGTTGCCTTGCTGGTGCCACTGGATGCCCTGCCCCCTCAGCCAGACGCCGACGAGGTCTGGGCGCGGCTGGAACGGATTCGGGAAGAGTTGGGGAAAGGCTGGCAGAGTGAGAAAAGCGCCGTGGAAATCCTCTCGGAGATGCGCCGATGAACGATGCCTTGACGATTGATGCCAGTGTTTTCGTCAATGCCTTTAGTCCTACCGAGAGGGGCAGCGAACAAAGTTGGCGCTTTCTGGCGCAAATCAGGGAGGCGGAGATTCCTGTCTTTGTCCCTACGTTGATGCTGGTGGAAGTCGTTGCTTCTCTGGCGCGCAAACAAAACAATACCACCCTGGCGATGGAATGGATGGAAGAAATTCAGCAATTGAGTTTTCTCACCCTCATCCCTCTCGATGACGACCTGGCGCGGGAATCCGCCGTAATTGCCGCCTCGCACCGCCTGCGCGGCAGCGACGCGGTGTATGTGGCCGTGGCGCGACGCTTCGGCGCCGCCCTGGTGACGCTGGATTCCGAGCAGGCGCAGCGCGCCGCGCCCCTCGTCCCCGTTCGCCTGCCTGCTTCGGATTGACGCTGCTCGCTGTGGCAGCGCATCGTCTTATCCATTGAGGACAAAAACGGCGCAAAACATCCCCTCCCCCTCTCGGGCCCTGCCAGGCTACATCCTGGACAAAGATTCTGCTCGCATCTCTTCTGGCGCAATGGAGATCTGACGGCTGGAGAATAGAAAACGGTAGACAATGGACAGGAGAGACCGATGGGCAGGGCGAGACCTGGCCTGTGGAAAAAGTTTGCCGTGATAAAATAGAAACATGGCTACCCGTCCCCTGGTTAGTGAGCAACGACAATACAGTGTACTTGATGTCCGAGCGGCTCGCCAGATTGCCTCGGTATGGCTGGAACGCGCCCAACTGGAAAGGGCAGTAGATTTTGGGCTGCCGGAGATAGATGACCGCTATCACGTCTGGCGGGTGCCGTTGGTCAATAAGGCCAATGGTGAGCGTATCGGGGAAGTGGTAATTGATGCCTATACTTCGCTGATTCTGGAGGACAAATCCACTGCGCCAGAAATTCTGGAGGCGCGTTTGCTCGGGAGAAAAGAGGCCAGAGCGACGCGCAAGACGTCTTCTCGCACGAAGACTTATCTGCTTTCTTCCCTGCGCAACACGATTGCCCAGGGAGATGCGGAAGAAATTTTGCAGGAACTTCCCGCAGAAAGCGTTGATTTAATTTTTACTTCTCCCCCCTATTACAACGCTCGCCCGGAATATACTGACTATCTCAGTTATGAAGATTACTTGCTGAAAATGCGTCGCATTCTTCACTATGCGCACCGCGTGCTGGCAGAGGGGCGATTCTTCGTAATGAATGTTTCTCCTGTATTGGTGCGTCGGGCCAATCGCAACCAGGCCTCGCAACGAATTGCTGTCCCTTTTGATATGCATCGCCTGTTTATCGAGGAAGGTTATGACTTTATAGACGACATCATTTGGGAGAAGCCCGAAGGGGCCGGTTGGGCTACCGGGCGGGGACGCCGTTTCGCTGCCGATCGCAATCCGCTCCAGTACAAGCCGGTCCCGGTGACCGAATATATCCTCGTGTATCGCAAGCACACAGATAAGTTGATTGACTGGAATATCCGCGCTCACCCGGATAAGAAACTGGTGGCTGAATCCAAAATTGATGATGACTATGAGCGTACTAACATCTGGCGCATCAAGCCTGCGCACGATCCGCGTCATCCGGCTGTTTTTCCTTTAGAACTCGCCGAAAAGGTGATCCGCTATTACTCCTTCAAAGGGGATGTGGTGATGGACCCCTTCGCTGGCATTGGCACGACCGGCAAGGCAGCCGCCATGCTGGGGCGACGCTTCGTCCTCATTGAGCAAAATCCCAGATATGTGGACATCATTCGCGAGGAGGTCAAGTCCTGGCTTGGCAAAGAGGCGCGCCATGTTCTTACTATCAATTGTGCCCCTATTGAAGTGAACGACGTTTTGTTCTGAAACGCCATGAGCAAAAAAAGCGGCTTCCATTCCTTTTCCGACTTGCTCTCCCCGGCCGCGCTCGATCTGCTTTCTGCCAGTGGCAGTGATCTGGTGCAGCAAATTGGCCTGGAAGTCGTACGCGGCGTTGTGCTGGACATCTTGAAAGGGAAAAACCTGCGCGATTCGACTGAAGTGCTGACCCGCCGGCGCATTGCCGCTCTCAACCTGGCCATGCTCACTTTGTTTGTGAAGATACTGTATCGTTCCTTCAGGAAATTCATGGAAAAAAAACCGCTTCTCGCTGAAACTAAGCAAGTGGGAACAATCCTTCACGTAATCGCCTGTTCAGAAAAGAAAGTGGGAAATAGACATCGTAAAAAATTTCGTTCAAGTGCCTGCGGTGGGAAATCTTTTTCCGCTCAATTGTTTTCGGAATTTCCTGAACGAAAGATACACTACCATGTCCAATCAAGCTCTTGCAAAACAAGCTTACCCAGAGTTACAATCATACCGGCTTGAACCTCCTTTCTTGGTTGGATTTCCGAATATTTTACAGGGGGTTCAAGCCTTTTTGTCCTGGAAGTTCCTGAACGAAAGATACAGTACCGGCG
>JAGHYK010000183.1 GCA_017743695.1 Chloroflexota bacterium
ACGGCGAGTCGAGAAAGTGGATGGCGGATAGCCCCAGCATGGGCTTTCCAGGCCGTGAGGGGCGTCCGCGAATGGAGCACGAAGGGAGGCGACGGTTATAAGGGGAGTCCCTCAAATTCGGCGATGGCCTGGCGCCAGGTGGGAGGAATGGGGATGGTTTGGGCGGTGTGGTAGTCGTAGGTGACCTGAACGCTGCTACCACGCGCCAGTTCTTCATGGGTTTGACGATCGCGGAGTAAGTATTCCGTTTCAAAGCTCTTGTTCCCCAGCCGTATGACGCGCACGCATACTTCGACGGATTGACCAAAGTGCACTGGTTTGAGGAAGGTGACCCGCGCTTCGGCCAGGATGATGCCGATCTCCAGAAAGGATTGACCAGGGCGAAAGAGGCCTAAATGGATCAGGTATTGGATGCGCGCCTGTTCAAAGTAGGTGAGATATTTGGCGTTGTTCAGATGACCCTGGGGATCGAGATCGCCGTAGCGGACTTCAATGGGATGAGCGAAGCGATAGGTGGACATGGGCATTTTCTCGCAGTAGAAGGATGGAGTGTGAATCCTGATAGACGATCTTCCAGCCTCGTTGGGGAAGTTCGCGAAGGATGGGATGGGAGGGCTCCAGGAGGATGATTTGAATCTGCCAGCGGTCGAGGAGTTCCCAGGCCTGCGGCTCGGCGCTGACGATGGCCTGCCACTGGGCGATGATTTCATCCCCATACAAGTCTGCCCGGCCATCAATGAAGACAGGGTATTGCGGCAGGGTCCAGGTCAGGTAGCCGCCCCAATTGTAGGCGTTGAAGAGGCGTCCTGGGGGGCGATTTTCACGCAACCATTGAACGGCTGCCTGGGGGTAGTCGCGGTGAACTGCTTCAGGGGAGGACAGGGCCGCGGTGCGCAGGATCAGGCTCAGGCCGAGTCCGATTGCGAGCGTGGCCTGGAGCGCACGTAGCCCCAGGCCGGCAGTCTGCAGATAGGCAGGAGCAGCCCGGGCGCGCACCCATGGCCACGCTTTCCCAATCTCTTCCCATGTCTCTAAAAGGGCAGGGGTGAGTACGACCAGGAAGGGACCCATCGCGCGTTGGGAGACGAATCCCATGTAGGCAAAGCCCAGGAGCGGCAGGGTTTGGGAAAGGCGGGCTGGGGTGCGGCGAAGGGATAGGCCGAGGATGTAGAGAAAGAGCACCCAGAGCAGCGGGTGCAGGAAGGGGCGGTGAAAATCGGGGGAGAGCCATTCGTAGATGCCCATGGAGACATCCACCGTATGGAAGGGGAGACGCCAGAGCGCCAGGCCGTTGGGATTGAGAAGGGTGAAGGGAAGAGAGAGGAATGTCCAGCCGGCGAGACGAAGAAGGTTTGTATCCGGCCGCAGGCGGCGCTCGAGAAGTTCGCCGCTGAGGAAGGCCAGCAGGTAAAGGTATCCCCAGATGAAGCCGCCATGCAGGTTGGCCCAGAGGAGAAAAAGGAGCAGAAGCCAGGGAGCCGGGCGCGGCTCGAAACGCCAGCGCTCCAGACGAATGGACAGGCAGGCCAGGAGGAGGAAGGAAAGGAGCTGGGGGCGAACCGACCAGAAGGGGGCGATGGCGATGGCAAGGAGCAAAACCAGGAGGGCGCTGAGGTAAGGGGTCGCTTTTGCCCGGTGGTAGAAGAGAGTGAACAGGATGGCGCCGACCAGGGCCGCGAAAAAGGCCAGCCCAAAGTAGCTGCTGACGCGGTAGATGCCATAGAGTAGCAGATCGCTCAGCCAGAAGACGTTGACCCAGGGCGCACCATAGCGGGTGTAGGAGAAGCGATCCTCGAGCAGGATGCGACGGAGCTGAACCATCTCCTGACCGTTGCGCAGGTGCCACCACATGTCCGGGTCTGCCGGAACGTGGGTTAGAAGGAGCATGAGTAAGAGGGGAAGCAGCCAGGAGAGAAGCTGGGATGGGGTTCTGGGAAGGGTGAGACGCATCGGGGAAAGTTTACCACAAATGGCAGGCGGGCCATGTTTCGGCAGGCATGAAACTTGATAGTTCCTGATAGGCCATAAGGGTAGAATGGCAGCGTGAAAATTCTACTTCAAGGAGTGATCCCTTATGGAAATTCCACGCCATTGGAGATTGAGAAAGCAACGCTATAGCCTGGTCGGTGAGGTCTGTCCCCATTGCCAGGTCAGGATTTTCCCGCCGCGTGATGTGTGTCCTTCTTGCGGGAAGGAGGCGCGTGAACTCTACACGTTTAGCGGTCGCGGCGAGGTCTATTCCTACACCACCATTTACGAGGCGCCGAGCGGTTTTGAGCAGCAAGTGCCTTATACGGTGGCTTTGATCCGACTGGAAGAAGGGCCGATGGTGACGGCGCAATTGACCGATGTCAGCCCGGAGGAGGTGCAAATTGGGATGCCGGTGGAGATGGTGACGCGTAAGTTGCGCACCGATGGGGATGAGCGCGGTCTGATCCTCTACGGCTATAAATTCCGCCCGCGGCTGCAGCAGGCATAACAAGACTGGACGGCTGCGAGGGGCCGTCCAGTCTCTTTTCAGCAGGGGCGGGCTTTTCAGATTGCCTGTGTCAGGGCGTCAGGCTCTGGATTGCTGAGCGCGAACTGGCCGATCAGGTGGGCATAAACCAGGTTGATGTACACTCCGGCAAACAGTGCCCCGGCATAGACGAGCAATGTTCCGATGCATGGGATGAGGCTCAGGATGCCTCCAGCGATGGCGATCACAATACCGGCTACCAGTCCGACTCCCATGATGCTTAACCATAGTGTCAGATAGTTTCCAAAATCTTTTGAAATGGCGCGCCAGATTTCTCCGATCTGGAAGCAGGCGCCGAAATTCCCATAACGGGCATAGCGAAGCATGATCGCCGGGTACAAGAGGGAGAGGGCGATGGAATAGAGGAGCCCGGCGCCGGCGGCGCAGATCAAAGCGATCATTCCGATGCTCGTTAGCGTGTTTACTGCGTTGCGGTCTAACGAATCCGAGAGGAGTTGAGGGAGAAGTGGCGCCAGAGCCAGGACACAGCAGAGAATGAGCGGGAGGGAATAGATCAGGTAGGCAAGGGTCACCAACAGGCCGTCTATGAAACGTTTTTCGACGTTGTCCCATTCCGGCAGGATTTCGCTTTCTTGCCGGCTCATACGGCGCACGATTTCTATCACGTATCCCGAAAGTGCCAGGTTCAAAATGGGGACAAGCGAAATGGCCAGCCCAATCAGGACCTTGCTTAGCCAACGACGGTCCTCAAAGGGATAAGTGAGGGCTTTTCCGATTTGCATGGCCTCCTCCGTAGAGAATCAGACAAAGCTCGTCATTACCTGCGAACCGCCTACCAGCTATCCATCCTCGTCAGAGAGTTCTTCATCACTTGGGCAGGCAGTTACCAAATCGCTTCAAAAGGCAACTTCTTTGCCTGATGATCTGCAGGAAAATACATTGGGGAAACGGCCCTGATGTTGCCCCTGCTGATTTGCTTTTGAAGCACTCTCAATTTTTGGGCGCGAAGCGTGATTGCGCTTACGCCCAGCCCTGGCCCTTGATAAAGTTACTCAACCAGGGGATTTCTACGAACTCTCCCTGATAGGCCTTGTATGCCCAGTACAGGAAAACCAGCCAGAGCAAAGGGATGCACAGGCCACCGAAGCCCAGGGTAACGATAGAGAGCACAACGCTGACGATAAAGAAAGCAATGCTGGCGGCAATGGACTGGACAGCATGGTACTTGATAAAGGGGCGGGCTTTCTTTTCCTCGATGAGCAAGACGATAACCCCGACGATAGGGGCAAACACATAGGAAAGTGCGCTCCAGAGCTTATCGTCACTGGTAATGGAAGGATATTCAGACATGGCTACTCCTTTGGCGAAAAAAGATGAGTCTGCTGAAAGGAGACGGGCACGGGTGTTTCAGCAGAACTAAAAGCAGTATATCACAAAATCTTTTTTCTGCAATCCCATCTGCATATGACAAGGGAAACTCCGATAAAAACTGGAGAACACGGCCAGCCTGTGCGGGGTGAGCTGTTCATCCGTTTTGTTCCTGGTTTGTTTGCACTGAGTTTTTCTCCCTATGGCCCTTTGCGCCGCGCAAGGCGCTGGGCATAGCGACGTTCACGCTCCAGTCGCCAGGAATACCATGCCAGCCCCAACCCGCTCAGCAAGAGCAGACCCCCAAGAAGGCCAAGCCAGGGAATGGTGCTGGAGGTGGGGGCAGGGGATTCGCCGGTGTCAACGGGGGTGACTCGTTTCTGAGCGCCAAAGGAGATGGCGACCTGTTCGCCGGGCAGGATACTCAAACGGTAGCTCGCCTGCGTGGTGGGATTATATCCGTCGGGTAAGCCCACATTGATCGTGTATTCGCTGGCGGGCACATCTTTAAAGCAAATGGGATCGCTTCCGGCTGGCATTTGACGATTATCCGAATACATGCCGTTCATGTCCACAATGCTGATAGCACTGCCTGCAACGGCTGTTTCTGTTTCCTGGCGCAAGGCGTCGCCATTTGCGTCCTCATACACCATCACACAGATTTCAGTGGTGCCGGAGAGCGGTGTGGGAGTCACAGTCGGTGTTTCGGGGGTGGGGGTGGAGCCGGGAGTTGGGGTTAAGAGCGCAGGCCCGCCAATTCCGATAAAAAGTACCTGACCCGGTTGTAACACGCAGGCCTCATCCAGGTTGTTGAGGGCGCGCAGTTGGGTCAGGGTCAGGTTGTGACGCTCGGCGACAGAGATACAGCTATCGCCCGGTTGCACGATGTAAAGAATGCGACCGTCGGGGCCGGGCGTGGGGGTGGAATAGGGTTGCTGGGGGGAAGGAGCAGCGGTCACTTCCTGGCTGAACAAAACCAGGCCAAAGAGCGCAAACAGGAGGAGGAACAAGAGCACAGCGCGTTTCATAAGGGGAATTATAACCTCGCCTTCGGCAAAAAGGGGGAATTGGACGATGGCCGATACTGTATCATTCGTTCAGGAAATTCGCAGCGAGTCGCCCGAAAGCCATGAAAAACCCTCTATCTCCTGTCATTGCGAGCGAAGCGAAGCAATCTCCTGGCCGATATGGGGATTGCT
>JAGHYK010000184.1 GCA_017743695.1 Chloroflexota bacterium
AAGGAACTCCGTGACTTTGTGTCTTCGTGGTAAAATTTTAAGGTTTTTGCAGTAGACTCATTTTTAGTTTCCGGAGCCTCTCATGAAAGCAAACACCCGAATTATCGCCTTGCCCCAGGAACATGGTTCGTGGGTCTTTATCCTCAGCCCACTGATCATCGGCTTCTTCGCTGCCCGAACGTTCAACCTCCATTCAGCGGCGCTGTTTGTGGCTGCCATGTGCGCGTTCCTGCTTCGCCAGCCGATGAGCATCCTGGTTAAAGTCTATCGCGGCCGTCGTCCACGCCACGAGTTAAATGCCGCCCGCTTTTGGGTGGCTCTATACAGCCTGATCGGCCTGGCCGCGCTGGCCTTTTTGCTTCGCCGCGGCTTTTTCTTCCTCCTCTGGCTGGCCGTCCCTGGCGCTCCCGTCTTTTTGTGGCATCTTTACCTGATCAGCCGTCGTGCAGAGCGCCGTCAGATGGCCATCGAAATCGTAGCCACCGGCGTCCTTTCCCTGGCTGCCCCGGCAGCCCTGTGGGTCAGTCAGGGCCGCTACGACCCCGCCGGCTGGTGGCTCTGGCTCCTCTGCTGGTTGCAAGGGGCGGCATCCATTGTCTATGCCTTTGTGCGCCTCGAACAGCGAGAATGGGCGACCCTGCTTCCCCTGGCCGCCCGCTGGAAGCACGCTCAACGCGCTTTGCTCTACACCAGTTTCAACCTTCTTTTCACACTGGCTCTCAGCCTGGGGAATATCCTGCCGCGCGCCATCGCGCTCCCCTTTTTGCTCCAATGGGCAGAGACGCTATGGGGCATCTATCGCCCTGCCTGGCGCTGGAAACCCACGCGCATCGGCATCCGACAACTGATGGTAAGCACCCTCTGGACCTTGCTTTTTATCCTGACCTGGAGAGGATGAAATGGCCTCAGACTGGCAAATGTTGACCGAAGTGGATGGCCGCCTGGTCGCGGAGGAGCTGAAAAGCTACCTGGACGCTTACGGCATCCCGGTCTTGCTCTTTCAGGAAGGCGCCGGGATTGACGCCTTCCCGGTCGCCATTGGCAGTTCCCTCGGAAGGGTGCAGCTTTTTGTGCCCCAGGCCGATCTGACTCAGGCAAGGGAACTGCTGGAAAGCCTCCTCCATTCAGGCGACCAGATCGAGCCACCGATACCAGAGACTGGCCAGGACGAGCAAGGGGAAGCGTAAGCGGGCGGAGGGCAGCGCCGTAAACGGCAGATTCGCAAACGGATGTTCCCGCAGACGCCCGGCGATCAACGCCTGCGCCGCCGTATGCCCGAAAAAAGTCCCAAAAGCGACCCCATGCCCGGCATACCCCAGCGCGTAACTGATCCCCTCCTCCTCTCCCACATGCGGCATCTGATCCAGCGCAAAGTCCAGCGTCCCTCCCCAGACGTATTCCACCTCCACCCCCCTCAGCGCCGGAAAAACGTACTCCATCTCCTTTCGCAGGATACGGGCGCTCTCCTGCAAAATCCGTTCGCTCTCCGGGAAGAAGACCGCTCGTCCTCCAAAGATCATCCGCCCATCGGCAGAAAGGCGAAAATAGTTGAGGTAATGCTGCGTGTCAAAGACCATTCGGCGTCTGGGGATTAAAGAAAGGCGCAGCGCTTCCGGCAGCGGCGAAGTGGCGATGATATAAGAGCCAATCGGCAGGATGCGCCGCTGCAGATGGGGAAGGGCGGCATCGGTGTAGCCAGAAGTGGCGACGAAAACTTTTTCAGCCTGCAGGCGCCCCTGGGAAGTATGAAGAAGAAACCCATTCCCCTGACGCTCCAGGCGCATCACCCGCCGCCGGGGATATAGCTTTGCACCCTGTCGAGCGGCGGCCAGCGCCAGCCCGGCGACATATCTGGCCGGGTTCAACCCCAGGCTGCGCTCATCCACCAGTCCCCCATGGTAAACCTCCGAGGCGATCTCCTCCCCCAGCCCGGCGCGCGCGAGAAAGCGCGCCGGGTAGCCAAAATCGCGCGCCAGCATCTCGACCTCCGTCTGCAAATCGCGCGCATGGGAAGGTTTACGGGCGACGATCAGATGGCCGCTATGCTCCAGATCGCAGGCAATGCCTTCTTCCTGGATCAGTTTCTCAAGATAATCCAGCGCCTGCAGAGAAAAATCAAAAAGCCGGCGGGCAAACTCGATCCCATAGCGCCTGACCAGGGTCTGGACGGAAAGTTTCAAACCGGTCAGGGCCATGCCGCCGTTCCGTGAGCTCGCCCCCCAACCGATTTCATTCGCTTCCAGCACCGCCACCTTGACCCCGTTCTGGGCCAGCGTACGCGCCGCGCTCAAACCGGTATATCCTCCGCCGATCACCGCCACATCCACGCGCGTCGGCCATTCGGCCTCCGGTAAAGGGGGTGGAAAGGGGAGAGTCTCCTGCCAGAAAACGCGAGCCTTCAACGCGCACCTCCTGTCACTGAAAATAAGACGAGAATTGGACGGGCGGGCCTTCCGGGCCATCCTGATCTGCCTTTGTCGGCCAGGCAGACCTGCCTGCCGGGCTCCGTATGCGCCTTCTTCGCGGGACTCCGGCCGCCGGCCGCGCCTGCGGCATACAGCCTCCCCCGGCTACCTGCGCTGCCCCCACGCTGCGCGTGGCTCCATGTCGAGCGGCGCGACGGCGATCCCGGCACAGATGGACACTCCGCCACCTGCACCTCGCCTGAGGCTGGAGCCCGGCCGCGAGCGAGATCCATGATCCTGTCAGCCGTTGCCTTCCGCCCTCTGGGCTGCTGCCTGTGAAGCCACTTCGTAGATCGCATCCAGCGCCCGGCGAATGTCCTCATCAATGGCTTCCGGCGGCACAAAGTCAGCCAGCCAGTGAAAATTCGTCTTACTCATCTCGTTGGGGAGTCCAAGCGCCTGATAGAACTTCTTGAAGAGGGGCGTGAGAACCTCATCGCTGGCCTTGACCTCTGCGCCCCAGGCATCCTTATCTAACGTCTGCAGGGCCTGTTCAATTTCCTGGATCGCCTTTTCCATTGCCTGCCGCCAGGTCACCGCAAAGAGTTCCCCCGCCTGTTTGCGTCCTCTCTCTTCAGCATAGGCGAGCAATGTCTCCTTCTGGCACAGGTAGTTTTCCAGTTCACGGCGCGACCACATGATCTGCCTGAGATAGGGATCGGAGGGTAATTCCATATCCAACCGGTCGTAGATAGCAATCCCCCGCAGATCCCCTCGTGCTTCGCGCAGGGCGTGGAAGTGATCCTGGGCTTTGCGGGGTTGATTGGCGACATAATGGACGAATGGACGCTCCAGGAATGGCTGAACCGGATGATTCAGGCGTTTTGCCAGCGCCTGCAGAATGGCCAGATCGGTCGAACCTTCCAGATAGAGCACCCAACCGCTCACCTCTGCCAGGTAATACTGATCAAAACTAACCTCGCGCAGCGCCTTGAGCACCTGGCTGCCTCGGTTGTCAATCCGATGAGGCCTGCCGACAAAAGCGATCACCACATCTCGGGCAGCGGCTTCGTTGAGAATGACCTCCGAATGGCTGGCTGCGATCAATTGACTGTTGGTCTGATCTGCCTGACGCGAGAGCACTTCATAGATTTGTCGTTGACGCAGAATCTCCAGATGCGCATCCGGTTCATCGAGCAGCAGGACAGATCCACTGTGAACGGCCATATGGGCCAGTAGAAGCAGGGTCTGCTGTTCGCCTCGCCCACTGCTGGAAATATCGAGCAGAGTGTTTTCACGTGTGCGATAGCTCATGACGATTTCGCCCCGCTCCAGGATATATTGCGGTCGCCCAAGTTTAGAGCCGAAAAGACGCTCCATGTGTTCACAGATTTGCGCCCACTTCTCTTCGCCGTTTTCGCTTTGCAAAACCTGCCAGCAGAGATTGCGCAGCACTTCAGCGGTACGCCCTTCACCCAGGCGCACGCGGATCGAGCCGATCTCCAGGCGATCTTCGCGCGCTGCCAGCCCAGACATCGGCGGCAGGTAAGCGACCTGCAGATGCTTCAAATGAGAGGGCACCGACACCCCCATTGCCGGGCGGCAATAGATGGATTCTTCGTTCGCGTAATCGAATTCCAGGTGACAGCGCCAGATTCCTTGCTCAAGATCGCTCCCCTCGACGCCAATTTCAATGCGTACGTTACGCGTGCGGGGTCTATTTTCGACGCGCTCCCCCTCGCGCACGCGCAGATCGCGCCATAGTAGCTTGGCTGAAGGCACCGGCAGCGAGATCAAATCCTGACGGTTAATGCTTACCCCCACGCGCTCAGCAGCTGCGCTTTCACCGCCTCGCTTTTCGAGCCAGCGTTTCACGCCCACATCCCACAGAGCAATGGCTTGAAGCGCGGAAGTCTTGCCGGAATTGTTGGGGCCGATAAAGACAACCCGCTGCCCCAGGTCTATCTCGGCCTCGGAAAAGAGCTTGAAATTCCTCAGAATCAGTTTTGTCAACATCGCGGTTCCGATTGCCTGGCCTGAATGGCTGCCTGTGCCATGCCGTTGTGGTTTCTTATCCGCTCCCCGAAGCGGAAAGCGTCACCGCAAGAGCTGTTCGGCTTTGGTGTAGGCATCCAGCGCCTCGCGCAGACGGTTGGCGCGCATATAGGCATCGCCTAAGGTCTGCCATAGCAGCACGTCCACGGGATAGCGATAGAGCGCCTCGCGCAGATCAAAGATCACCTCGTCTAACAGGCGACCCTTGCGGATCAGGCGTGCGTAGTGTTCGACTGCCTGACGAATATCCCCTCGCTCCAGGGCCGCTTGCGCCTGCGCCAGGTGAAGATCGCGCGTTGGCGAGAGGCTGCCGGTTCGCTTGGGATGGGGTGGAACCGTGACGGAAGGAGGCGCAGCCGCTTCGATGGTTGCCGGTTTCCATTCGAGGCTTGGGGGAGGCGCGCCGGGCGGCGTTTCTTCGCCGGCCATCCATTCTGGCGTCTCCTGTACTTTTTCTGCTGCTTCCGCTGGCATTGGAGCGTTTCGTTCCGCCTGGGTGCCTGCTGTGGGAGGCGTCTCAAACCATTCCATTGCAGCAGGCGGTGTTTCTTCAACAATGCCCTTCAGCCAGTCGGGGAGTTC
>JAGHYK010000185.1 GCA_017743695.1 Chloroflexota bacterium
GTCTGCCGTCCGCGGTCCGCGATCTATCTCATTCGGTGCGCCCCTCTACGAGGAGCGGTGTTGTATAATTTGCAAAGTTCCAGATAGCGGTATGCTGCACGGATGAGCAACTCTCTGTACGTGAACCTGAGGAAATCCCAACCATCAGAGGAGCCATGTCTGGGAAAAAAACAAAATCCCTTTTGCCCCTTCCGCCGCAAGAGATCATCAAAGATTATCGTCTGGCCTATCGTTCCCGTCAGGCCTCGTTGATCGGGCGGCGCGAGGTGTTGAGCGGCAAAGCCAAATTCGGCATTTTCGGCGATGGCAAGGAACTGGTGAACCTGGCGATTGCCAGGGCCTTTCGCAAAGGCGACTGGCGTTCCGGTTACTATCGCGATCAGACCTGGATGTTCGCCCTGGGGGTCATGACGCTGCATGAGTTCTTCGCCCAACTCTATGCCCATGCCGATCCCCAATACGAGTCCAATACCGCCGGGCGGGCGATGAATGCGCATTTTGCCAGCCGCATGTTCGACGCGGAGGGCAGGTGGCTTCCCCAGGTGGATCGGTATAATGTCGCTGCCGATCTCTCCCCAACCGGCTCACAAATGCCCCGTGCTGTTGGCCTGGCCTACGCCTCCGTGCTCTACCGAAACGTCGAATCCCTGAAACAATATACACAATTTTCACATAACGGCGATGAAATTGTCTGGGTGTCCATCGGAAACGCTTCCACGGCGGAGGGAATGTTCTGGGAAGCGGTGAACGCGATTGGAGTGCTGAAAGCGCCGGCCATCCTTTCAATTTACGACGATGGCTATGGCATTTCGGTCCCCAACCGCCACCAGATGCTCAAGGAAGACATCCATGCTCTCTTGAGTGGCTTCCAACGCCAGAATTCGGGGGATGGATATGACCTGTATCAGGTGCCCGGCTGGGACTATGCTGCCCTGTATGAGGTCTATCAAAAAGCGGCGGAAAACGCTCGTCGCTCTCACATTCCGGCTCTGGTGCACGTCATCGAGTTGACCCAGCCCCAGGGACACTCCACCTCCGGCTCCCACGAGCGGTACAAATCACCGGAGCGCTTGCAATGGGAGGAGGAGCACGATTGCATTCGCAAAATGCGCGAGTGGATCATCGAAAACGAAATCGCCACGGAACCCCAGCTCGTCGCCTGGGAGGCGGAAGACCGCGCCTACGTCGAGTCGGTGCGCAAGCAGGCCTGGGAGGCCTATCAGCGCCCGATCCTTGAAGAGCGCGAGCAGGTGCTGGACATGCTGGATGAGATCGCCACTACCTCCCCCCACGCCGCCGCCCTGAACGAAATCCGCTCCCGTCTTGCCAGCATTGCCATTCCCCTGCGCCGCGATGTACATGCCGCGGCCCATGAGGCTTTACGCCTGCTGCGCCATGACCAGCATCCCTCCAGGCAGATCCTCATCCAGTGGAAGCGAACGCAGGACGCCATCAACGAGCAACGCTACGATTCCTATCTCTATAGCGGTGAGGCCCTGAATGTACCCGAAGTGCCGCCGCGCTATTCCGAGAACTCGCCCCTGGTCTATGGCTTTGAAGTCCTCAACGCCTGTTTCGATGCCGCCCTGGCGCGCGAACCGCGTCTGGTAGCCTTTGGGGAAGATGTCGGGCGCCTGGGGGATGTCAATCAGGGATTCCGCGGCCTTCAGGAGAAGTACGGCGAATATCGCGTCAGCGATACGGGCATCCGTGAGACTACCATCCTGGGGCAGGCGATTGGACTGGCCCTGCGCGGCCTGCGCCCGATCTGCGAAATCCAGTACCTGGACTATCTCCTTTATGCGCTGCAGATCATGAGCGACGATCTGGCCACCCTGCACTGGCGCACCGCCGGCGGCCAGAAAGCGCCGGTCATTGTGCGCACACGTGGGCATCGTCTGGAGGGAATATGGCATTCCGGCTCCCTCATGGCCGGCCTGATTCACCTGGTGCGCGGCATGTACGTTTGCGTCCCCCGTGATATGACCCGCGCCGCCGCCTTCTACAACACCCTGCTCCAGGCCGAAGAACCTGCCGTCGTGGTCGAAGTCCTCAACGGCTATCGCCTGCGCGAGCGTCTCCCGGAGAATATCGGTGAGATGACCGTTCCCCTCGGCGTCCCGGAAATCCTGCGCCCCGGCCAGGATGTGACCCTGGTCACCTATGGCGCTTGCTGCCGCATTGCACTGGAGGCCGCCGAAAAGCTGCACCAGGTGGGGATCGAAGTCGAGGTGATAGACGTGCAGACCCTGCTCCCCTTTGATCGTCATGGACGCATCCTCGAATCGCTGAAAAAGACCAACCGCATCCTCTTTGTGGATGAGGATGTGCCGGGCGGCACCACGGCCTACATGCTCCAGCAGGTCATTGAAAAACAGGGTGGCTACTACTGGCTGGACTCGCCGCCGCGCACCCTTCCGGGCAAAGAACATCGCCCGGCCTATGGCTCTGATGGCGATTACTGGTCGAAGCCGAACGTCGAGAGCATCTTCGATGCCGTCTACGAGATGATGCACGAGGTCAATCCTCAACAATATCCCCTCTTCCGCTGACATGATCCCCTTCCTCCTCTGGTACATCCTGAGCACCCTGATCGGGTGGCTGGCCTTCCCCTTGCTCTATCGCCTGTTGGCGCCGCTGGCGGATCGCGGCTACGGCCTGGCGCGCGCTGCCGGTCTGCTAAGCTGGGGCTACCTGTTCTGGATCGGCACCTCCCTGGGCTGGTCACAGAACGATGCAGGGGGCGCGCTGCTGGCGATCCTCCTGCTGGCCTGCCTGAGCCTGGGGATTTTTATTTTTTCAGACGGAAAGGGACCGGCCGCTCCCTGGCCTGAGCGTCTCTGCCGCGCCCTGGGCGAAGTCCTGGCCTGGGCAAAGCTGCGGGTGCGCCTTCTGGCCCTGTCCGAGGCGTTATTCCTGCTCCCGTTCGCTTTCCTTGCCCTGACGCGCGCTGCCAATCCTGACCTGGTGGGCACCGAAAAGCCCATGGAGCTGGCCTTCATCAATGCCATTCTCCGCGCTCCCTCCTTCCCGCCGCCCGATCCCTGGCTTTCGGGCTATGCCATCTCCTATTACTATTTTGGTTACGTGATCGCTGCCTTGCTTGCCCGCCTGAGCGGAATCGGGGGGAGCATGGCGCACAACTTCATGACCGCGCTCACCTTTGGCCTGGCGGCGCAGGCCTCCCATGCCTTGCTGTTTAACCTCTTGAGTCTGCGAAGCAACCTGCCCCGGCACGTCCTTCATCGTTGGGCGCTGCTTGCACCTCTCTTCCTGCTCCTGCTCTCGAATTGGGAAGGGGTTTTGGAAGTTTTCCATCGGGCAGGCCTTTTCTGGGTGGATGCGCCGGGCGCATTTAACTTCTGGCTCTGGCTCGATCTGCCCGATTTGAACCAACCACCCCTGCAGCCGTTGGGCTGGATTCCCACCCGTTTCTGGTGGTGGTGGCGCGCCTCGCGCGTGGTGCAGGATTACACGCTCCAGGGGGCGCGTCTGGAGATCATTGACGAATTCCCCTGGTTTTCCTTCCTCCTTGCCGATCTCCATCCGCACGTGCTCAACATCCCCTACACTCTGCTGGGGATCGGGGTGGCGTTAGGTCTTTACCTGAACCCACAGCGTCGCCAGAACTTCCCCTGGATTTCCTGGCCGTTTTTCTTTTTTGTCGCTTTGCTGTTGGGCGGGCTGGCCTTTTTGAACACCTGGGACGTGCTCATCATAGCCCTTTTGTTGACGCTCGCTTTTTTTCTCTCCTCCTTGCGTGCTGAAGGTGGGCACGGCGGCCTGCACCTGGAGCGAAGCCTGCTCCTTTTGCTGAGCTGGGGAATGGCAGCGATCCTGCTGTATTTGCCTTTTCTTTTGGGCTTCTCTTCGCAGGCGCGAGGCATTCTGCCCAATCTGCTGAATCCAACCCGCGGCGCCCATCTCTGGATCATGTTCGGGCCGCTGTTTGTCCCGCTGCTGCTGTATCTCTGGCGCACAAGGCCCTCGTTCACCGCATCCTCGTCACTCTGGGCCTTCGGCTGGATGGGGAGTCTTTCCCTTTTCCTGGCGTTTTCCCTCTTCTCCTGGGGTCTGGCGCTCCTGATAGCCTTCGTTTCCCCTGTTCTGGCACAGCAATTCCTTGCCGCTCAGGGTGTGACGGAGCCGGGGATGCTCGTTCGAGCGGTGCTCATGCGCCGGCTGGACCATGGCTTTGGCGCGCTCACGCTGCTTTTCCTGCTTGCCCTCAGCCTGATGCCGCTACGGAAGCATCATGGCGATCCTTCAGCCTCCGAGCCTGGCGAAGATCACGCCCAGGGGTTCTTTGCGCTCCTGAGCACCCTGGGGTTGCTGTGGATCCTCATCCCCGATTTCTTTTACCTGGGCGATCAATTTGGCTGGCGCATCAACACCGTCTTCAAGTTTTACTATCAGGCCTGGGTCTTTCTGAGCCTGGCCGCGGCCTGTGCGGTAGCGGTCGGAGGCCTGGAAAAGCGTTTTTCTCGCTTGAGCCGTGGGCTGATGATCCTGGCGCTGCTGGCGGGGCTGGTCTATCCTGTGCTGAGCTGGTGGGATCGGACGGGCGGTTTTACCTCCTTCCGCTCGCTCACCCTGGAAGATTTCCATCGTCTGGAGCGCTTTCAGCCGCAGGAGGCTGCAGCCATTCGCTTCCTGCAGCGGGCGCCGTTCGGCGTGGTGGCGGAGGCGGTTGGAGGAAGCTACACCGAATATGGCCGTGTGGCGACCTATACGGGGCTGCCGGATGTGTTGAACTGGCCCGGCCACGAAATACAATGGCGCGGCGATGCCACCCCCCAGGGCACGCGCCAGGACGATCTGCGTCGCCTGTATGAGACTCCCTCCTGGCAGGAAGCGCAACGCATCCTGGAAAAATATCACGTGCGCTATGTATATGTAGGGTCGCTGGAGCGCATCGCCTATCGGGTGAACCTGGAAAAATTCGAGCATCACCTGCGCCCCGTCTTTCAGCAGGAAGGGGTGATCGTGTACGCGGTGTATTGATCACGGGGAGGCGACCAAGCGTTTCCCTTTCTGAAA
>JAGHYK010000186.1 GCA_017743695.1 Chloroflexota bacterium
AGCTATAGAAAACTCATATATTAAAGAAAAATTACCTGTTTTTAACTTCTGTTTCTTGTGAAGATTGGTACAATACTTCGTTGATCGCGCCTTATCCATCATTTTGCTTTGAAAGGAGGTGAGATCGCTCACAGAATTCAGCAACCGGTGCCCGTCAAAATCAGTCAAGAGAGTTTGAGCCACTCGCTTCGCTGTATTTCAGAATTCTGGTAAGGAGAATGATATGAAAATCAAAAATAGCTTCAAACTGTTTGGAATGGCGGTAATCTTGAGCATCCTTTTGGCGGCGTGCCAGCCAGCTACACCTCCACCTCAGCCTCCACCTCCGGCGACTGAGACTGTTGTGCCACCGCCGCCGACTGCGACCGCCGTTCCCCTTAGCCCGCTGGAAGAACTGGCGGAGAAGGCAAAAGCCGAGGGAGGCGTGATCAATTCCTACGGTATGCCTGAAACATGGGCAAACTATGGAGGGATCTTCGCTGAGTTCGCCAAGCGATATGGGATTACTCAGCAGGACATTGATATGGGTTCCTCTGTGGTTCTCTCCCGCATGACCGAGGAAAACGCCAGCAAGAACGATATAGCCGACTTAAAGCCCTCCTTTGCGGCGCAATTGGCGGAAAAAGGGCTGACCATGGCATATAAGGTCTCTTGTTGGGATCAGCTCCCTGAGGGGCAAAAAGGCGAGGGTAAGGATGGTTCAATCTGGTATGCGGCTTATAAAGGCACGCTGGGATGGATTGTTAACACCAACTTAGTCAAGAAGGTACCTCATACCTGGGCTGAGCTCAATGATCCTGCCCTTAAGGGGATGATCAGTTACCTCGACCCGCGAGCGACCGGCACCGGTGTTAACACCGTTGAAGCAGCCTCGTATGCTGCTTCAGGGGACCCCTATAACTACAAGGCTGGGGCAGAATTCCTGGCTAAACTCCACCAGGCAGGGGTTATCGCCAGCGTGGACCCGAAGGTAGATGTTTCCAAGTTCCAGCGCGGCGAAGTGGGCATCCTCATTAACTTTGACTACAACTTATTGAAGTGGAAAGAAGATCTCGGGGTGCCCGCTGAAGTTGTTATTCCCACCGATGGAACCATTGCTAGCGGTGGCGGCGTGATCGCGGCTCGAAATGCGCCTCACCCCAACACAGCCAAATTATTCCTGGAATTCCTTCTGTGCGGCGATGGGCAAAAACTCTACGCCTCGGCTTTCGTTTCGCCAATGAACCCCACCGTTCAACTGCCCCCCGACATTGCGGCTAAATTCCCCCCGGCAGAGCAATATGCTAAAGTCGTTTTCATTGATTACCAGAAGGATGCCGCTATCTCTGAGGATCTCAAGGCTGCCTGGGCTGAGGCAGTCGGTGTCAAATAGCCTGTGTTGTATTGCTAAGCGGGCGTGGGGAAAGGCATCCTGTCATTGCCCTACGCCCGCTCTCCCGGATATAAGAGAGCGGTCTGATGAGTAAGAGTAAACCACGCTATTGGGTCGAATATCTTTTTCTGATACCCTTTGTAGGGTTTCTGAGTGTATTTGAGCTCTATCCATTGGTGAATATGGCTTTGCGGAGCGTCGTTGAAACGGGAGGGGGGAGTGTTTCCTTCCAATACTATGCGAATATCCTGAGTCAGCCTCATTATCGTATGGCGGTGCGTAACAGTCTGTTTTTCGCCACAGCATGTAGTTTGGTAGGCGGAATTGGGGGCACTTTTGTTGGTTATATTGTGCCACGCTTGCCTGGACGATACCGTAGCCTGTTGCTATCCCTTTATTCCCTTCCTATGACACTCTCCGGGCTTGTGGTGGCTTTCGCTTTTATTGTCCTGTTGGGGCGCAATGGTGTGTTGAATCTCATTGTGCAACGATTGCTGGGATTGCCTCGAGACGTATATTTCGATGTGTATTCCTGGCCTGGGTTGGTCGTTGTTTATGCTTTCTATCAAATTCCTCTGATGACACTCACAATGGCTGCTGTTTTCGGCAACCTGGATCGCAGCCTGATAGAGGCGGCTCGCAATTTGGGTGCTCGACCGTTGCAGGTTTGGCGATATGTCATTATCCCGACCTTGGCACCTGGGTTTGTCGCGGGGATGAGCATTCAATTTGCAGGGATGATGGGTGCCTTTGGAACCGTGCTGGCTCTGGTGGGTGGGGCCAGGAATCTGCTTTCAGTGCAAATCTATTACCACATTTCTGAGTCTACCTATAATCTCCCTCAGGCTGCAGCTCTATCTGTCGTTTTAGTGAGCATTATAGCTGGTGTGTTAACCCTCCTTAACCTATTTGAAAAAGCATTGCGCCCCGGAGGGTGAGAGAATGTCTCGCTGGCTCTATCGTTTACTTCTGATGTTCCTGATACTGTACATCATTGTACCCTTACTGATGCCGGTTATCTTCTCGTTCAGTATATTCTGGCAGGACATTCTTCCTCAAGGATTTACACTGCGTTGGTATGAAGCGATTCTCACACGTCCCAAAAATTACTCCGCGTTGATGGTCTCACTCATCGTAGCTACGGGCGCCGTCCTGCTAAATTTTATCATCTGTGTCCCTGCAGCGTATGCCCTGAATCGCCTGGAAACCCCGATTGGAAAAAGGTTGCGCGCTCTTTCTTCTGTACTCCCCCTGGTCTTTCCGCCTGTTATTGTGGGCACAGCACTTGTACTGGCTTTCTCTCGACCACCCCTGGCTCTCACCGGAAGCATCTTTATGGTGATTGTTGCTCACGCGCTCATCGGTTTGCCTTTCATGTTCCGCAACACGCTGGTCAGTTTCCGCACCATTGATGAACGCACGCTTTCTGAGGCAGCAGCCAGCCTGGGGGCTACTTTATGGCAGCGGATGCGTTATGTCATTGTGCCTAATGTCCTCCCTGGCGTGCTGGCGGGTGCGCTGCTGGTCTTTGCTATCTCTATCGGTGAATTCGAAGTGACCAGCATGGTGGCGGGCTTTACTGCCCAAACTTTGCCTTTACAACTCTTTCAGCAGATCCGTAATGACATGCGTATTGCCAGCGCCATTTCAGCCTTTTTGGTCTACGTCTCTGTGCTTTCGTTCCTGGGGATGAATTATCTGGGAAGAAAAATGCAGGGGCTTAGCCAGCAGCAGTGAGGCGCTTTCCCTCTTTGAGGATGGAGAAGGATAGAATGACGGAGAAGGAAGTGGCTATCATGGCTGCCCAGGCCGCAGGTCGGCTGATTCGCGAGGGATTTGGGGAAGCGCAACTCGCTCAGTTCAAGAGAAACGCGATTGATCTGGTGACCGAGACCGATCGCCAGGCCGAAGCGCTGATCGTATCGATCTTGCAACGGGAATTCCCTGAGTACGGGATTCTCAGCGAAGAGGGTTCATCCCTGTTGGGAGGCGCTCAAGAATCCTGGATCATTGACCCACTGGATGGGACAACCAACTATATCCATGGCTATCCTTTGGTAGCCGTATCCATTGCCCTAACCCGCCAGGATGAAATCCTGCTGGGAGTGGTCTATAATCCTCTTGCCGATGAATTGTTCGTGGCTGAAAAAGGACGGGGAGCGACTCTCAATGACCGCCCTATTTGTGTATCCAGCACATCCTCTCTGGCCAACAGCCTCCTGGCTTCTGGCTTTCCCTATGATGCCTGGGAGTCCGATCTGGATAACACCAGGGAATGGCGGGAATTCCTCAAACGCGTTACCTCACTCCGTTCCGATGGCTCTGCAGCGCTGGATCTCTGTCAGGTGGCCTGTGGACGCTTGGATGGCTATTGGGAGCTGGATCTCGATCCGTGGGATATGGCTGCCGGTAGTCTGATAGTGCAGGAGGCCGGAGGCCGGGTCACAGATGTTCGAGGCGAGCCTTTCAGCCCTTATCGTCGTTCCATCGT
Organism: Chloroflexota bacterium; assembly: GCA_017743695.1. Lineage (GTDB taxonomy): Bacteria > Chloroflexota > Anaerolineae > Anaerolineales > Villigracilaceae > 630D-37. The sequence continues at coordinate 3,864 of JAGHYK010000186.1, forward strand.
GGCCAGCAATGGTCACATCCATCGCGATATGCTTGAAGTCCTGCAGCGCACTGCTCATGATTGATTAAGGAGCCAACCTATGCCCTCTCTGCCTCCATTTGGATACCCTGGTCGTTGGTTCAAGGGGAATTTACATACTCATTCCAACCGCTCCGACGGCAAACTTGCTCCCCAGGAAAACATACGCTGGCATGTTCTGCACGGATACGATTTTGTTTCTCTGACCGATCATGACCAGGTCACAACCCAGGAAGGAGAGAATGGCCTCTCAATCCAAGTGATACCCGGCGCAGAGATTACTGCCCGACGTGGGCAGGTTGAGTATCATGTTCTGGGTATTGGTCTGAATCAGATGCCTGTTTCGTCCCAGGAAGATATACAGACGACCATAGATGCCATTGCAGCCGCAGGCGGAGTGAGCTTTATCGCGCATCCTTACTGGCACGGGCATGAACTCATTGACCTGCTTGAGGTAAAAGGCTACACAGGCATCGAAATTTTTAATGCTGGCTGCTGGCTGGAAATCAATAAGGGACATGCGCTGGTACATTGGGATGGACTTTTACAAAGAGAACGAAATGTCTGGGGAATAGCCAGTGACGATTCGCACTTTCACTATCCCGATCACGGTTACGGCTGGATCATGGTACGCGCCGAAACCTGCGACACCCCCTCCATTGTGAACGCCTTGCGAAATGGATGGTTCTATTCCTCCATGGGGCCGCAAATCCACGATGTGCGCCTGGAAGGCGATACCGTAACCGTGGAGTGTTCGCCGGCGCACTCCATTTATCTGATCGGCGATGCCTGGCATGCGCCCAATGGCGTGCACGCCTGGGATGGGCAACCTCTCACCGAAGCCACATTCAAGCTGGCGCGAGGGCAGCGCTACCTGCGCGTTGAAGTGGTGGACATGGCCCACCGCACGGCCTGGACAAACGCTTACTTCTTATCGGTATAAGAGCCTATCCGAAAAACGGGTATAATTGGGCACAGGAGGGAACCGATGAGCGAAAAACGGACTCGCACCAGAACACCCAACAACAAAACCACTACCGGCTTTCGCATTTCCGATGAACTGT
>JAGHYK010000187.1 GCA_017743695.1 Chloroflexota bacterium
GGGCAATTCTCGTCGGATGATCTCGCGAATTTCCTGTTCCATCGTCCTCTCCTTTGAATCCGCTGCAAAAGCATGAATTTGCGGTGAAGTCAGCTATATTTTACCAGAAGATGCAAGTTCTCGTTCGCTTGTGCCCGTTCGTTGTCCCCTGTTTGCGGTTGCGGTTCAGTGGCTGCTTCGCTGTCCATCGTTCGCGTTTGCGGTCTGTATCCCTTCTGCAATTCGTTGACGGTCTGCTCTCCCCGGCCTGGAAAGGCTGCGCTACCGTCTCCACCGCCCATCGTCCACGGTCTACCGTCCACCGTCTATCTTGCGGCGCTGCTGCCAGCGCTGGATGGCGAGTTGGGTGGCGCGGAAGGCGAGCGGCGGCAGCGATTCGAGGGCGAAGAAGGCGGCGCGATCGGCGTCGTCGCCGGGGCGAAGCTCACCACCGCTCATTTCACCGTAGTAGACGATGATGAAGTCCGCACCGCGCGGGTGCTCCTTCCCCGCAATGACCTCTAACAGGCCGCTGATCCGCACCTGCAGCCCGGTCTCCTCCTCGCATTCCCGACGCGCCGCTTCGGCAGGGTCTTCACCGGCGTTGATAAAGCCAGCCGGTAACGTCCAATGCCCGCGAAAGGGCTCATTGACGCGCCGCACCAGCAGGATTTTGCCCCCTTCTTCTACCAGCACCGCCGCGGCCACTTTGGGATCGGCAAAATAAATCCAGCCACAGGCTGGACAAACCGGACGAACCTGACCATAGCTTTCGCGGCGCACGACCGGAGCACCGCAGCGAACACAGTAGTTTACAATTTCTTCCGCCATTGATAGGCGCTCCACCAGCGAATAAGCAAAAGGAGAAAGACCTGGATGGCCGCGAGCAAAGCCAGTCCTATCCCCAGCGAACGAGCAAGCGGAAGCAACCCCTCCAGGGGAGAAAGTTCCGAAGGCGGCGCCTCGTTTTCGGTCTCGCGCTCATGTTCGCCGGCAAGGCGGGCCGGGGATTCGGGCGTTGCCCCCTCTTTGGGCATCCCTGCCTGTGGCATCGGAGTTTCCTGAGGCAGGGCGGCAATCATCGGCGGCGAGGCGGTGGCAGGAGGCAATTCGACCCCGCCCCCCGGCGGGGTCAGGGATGGCGCAGTCGCCTGCGGGGAGGGAGCAGCTCGCAGCGGCGCCGCTTCCAAAACGGTCGCCGTCTCCGCAGGCGCGACCATGGAGGCGGTGAACGACGGGCGGGGAAGGATGAGAGGCAGAGTCAGCAAGATCGCCACCAGGAAGACCGTCAGCGCCGTGCTCCATTGCAGAAGCGGATAAAAGCGCGGCAAAGGGGGACGCTGCGCAACCTGACGAGGGGAAAGGACGAAGGAACGCGGCGCACGCCGCCGCGGTAGCTGCCGCAACACGTCTCGGGTGGCGCGCAACGCCTCAAGCGCGGCGCGTAGCTCCGGGTCGGCCTGAAGGCGCTGTTCCAGCCGCCGCATTTCCGCAGGGCCAAGCGCGCGATCAAGATAAGAGGAGAGGAGTTCCAGGTCTTTTGTCTTCATTTTCTTGTACGACGAAACGCAGAAGGCAGAAGTTCCTGAAATTGCGCCAGGCAATCCCGCAGGCGTAAACGGGCACGCGCCAGTCGCGATTTGACTGTTCCCACCGGAATGCGCAGGGCGGCCGCGATCTCTGCGTAATCCAGGCCTTCGATGTCTGCAAGGACAACGATGACGCGAAACGGCGGAGGCAGGGCCTGCAGGCAGTGCTCAATCGCATGTTCAAGTTCTTTCTGTTCGAGCCGGGCTTCGACAGAGGGACGATCATCACTCAGCCAGGCTGGTGATTCGACTTCCTCACCCTCGGCGGTGAACGGCTCCAGGGAGGTCTGCGGGCGGCGCTTTTGACGGCGCAGCTCATCATAGCAAGCGTTGGTGACAATGCGGATCAACCAGCCCCGGAAGGAACCGCTGCGGTAGGAGGCAATCTTCTGGAAAGCGTGCAGAAACGCCTCCTGTGTCGCATCTGCGGCCAGGTCCTCATCCCCCAAAATGCGAAGCGCAATGTTGAAGAGGGGATCCTGATAGGCCAGAACGAGGCGATTGAAGGCCTCCAGATCGCCGCGTTGAGCCAGGGAGATAAGAGCGGTCTCGTCCATACGCAATGGAAGCGGGGCGCTTCAGGAAGACGAGCGGCGGGTGAAAACGACGTAAAGGAAACGCCAGAAGGTGATCCCGGCCATCGAAGTCAGGCTCAGAACGAGGGCAAAGATCGGCGGGACCGCGCTGCGCAGCCAGGCGGCGCGCAGCAGCACCGCCAGGGAAACCGTGTAAATGATCGCCAGGTTGAGCCGGAGCAGGTAGGCGAGAGAGAAGCGTGGACGCGCCACCAGATCGAGGAGCAGAGCCAGCGGATACCAGGCAACCAGGAGCGGGATGAAGGTGGCCAGCATCCGCGGCGCGGCAGAGAAAGAAAGCTCTCCGTGCGAGGCAAATCCCAGCAGGGTGAGCACAAACCAGGCCAGCAGATCACCTATCCACAAGCGGAACCGCTTCATGCTCCCTCCCGTTCTTCCGGGCGCAGGTGTGGGAAGAGAATGACCTCGCGAATGTTGTGCCGGTCGGTGAAGAGCATGGTCAGGCGATCAATTCCCATGCCGAAACCGCCGTTGGGCGGCATACCATAGCGCATGGCGCGCAGGTAATCTTCGTCCATGGGATGACGCTCGGCATCGTCCGCGTCATACGTGCGCCCCATTTCCAGAAAGCGTTGCTCCTGATCCAGGGGATCGTTGAGTTCGGTGAAGGCGTTGCAAAGCTCAAAGCCGGCCACATAGCCCTCAAAGCGCTCCACCGTGAGCGGATCGCCGGGTTTGGATTTGGCCAGGGGAGAAATGTCGCGCGGGTAGTCGTAGAGAAAAGTGGGCTGGATCAGGGTGGGTTCGAGGAATTCGGAGAGCATGAAATCAATCAATTTGCCGCGCGAGGCTTTCGGATCGGGCTGACGGCCAAGACGCACCAGGGCCTGATAGAGGGATTCCGCAGTGGGATGCTCTGCGATGTCAATGCCGCTGGTCTCCAGCAATCCCTGGCGCAACTCCAGCCTGCGCCAGGGGGGCGTGAAATCAATCTCATGTCCCTGATAGGTGATCTTCAATCGGCCAAGCACCTTTTGAGCGACGTAGGCGATCATTTGCTCGGTGAATTCCATCACCTGGAGATAATCCGCATAGGCCCAGTAGAATTCAAGCTGGGTGAATTCGGGATTGTGCTTGAAGGAGATGCCTTCATTGCGGAAATCACGCCCGATTTCGTAAACTTTCTCCAGGTTGCCGACGAGCAGGCGTTTCAGATAGAGTTCAAACGAGATGCGCAGATACAGGTTCTGCTTGAGTTCGTTGTGATAGGTCACGAAGGGGCGAGCGGCTGCGCCGCCGTAGATGGGCTGTAGGATGGGGGTTTCGACTTCCAGAAAGCCGTGATCATCCAGGAATTCACGCAGGGCGCGCACGATGGCGGCACGCGTGCGGAAGACCTGGCGCGTCTCCGGGTTGACGGCGAGATCGGCATACCGCTGGCGGGCGCGCAGCTCGGGGTCTTCGATGGCGGCATGATGGATGACCGTGCCATCGGGGAGGGTCTCATCTTTGGCCGCAGGAAGGGGGGTGATGGCCTTGGCCAACATGCGGAAATCATGCACCTGGAGGGTGATCTCCCCTGTGCGGGTGCGGAAGAGTACGCCGGAAGCCTGGATGAAATCGCCGAGGTCGAAAAGGCGATTGAACAGCTCCAGGCGCTCTGCACCCAGCTCATTGACTCGTAAGAGGAGCTGAATGCGCCCTTCGCCATCTTCGATGTGGGCAAAGGTGAGTTTCCCCATGGTGCGCATGGAGCGCAACCTGCCGGTCAACGTGGCCTCCACGGTCGTACCTTCACGCTCGGCCTTTTCATAGGCCTCAATAGCCTCACGGCTGGTATGCGTGCGCTGCGCGCGGGTGGGGTAAGGTTCCATGCCCAGAGCGCGCAATTGTTCCAGTTTTTCCAGGCGGATTTTTTCTAACGAGGTATATTCGGCCATGGGTCACCTTTCAGACAGGGTATCAGGAAAAAAACAAGATGCGCTTGCGATGCGTCTAAAGAAAAAGCCCCGCGATGGCCGGAGCCTGCGCGGGGCAACCGGCACAGGGGAAGGGCTATTCGATCTTGAGAATCTTTACCTTGTACGTACCAGCCGGCGCTTCTACTGTCACCACATCGCCAACGCGATGGTTCAGGATGGCCTTACCGATGGGCGATTCGTTGGAGATGCGCCCTTCGCTGGGGTTCGCCTCGGCAGCGCCGACAAGGATGTACGTCTCCGGTTCGTAGCCTTCTTCCTGGATGGTCACTTTCGCTCCCAACTGGACGGTTTCTTTATCTGTGCGCTCTTCGATGATACGCGCCGAGGCCAGCAAGATTTCCAGCTCCTGGATGCGCCCTTCGACAAACGCCTGTTCGTTCTTGGCGGCCTCGTACTCGGCGTTTTCGATGAGTTCACCGCCTTCCAGCGCTTCGTGGAGGCGTTGCGCGATCTCCTGACGCTTGACCGTGCGCAGGTAATCCAGCTCTTTTTGGAGTCTTTCGTAACCTTCTTTGGTGAGATATGTGACAGGCATAGGACACCTTCTGAGGGAGGATAAAAATGCAGGGCTGTTTGAATACCCCAGGAGACTTTCTCTGAATTGGAATGCGAAGAGCCTGTTGTATAAGAATCGCCTGCTTTCCAGCAGGCCCCCATAATTATAACCTGATTTGTGGAAGTTCAGGGAATTGCCCGGCATGAAGGGTGGTGGTCTGTCATGCGTAAAAGTGTGTAATTGCACTGCACGAAATACCCCTATATGTGGGTGAAAAAGGCTCTTAAAGGCTTTTGGTTCCCACTAATGGGGTAGTTTTCAAAGTGG
>JAGHYK010000018.1 GCA_017743695.1 Chloroflexota bacterium
ACTCGCTGCGAATTTCCTGAACGAATGATACAGTACTCCTATAGCGGCGAATTCTCACTGCACACCAGACAGGATGTATAATTTAACCATGTTTTCCCAACCAGTGCCCAGAGAATACGAACTGAACATGCTCATTCGCGCTCGCTATCCGCTGCTCTACATCGTCTCATGGGAAGAGCGGCGCATTGAACAACTCTTACGACGCGTGGCAGAGGCATTGAACAAGAAGCTCTATGGCTGGTCAGTCACCGATGGGCTATATTCGCTCGATGGCCGCCCATCGTTGCACGGGAATCTGGACACCTACGGCCCCATTCAAATCCTGGATTTCATTGCGGCTTCACAGGAATCGGCGATTTTTGTTCTTAAGGACTTTCATCCTTACTGGGATGAAAGACGCTCCTTTCAGGATCAACCTTTGATCGTGCGGCGAGTGCGAGATATTGTCAATCATTTGAAAGAGAGTCGCAAAACGGTGATCCTGCTTTCGCCCCTTCTTATCTTCCCGCCAGAAATTGAAAAGGATATTATCGTGCTCGATTATTCTCAGCCGCTCAAAGAGGAAATGGAACAATCTCTGGAACGAGTCTTACGCTCGGCGCGGGAAATCAGCGGCATTCACCTGCAGCTTACCCCAGAGAGCCGCGAGCAAATCCTGAACGCAGCACAAGGGTTGACCTGTAGCGAAGCGGAAAACGTGTTCGCCAAATCCCTGGTGATGACGCGAAACCTGGATGTCAAGATCATCATTGCGGAAAAAAAGCAGATCATCCGACGCTCCAACGTGCTGGAATATTTCGAGTCGGACGAGGATATGAGCACAGTCGGTGGGATGCCTGTGCTCAAAGAATGGCTCAAAAAGCGCAAGCTGGCCTTCAGCGAACGCGCTCGACAATTCGGCCTGCCCGAGCCCAAAGGATTGTTGTTGTTGGGAGTGCCTGGCGCGGGCAAAAGTCTGATCGCCAAAGCGATTGCCAGAGAATGGAATCTACCTCTGCTGCGATTAGACTTAAGTCGTCTGTTCAGCGAACTGGTTGGTTCCTCGGAGCAGAATATGCGCTCCGCCTTGCGGTTGGCCGAATCCATTGCCCCCTGTATCCTGTGGCTCGATGAACTGGAAAAAGGCCTGGCAGGGGTTGCAAGCTCCCATCTCTCTGATGCCGGCACGACCGCGCGCGTCTTCGGAAGTTTTCTGACCTGGATGCAAGAAAAAACGGCGCCAGTTTTTGTCGTTGCTACCTCCAACGATATAAGCATCCTGCCTTCCGAAGCCCTGCGCAAAGGACGCTTCGATGAAATTTTCTTTATTGACCTCCCCTCGCCATCGGAGCGACGCGAAATTTTCCACATCCACATCCGACGGCGCGGACGGGATCCCCAACAGTTCGACCTGGAGGAGCTGGCGCAGGCCAGTCAAAATTTCTCCGGCGCCGAGATTGAGAATGTGGTCATTACAGCCCTGTACGATGCCTTTGAGCAGGGTCGAGAACTGACCCAACAAGACCTTTTACGCGCCATCCAGAATACCGTTCCGCTGGCGCGTACCATGGATGCTCAAATTCAAGCGTTACGGCAGTGGGCGCGCACACACGCCCGACCGGCCTCCCTGCCCTCCGATATTCCGCTCTCCACCGGGTTGAGGCGGCTCGAACTATGAAGCTCATCGTGAATCTCCACAGTGCCATCCGGCGAAATCTCTACGCGCTGGAACGCCTGTTTCTGGCCGCAGGATTCACCTTTTTGTTGAGCGAGATCATTCACGCCTCCAGGGTTTATCCGATCTACTGGGATACTGTGATCCTGGGGAGCATTTTCTTGCTCATGCTGACCTGGCCAGAAGTGGGGTATTTCGCTTTTGTACTGGCTCTGGCATATCCCATCGCCCGCGCTTCCATCTATCCAGCCGCTCTCTTCCTCGCCATCGCGTTGATCGGACAACACTGGTTCACGCGCAACCTCGATGTTTTGTTGCTCGTGCTCCTCGCTCCTTTTCTGAACGGAATCTATCTGGCCTGGCTCCCCCCTCTCCTTGCAGGCCTCTGGTGGGGTGGCTTGAGTGGACTGCTCGCTGGGATATTCAGCGCACTCTGGACGAAACTTCTCTTCGGCTTGATCGGCGCCTCCGCCGATTATCTGGCTCTGCCTGGCCTGTATCCTGACCTGGGAAGGCTCCTGGCTCGTCTGAACGGCATCCCCACCAGCCTGCAGTTCCTTCAGCTTCCTCTGCAAATTTTCGCTCCCGACTCAACGATGGCGCTCTATCACCTGTTACAAATCCTGGGTTGGGGATTTTGCGGATGGGCAATTGGGGAATTAACCTTGAAAGATAGAGTACAATATCATCGCCCGCGTGCCACGATGGGGCTGCTCGCACTGGGAGTAGCTCTGCTTTCTGCCATCCATTTCGGACTGGCCCTCTGGCTGAATCCCCAAAACCTTCGTTTCCTGAGAGACGCAGTGTTGATGAGCGCCTTCCCGGCACTGGGAATGTCGCTTATCATCGAGTTGCTCACATACTTTTTTGAACATCCTCTGCCCTATACGCCGGCCGCAATCACTCTACCTGTCAGTGCGCCCGCGCCTCTGGATGCTCCTGCCCCGCCCTCTCCATCCAGGCCTGAACCACGCTCCGGGCAAGGGATCGAAGAAAATTCTGATGATGATTCGGTGATCATGATCGAGTTAGACTAAAGATGAAAACGCTTCAATCTCGCACCGCTCGCCATTCTCAATCCCGGCGAAACCGCTCTCTGGTGGCGTCAGGTATTCTGGTCACCTCTGCAAGCATAGGTCTCGCCGTCCTGCTGCTCCTGGTGACGTTCGTCGGAGACTGGCTGCGCTCCCCAGGGCTGAAGGTCGCATCTTCGCGCGAACTCTTCTCCCCGAATAACGACGGCAGTTTTGATACGTTTGATCTGACCTATGAGCTGGAAAACAGCGCGCAGGTCACGGTGCGCGTGCTGGAAGGTAGCCAACCGGTGCGCGTTCTGCTCAATCAGGCCAGTCAAGCGCCGGGTAAGCACTTCCTCACCTGGGACGGACGAGATGACAACGGTGTCCTGCTTCCCGATGGAAATTACCAGATTCAGATCATTGCCCAATCTGCTCTCCAGAGCGAATCGCGCGCCCTGCCGGTGCAAATTGATCGCACGCCGCCGACAGTCAGTCTCTTGAACACCCCCGATCAGGTACAGGTCAATACCAGAGACCTGGCACTGGAGGGCATAACCGAACCCGGTGCGCTGCTCTGGTGGAATGAGGGGGCGCCCATCACTGTGGATTCCAGCGGGCGCTTTCGCCTGACCCTGCAACTGCAAGAGGGTACCAATACCATCATCTTGCGAGCCTCGGATGCGGCTGGCAATGTCACCGAATTAAGACGCCAGATCGTGTTGACAACCCGCGGCCCGGAGATTTCCCTGCTGCGTCCTGGGGAAAACGAATGGACCAATCAACAGGTCATCACGATCCAGGGGCGCATTACGCCGGGTGCTACGCTGACAATCAACCGTCAGAAAGTATATGTAGACCCGGATGGCACATTTACATACCAGCTTGCGCTGAACCCTGGTGAAAACCTGATCCATATCGAGGGCGCCGATGCGCTGGGAAATACCACCACCCTGGATCGTATGGTTTACTTCAAAAGCGGTGTGCGCCCTATCGAACTGAACATCGAAGATGGTACCATCATTCCCGAGACGAACCTGCAGTTAGTCGGGAAGGTGGAACCGGGAAGCCGCGTCAGCGTGAACGGTCAAAGCGTGCCGGTCGGCATCCTGGGGGATTTTCAAGTTACGCTTTCGCTGCTGAAAGGCGAAAATACCATCGTCGTAGAAGCCATAGACAAAGCCGGAAACGTTGAGCGTGTCACCCGACGGGTGATTCACGATCCCGCCTACGGTACAGGTAGCAGCATCGAACGAGTCGGGAAGAATTTTTCCCAGAACCCCTGGCTGGCGCTTCCGGCTCTCCTGCTCACTCTTCTCATCCTCGGGTTCATCTACTGGAGGCAAAATCACGTTGAGCTTTCCCTGGCCCTTAACCGGGATGTGTATAACCCGGCAAATCCAGCCGAAGAGAGCCTGGAAATCTACCTCACGCTAAGTCAAACCGCGCGCGTCACGGTAGAAATCCTGGATGCACAGGGGCAGCCGCGCGCCATTTTGCTGAAAAATCGCCGCAAACTGGGACGTCAGCATATCTTGTACTGGAACGGGCTGGATGATCGCGCCCGTCTTGTACCTCCGGGAGAGTATGTGATCCGGGCAGAAGCGGGCTCGCCCCCCTTACGCGCCGTGTGCTCTGTGCCTCTGCGCATTGGACGAGCGGAGGTTACGGCTGCCTCGCGTCCCTCTGTTGTGCGCCAGCGTGTGGGGAACGAACCCAATCGGTAACTCTCAGCCCTGTCAGCGAGCCGGTTTTGGTGAAGCCATCTCCCCTTTATCAGGCTAAATTGGGGGGTCGCAAAGACATCACAACCGCCTTGATGCAGGAGCAGAAGAGTGACCTCAATCGGCAATCATGGATTCACCCATCCAGATTCCACTTCCTGCTGAATCATCCCTCGGACGGCGCCTGCCCTTTGCGAATGATTTCCAGCACCAGCTCATCCGGAACCTGCACGGCAACCACCTCACCTCGCACGGTGATCTCGCCGCGCGCGATAATCCATTCCTCTACCACAACCTTCCGCCCCTTTACTTCTTTTGGACGGCCGCGGATCTCAAGCTGCACGCCGAGAGGCGTGGGTTTGAGATATTCCACATGCAACGAAGCGGTCAGAAAGCGAAGGGCTGGCTCGCTATCCATCGGTCGCCCGGCTGCCCGATAGGCAGCTGCGGCTGCGGTTCCCGTTCCGTGGCAATCAATCAAGGAGGCCAGCAATCCCCCATAGACGTAGCCCGGCACAGCAATATGATACGGCTGAGGCGTGAAATAGGCCACGGTTTCATCGCCATCCCAAAACGAGCGGATGTGATAACCGTGTTCGTTCAGGCGGCCGCAGCCATAACAATAGGCTAAGTGATCGGGATAGTAATCCTGGAACGCTTTGGGTTCGCTCATACGGTGCCTCTCAGGGAGTTGGGGTTGTTGTGCGCGTGGGCGCAGGAGTTGCCGTGGGTAGAGGGGTTTTTGAAGGTGTCGGCGTGCGAGAGGGGGTGGGAGTTGCAGAGGAAGCAGGGGTAATGGTCGCGGTCGGCGAGGGCGTCAGGGTCGGAGGTTCACCCTCGATAATAAACTGGCCAATCACCTTCCACTCATGACCAACGAACAGGATAACGCGATAAGTGCCTGGCAACCACTGAGACGGCTCAAGGGTGCACTCACTGTAACCATATCCACCCGTTCCACCATCCCAGGGTTTCGTCTCATAGCAGATCAGTTCATCCCCCCGATACCAGAGCGCCGTCCACTGAGCGCCTGGCTGCATATTGTTGTAAGTGAAAGTAGCGTAGATCGTGCTCCCAACCGGGTTCCGGAAGTAGGTTGCCGGCCCGACGGCTTGAAAATCTTTAATTTTTGTTGAAAACTGTAAAGGGCTGAAAATCGTATCTGGATTCGGCGTGATGTTCGAGGTAAAAAGGGCCTCAATCGGGAGCGGAATATAAGGAGTGGGAGTGAAAGCGGGAGAGGGGGTTGGGGTGGGAGTATCGGTATCTGAAAGAGCCACAGGCGTCGCAAACGTAGGCGTCAGAGTCGGCAAAAGGATGGGTAAAGGGGTGGCAGTCGGCGTTGGCGAGGGGGGAAAGTATTGATAAGCGACCGGTTCCCCCCAGACAGACAGGAGAACAGCGATGAGGATCAGAAAAAAACCTGTTCCAATCATTCGCCAGCCCTGGCGAGCGCGTTTGCGACGCAGGCGGAAAAATGTCAGCCTTCGGGAAGCGCGTATGGTTTGCAATCCTGCGTAAATCAGCGCAATCGCCCCCAACCCTGTCAGTGCAATCGCCGTCCATATACCGCCGCGAATGTCCATGGCGAAAATTATAACATGCACCCCGAAACGCAATGCCCCAAAAAAGAGGGGACAACTTGCGGTTGTCCCCTTCTATCGCCATCAGAGACAAAGCGCCTTCAGGATTTCGTTTGCTGTTTTGCGGCTTCCGCCTCCTTGTGCTGACGCACCAGCTCACGGCGCAAAATCTTGCCCACCGTCGTCTTGGGCAGCTCATTACGGAATTCGTAATGCGTGGGGACTTTATAGGGCGCCAGCCGTTCCTTGCACCAGGCCTTGATCTCTTCTTCCGTAGCCGATTCGCCAGGCTTAAGCACAATCCACGCCTTGACTGTCTCGCCGCGATAGGGATCAGGGATGCCAGCAACAGCCACTTCCAGGACTTTCGGATGTGCGGCGATCACTTCTTCCACTTCGCGCGGCCAGACTTGATAACCGCCGGGTTTGATCAGCTCCTTCTTGCGATCCACAATGTAGAAATATCCATCCTCGTCCATGCGAGCAATATCACCCGTGAAGAGCCATGGACCGCCGCCATCGCCGAGATCGCGCAGAGCATTTTCGGTTTCCGTGGGCATGTTGTGATAGCCCTTGAAAACCTGAGGCCCACGAATCACCAGTTCACCGATCTCTCCGACCGGCATTTCTGTTTTGCCATCATCCAGGCTGATGATCTTCGCATCCACGTCAGGTAAAGGGAGACCAATGGAACCGGTGCGATTTTCACCAAGCAGCGGGTTGCAGTGGGTAGCAGTTGGCGCCTCGGAGAGGCCATATCCCTCAAATACTTTGCCCCCGGTCAGGGCCTCAAAACGTTCCTTGGTCTCACGGAGCAGCGGCGCAGAGCCGGAAATGCAGGCCTTGATCGAAGAGAGGTTATATTTTCCAGCCTGAACGTCTGGATGATTGTTGATGGCATTATAAAGGGTGGGAACACCCGGGAAGATGCTCGGACGATACTTCTGGATATTTTCCAGCAAATCATGGAGATCGCGTGCATTCGGCACCATTACCATTGTTGCCCCGGTTGCCATCGAGAAATTCATTCCGGCCACCATGCCATAGACATGGAAAAGCGGTATCGCCATCAAGAGCACTTCCTGCCCCTCGACCAGGTTCGGCATCCAGTAGCGGATTTGCAAGGTGTTAGCCACTACGTTGCGATGCAAGGCAATGGCGCCCTTGGAGGTGCCGGTCGTGCCACCGGAATACTGGAAGAGGCAAACATCCTCCGGGCCTACTTCTACCTGAGGCCGCCTGGCCTGGGCATATTTTTTCAAAAGGTCCTGCAGCCAGAGATCACCGCTCTGCAGTCCTCCCTCGATACGAAAACCGCCCTTCTTTTCGCGAGTCAGCGTGAAGAGCAGGCGTAAGAAGGGCGGCAGGGTCTCTTTGAGATTGGTGACGATCAGGGTACGGATGCGGGTTTTGGGTTGTACGGATTTGATCTTGCTGTAGAAATTGCTCATTACGAACATTACCTCGATGCCTGCATCGTTGACCTGATGCTCAATCTCTGGGGGCGTATACAGAGGATTGGTGGCAACCACCACACCCCCAGCTTTCAGGATGGCATAATAGGCCATGACGAACTGGGGAGTATTGGGCATGAAAATTCCCACCCGATCTCCCTTTTTCACCCCAAGGTCTACCAACGCGGCGGCCAGGTGAGCGGTGATCTCGTTCATCTCCCTGAAGGTGATCTTTGCCCCTTTGAAAATCGTGCAGGGACGATCGGGATACTTGCGGGCAGACTCTTCCAAAAAATGGAACAAAGGCACGCGGGGATACTCTATAGTATGGGGTACCCCTGGATCGTAGTGAGAAAGCCATGGCCTGGAAGTCATCGTAACTCCTCCTCCGGGAAAGGGTTATAAGTACTTTCAGTATATAGAGAAAGCAAAGAAATGTCAATAAGGTGCTGCTGGTGATTTGCCCACATCTTTTATGCCCCCATATTCGGGCAACGAAGATCCTTGACAACAGCATATTTGCCGGGCAAAAAAGAGATCAAGCCAGCAAAACGCCTGACTCCCTGCTACTTCTCAGACTTGTGGGCAATCACCAAGCAGGATAATATACAACGCACAGAGCTGGTATACTTCCGAGAGATAACTTCACATGTACAAGCGTCATTCCAAAATTCGTCAAAGGACTGAATGATGAAAGACTTAGAAAAAGCAGCCCGCTATGGTGAACCCTCGTACGTCTGGCGCGCCGGGCAGCAGCGACGACTGGAAAAGATCCGCTGGGCCGCAGAAGGACGCCTGCAGGGACGCATTTTGGAAAACGGTTGCGGGATCGGAATGTATGCCGAGCGCCTGCAGGCATTCGGCGGCCAGGTGATCGGGCTGGAATACGATTTCGAGCGCGCGCTCCAGGCGCATCACAGAGTAGCGCAAATTGTCAACGCCGCCGGGGAGGCGCTACCCTTCCCGGATAATTCGTTCGACCTGATCCTCAGCCATGAGGTCATTGAGCACGTTCAAGACGATGCACAGGCCATTCGCGAGATGATCCGTGTGCTCCGCCCCGGCGGACGATTGGTGCTGTTTTGCCCCAACCGCGGCTATCCCTTCGAGACACACGGCATCTACTGGCGCGGACGCTACCATTTTGGCAATATTCCCCTGGTCAATTATCTTCCCCGTCGCTGGCGAGACCGACTGGCGCCACATGTGCGCGTCTACAGCCAAAAAGACCTGCAAGCCCTGTTCCATGGCCTGCAGGTCCGCGTGGTTTACCGCACGATTTTGTTCGGCGCCTATGACAACCTGATAGCCCGTTTTGGGGTTGCTGCTCGCCTTTTGCGCACCCTGCTACAGGCTCTTGAGCACACACCTTTGCGCTTCTTCGGGCTTTCCCACTTTTGGGTGGTCGAAAAGCGCTAAGCGCCTGCCTCAGCGCGCGTGGCGATTCAGGAAGCGTTCTATGCGATAGAGCGCCTCCTCGATCTTCTCATAGGCGGTAGCATAGGAGCAGCGTACAAAGCCCTCTCCCCCGGCGCCGAAGGCATTTCCCGGCACCACGGCCACATGCTCCTCCTGGAGCAAACGCTCCGCAAACGTTTCATCGTCCATCCCCGTCTCCGCAATGCGAGGGAAGGCATAAAACGCGCCCCGTGGCTCGAATGTGGGCAATCCTAAACGGTTCAACCCATCTACGATCAATCGCCGGCGACGATTGTACTCAGCCACCATCTGCTGCACATAGGGTTCGCCCTCCGTCAGGGCAACAATCGCCGCGTCCTGAGCGGTCGTCGGGGCGGACATAATCGTGTACTGGTGCACGCGCAGCATCCCCTTGAGCAATTCCGCCGGCGCAGCCGCATAGCCGATCCGCCAGCCGGTCATGGCATAGTCCTTTGAAAAACCACCCAACAGGATGGTGCGACGCTTCGCTTCTTCCCCCAAAGAGGGAAAACAGACGTGCTGAAAATCATACACCAGACGGTCATAGATTTCATCCGAGACAACCAGCAAGTCGTACTCTTCGGCCAGGCGCGCCACCTCCTGTAACGTGGAACGCTCCGCGACGGCTCCTGTCGGGTTGTTTGGATAGCCGATCAGAATGGCCTTGGTGCGCGGGGTGATCGCTTCCTTGATCCGCTGCGGGTCGAGCTGGAAATTATCCTCCATACGACTCGGAATTTCCACCGGAACACCCCCTGCCAGGGATACTTCTGCCTGATAGGAGACAAAGCAAGGGGTGGGAATGATCACCTCGTCACCGGGATCGAGGATAGCGGTCATGGCCAGGTAAAGCGCCTCCGAAACGCCGACTGTGACCACGATCTCGTTGACCGGATCGTACTGCACCCCATAGAGCCGTTGCAGGTTCTCCGCAATCTTCTGCCGCAGTTCCAGCTTGCCGGCGTTTGAGGTATAGTGTGTCTCCCCGGCCTGCAAGGAGCGGATCCCTGCCTCCAGGATCGGGGGTGGTGTGACAAAGTCCGGCTCCCCGATCCCCAGCGAGATGACATCCTTCATCGTGGCTGCAATATCGAAAAAACGACGGATGCCGCTGGGCTTGATGCTGGCAACGCGCTGCGAGAGATACTGGGTGGGCACGAATTCTTGCATGGGCACTCCTTTTCAGGGAAAAATTCATCCGAGCGGGTTTATCTCCCAATCTTCCCGAATTTGATCATAGCGCAATTGGAACAAACGCTTTTGTATATCACGCACTTGAAAGAGTTTTCCTTGCGGCAAACGCCATTGGGCCAGGATCATCTCCACCTCCCTCCATGTTCCCTCCCAGTAAAAGGAGAGAGGGCGATCCGCGTATTCGTTGCCGGAATAACACCGCACAAGCATCAGCGCACCTTCTTAAATCGCACCAGAACCAGATTTCGCTTGCAATCCGCATAGGTGTTGATATACACATCCTCCGAAAGAGGCACGCCGGCCTGGTCAAAAAGTTTGACGAACAGTTTGCGCGTGGAGGCGATAGGAACACTGCCCAGCGTGAACTCAAATCCAGAGCGTCCATAGAAGGGCGCTGTGCCGCTGACGGTCGTCTGATCCACCGCACGACCATCAAAGCTGCCCAGCAAGCGCACGATAATCCCCGTAATATCTGCTCCGCTGCTATCCACGACAGAGCCTCCGACGCCCAGCCAGTTACACCCCAGCTCAGGATGGATAATGGTGCTGTCAATATAAGTCACCGTGGCGGCAAACGGCGCCTTAGGCGTTGCGGTTGGACGAGGGGTGTTCGTCGGTGGAAGCAGCGAGAAAAGCGTAGGGGTGGGGATAGGGGTGAAAGTCGGGCGCGGCGTGATCGTAGGCGTTGGTTCGATGGTCGGCGTTGGCGTCCAGGTCGGCTCCAGGATGATCGGCGTAGGCGAAGGAAGAGGCGTATGGGTGGGGGGTGGGAAAGGATTGAGAGGCGTATAAGGATTCACAAAGACCGTCAGAAAATAAAACCCTACACAAAGAGAAAGAAGCAGAAACAGCAGGGAAAGCACATCCCACAAGGTGAGTTTTACTGAGGGCAGGGAAGGGAGATTCATCGCTTGTCTCCTGTACGCTCAATTTTCGCTCGCTGATACAACCATTTCTTTTCCATGCCACATCCCCAAACATTGCGGGCTATGGTTTTGCTTCAGCCCCTACGGGATGATCTGTATCTGGCTCGTTTCGCGCTGCTGCCGCAGCCATTCCTCGAGTGCCCGTTGCTGGAAGAGATATAAGGCACGCGGGGAAAGCGGGCGCACGGCACGTTCCAGGACTTTGATGATGTGAAACCCTATCTCAGATTTTAAAACGCCGCTGTATTCTCCGGGCTTCAGGCGGAAGGCTTCTTCTTCGATCACCGGTTCTAAAAGATAGCCCCGCGGGAACCAGCCCAGATCGCCGCCAGTCAGCGCATCATATTGCCGCGCCAGTTTCTCAAACGGGACGCCGCTTTGCAAACTTTGCCAGGCCTGTTGTGCTTCCTGTTCATTATAGAACAAAATCTGCATGACGTGCACTTGTTCCGCCTGGGTGGGAACTTTCGCAATGATCTGATCACGCATCCAGGCAGCCTGAATCGCCCGCCCCAGGGCGCGGCGAAACGTGAGGGCATCGTATCCATTCGCTTTCATCCAGGCCTGGAAGGCTTCCTCTCCACCCCGTTCGGCGATCAGCGCATCCAGTCGCGATTGGAGCAGGGTATCCGTGACCTGAAACCCGGCCTGACGCGCCGCCTGTGCCAGGAGTAGCTCGCGGATCATCGTTTCCAGCACCACCTGACGCGCTTCGCTCTCGTTAAAGGCCTGACCGGCAGCTTCTCGTGCCTGACGGTAACGCTGCATCTCTGCCTGGAACTCAACCAGCGGCACAGGCTCCCCGTTCACGATAGCCACGGAGGGGATAGGAGTAGCGGTTGGCAAAAACGGCGTCGGAGAAGGTACAGCAGAAGGCGTAAAGATGGGCAAAGGTGTGTTCGTCTGGCAAGAAATCAACCAGAGAACAAGGGCAAAAATTCCAAGTCTCTTCTGCACGTTGCTGATTATACTGCAATCGGCGCGTCTGACGCTGCACCCTCAGGCTTTTCGCCCCCAGATAAGGCCCTCGAGGCGGCGAATCGAGCGCCGCAGCCAGGATCGGAGGCGCGCCAGCGGCCGATAGCGCTCCACATGGATCGGACGCGTGGCGGAGGGAAGGGGACCGCTCCACTCAGCCACCAGAGCGCCCCAGGTCAGGCCGGCGCCAAAGCCGTTAAAGACCACCTTATCCCCCGCTTTCAGCAGCCCTTTCTCCACCGCCTCGCAGGTCGCAATGGGGATCGAGGCCGTGGACGTATTCCCATAGCGATCCAGGTTGATGATAAAGCGCTCCATAGGTAGCTTCAGGGCGCGCGCAGCCGCCTCAATGATGCGATAGTTGGCCTGATGAGGAATGATCCAGCGGACATCTTCCAGCCGCAGCCCGGCTTTTTCAAGCACCTCCAGCGTGGACTGGGCCAGGACACGCGTGGCAAAACGAAAGACCTCGCGCCCATCCATGTAAATATAGTGATGCCCATTGGTGACGGTCTCAATACTGGCCGGCAAGCGGCTCCCTCCTGCCGGCAGGATCAACAGATTTCCTCCAGAGCCATCCGAGTGCATGACCGCCGCCAGGACTCCCCCAGGGCGGTCGCTGGCCTGGAGGACAAAAGCGCCAGCACCATCCCCAAAGAGAATGCAGGTATTGCGATCTTTCCAGTTCGTAATCCGCGAAAGCGTTTCAGCACCGATCACCAGCGCATTCTGGATCGCTCCACTGCGGATAGCCTGCGCAGCCATGTGCACGGCGTAGATAAACCCCGAACAAGCAGCCAGCAGATCAAAAGCCCCGGCCTTGGAGGCGCCAATCGCATCCTGAATCAAGCAGGCGGTAGCCGGAAAGAGATGCTCCGGGCTGGAAGTGGCGCAGATGATCAAATCCACATCTTTCGGGTGCAGGCGTGCCACCTCCAGGGCTTTCAGCGCTGCCCTTGCCCCCAGCACCGAAGGATATTCATCCGGCCCGGCGATGCGTCGTTCGCGAATTCCTGTTCGCTCACGAATCCAGGCATCGCTGGTTTCCACCATCTTCTCCAGGTCCGCATTCGTCAACACCTTTTCAGGGACCGCCATCCCCCAACCGGTGATATGCGCATAAGGCATAGGCACCTCACATCTGGCTGAAAATCAAGGTCGCATTATGCCCGCCAAAGCCAAAGGAGTTCGACATGACATGGCGAACAGGATGGGGACGCGCCTGATTCGGCACATAATCCAGATCGCACTCCGGATCAGGATGCTCGTAGTTGATGGTGGGGGGCAAAATCTGATCGCGCAGCACCTGGACGCAAATCACCGCCTCCAGCGCGCCCGATGCGCCCAGCAAGTGACCGGTCATGGATTTCGTTGAAGAGATCGGGATCGAATAAGCGGCTTCCCCAAAGACGCTCTTGATCGCCTGTGTCTCGCTTTTATCGTTCAACGGAGTAGAGGTGCCATGGGCATTGATGTAATCTATCTGCTCCGGAGAAAGGCCGGCGTCTTCCAGCGCCCAGCGCATGGAAAGCGCAGCGCCTGCCCCATTTTCTGCCGGCGCAGAAATGTGATAGGCATCATTGCTGGTGCCATAGCCGCTCAATTCGGCCAGAATGGGGGCCTTGCGAGCCAACGCGTGGTCGAGTGATTCCAGAACCAGCATTCCTGATCCTTCTGCCATCACAAATCCATCCCGCTGGCGATCAAACGGGCGCGAGGCTTGCTGTGGCGCTTCGTTGCGCGTGGAAAGAGCCCCCATCACATTGAGCGCGGCCATGGCCACCGGCACAATCGAGGCCTCCGCGCCTCCTGCCAGCATGACATCGGCATCTCCCCGCCGGATCATCTCCGCCGCCTCCCCGATGGCATTGGCGCCGCTGGCACATGCGGTAGCCAGGGCCATATTCGGCCCCCGAAGCCCCAGGCGAATGGCGATTGTGGCCGGCGCACTATCTGCGATCATCATGGGGATCAAGAACGGGCTGACGCGTTCCGGGCCGCGCTGGCGCATCTCTTCAACCTGTGCAAGCAGGGTAGAAATACCGCCGATACCGCTACCGATCACCACCCCGACCCGATCTCGATCCAGCGCCTCAGGCTTCAGCCCAGCCTGTTCAAAGGCTTCCAGGGCGGCCGCCAGCGCAAACTGGGTAAAGCGATCCATGCGTCGCGCTTCGCGGCTGCCAAAAAGCGCTGCCCCGTCAAACCCTTTCACTTCCGCAGCAAAGCGGGTCTTGTGCCGGGAAGCATCGAACAGCGTGATCCAATCCACGCCCGAGCGTCCCTCTAACAGCGATTTCCAGGTTTCGGCCACATGATTCCCGAGCGGGCTGACACATCCGCATCCGGTCACGACTACACGTCGTCGCATGAATGTTCTCCTTAGTCACCGAAGATGAGGCGCTGGCCGCTGGCACTCTTGCGGCCGTCTGCCTGGCAACGGTAGATATGCAAAGTCAGGGTTCTCAAAAAGAAACACGCTCACAGAAGAGACGATGCGCGTTTCTCCCCTCAGACCACTCGCCAGCGCAACGGTTCACCGCGCAGGGCTGCCAGCACTTCTTCAGCGATCATCTCTGCAGCCCGCGTTTGCGCTTCCACCGTTTGGGCGCCGATGTGGGGCGTCGCGATCAGGTTCGGGTGGGTGATAAGTTCATTGAGGGCAGGCGGCTCCACGGCAAAGACATCCAGGGCAGCCGCGGCGACCTTCCCCTCCTTCAGGGCCTGCAGGAGCGCTTGCTCGTCAATGATCCCGCCACGAGCGGTGCAGATCAGGCGCACGCCCGTTTTCATTTGGGCAAAAGCCTGGGTCGAGAGCAGATTGCGGGTTTCATCGGTAAGCGGAATGTGCAGAGAAATGAAATCGGAATGCTGCAGCAGGGTCCCCAGGGACGAGGGCGTGACATTGGCCTGGCGGATGACATCCTCCGGAATGAGCGGATCGTAGGCCAGAATGCGCATTCCGAAGGCCAGGGCGCGGTGAGCGACTTCGCGGCCAATACGTCCAAAGCCAATCAACCCCAACGTTTTTCCTTGCAATTCGATACCTTCGAGTTCTTTTTTCAACCATTTTCCCTGTTTCATCGCCGCATCGGCGCGTGGAATCGCGCGCGCCGTGGCCAGCAACAGGCCCATGGTCAACTCGGCGACTGCGACCGTCGTCGCCAGGGGAGAATTGACCACGATGATGCCGTGAGCACGCGCAGCGTCGAGATCAATGTTATCCACGCCCACACCGGCCCGCCCAATCACCTTAAGCCGGGCCGCGTGCTCCAGCAATTCAGCCGTCACCCGCGTGCGGCTGCGCACGATCAGGGCATCGAACTCGGGAAGGATGGAGCGCAACTCCTGGGCTGAAATGCCATTGCGATCTTCTACCTGAGCCTGGGCACGCAACATGGCCTGACCCTTTTCTTCCAGCCCATCGGCGATAAGAATTTTCCAGCTCATAGCACCTCCTGCTATTTCTGCAACATAATTTTGATCGCTTTCTCCCGCCCTTTTGCCGTGGCCACTTGAAAAGCCCGACGGTATTCCGAAAAGGGAAAGCGATGGGTGATCAGGCCATCTATCGGCAATTTCCCCTGACGGAAGAAAGTGAACACCCACTCGTAGGTGTGCTTGCGTTCTCCATTCCAGGTATTATAGCCATGATGATACGTGCCGACCAGATTGACTTGATGATACCAGATGAGCGTCAAATCCACGCCGGGCATGGGAGCCATATGTGCGCCGATCATGACCACCGTTCCGCCGGCGCGCGCCCAACGCAGCGCATCGTTGATGGTGCGTGGATCGGCAACGCAATCGTAGATCAGGTCAAAACCGCCGACCACGATACCCCTGTTCAGTGGCGCGCTGAAATAGCGTCCTCCGGTGATAGAAGCAATCGTCGAATAGCCCTCCCTGCCCGTCAGGATATGTCTGGCGCCGAGCTTCTCGGCCATCTGCTGTTGATGGGGATAGCGGGCGATGATCGTGACCTGGGCCTCGGGCTGCAGCGCGCGCACGGTCATCAACGTCAGCAGGCCAATGATCCCGGCCCCGATGATCAGCACCTTATCGCCGGGGCGGGGCGGAAAACGCATCACGCCATACATGGCTATCGAAAGCGGTTCCGTGAGCGCCGCCTGATCGTCATCCAGGAAAGAGGGCGCCGGATACACTGCGCTCTCATGGGTCACGTAAGTATCTCCAAAACCGCCGCCTGTGCCGCGCGGGCCGGGGAGAGATTTATTCTCGCAAAGCTGATGATTTCCCTCTTCGCAATGCCGGCAGCGAGGTTCGATTTCTAACGTTTCGCAATTTGCGCCGGCGAAATGCGTATCCATGATCACCCGATCCCCGACTTTGAAGCGGGTCACATCAGGCCCGACTTCGTCCACGATACCCACCGTCTCATGGCCCAAATAGAAACGCTCGTTGGCCGGCAGGGCTGCCGGCGCAATGCGCGGATCGGCATGGGCAAAGAGGAGCGAAAGATCAGAAGCGCAAATGCCACATTGAAGATTGCGCACGCGTATCCATCGCCGGCCTGGCAAGGGTGGATCCTCCCATTGGGCCACACGCGCCGAAGAGAGAGGAGTCCAGACGAAATCGGGCCAGTGGGGGGTGATGAGCTTCGTCAACAAAATGCGAGGAACGTTCTTTTCGACGTAAATGGTTTGCATTGCAGGCTCTCCTATCTGGTAGAAGCAAATGTGCGCCGCAGCAAATCGAGCATTTGCAAGGTGAGCAAATTGCGCTGAGGCCAGGCCGCCTGCAGATTCAAGGGATCGTTGAAGAAGTTCGGCGCCCAGGTGAGATGCTCTTTATCTCCCTGCAAGGTAACCAAAACTGCAAAAACCCTGAAGTTTCACCATGAAGACACGAAGTCACAAAGTTCCCTTTTCACTTGCTTATGCTCGTATCTTCATGTCTCCGTGTCTTTGTGGTTCGATTTTTTCCTTTTTGCAGTAGACTCAAGGTTACCCTGTCGCCTCGCCGTGGATTCCGGCCATCCACAGACCCAGTTGTTCGCGGGTGGCTTTTGCCGCTTCCACGGTAGCCACGATCTGCCCGCGGTACATGACAGCAATGCGGTCTGAAAGTGCCATGATCTCATCTAACTCTGCCGAAACCAGCAGAACAGCGATGCCCCGATCGCGCATTTCGACGATGCGGCGGTGGATGTATTCAATCGAACCCACATCCAGCCCGCGCGTGGGCTGGTTGGCGATCACCAGGCGCACGTTCGGATGGGATAATTCACGCGCCACAATCACCTTCTGCTGGTTACCGCCGGAGAGCGTGGAAACCGCGACAAACGGCGAGGGGGCTCGCACGTCGAACTGCTGCATCAGGTCGCGCGCAAAGGCATCAATCACCGCACGCTGCATCACCCAGCGCCGGGCAAAGGGCGCACGATAGTAAGAATTCAGAATCATGTTATCGGCCACAGAGTAGGAAAGCACCAGACCATGCCGCTGGCGATCCTCCGGAATGTGAGCAGCCCCGGCCTCGGTGATCACACGCACCGGTTTGTGGGTGACCTCTTTCCCATCCAGCCACATGCGCCCCTGCGTATAAGGGCGCAGTCCGGTCAAAGCCTCCACCAGTTCGGTCTGGCCATTCCCCTGTACGCCAGCGATCCCCAAAATCTCTCCGGCGCGCACCGAGAAGGAAACGCCGCGCACAGCCTCCAGATCGCGCCAATCGCGCACGTGCAGGTTTTCAACACGCAACACTTCCTCTTTCGGCTGCGCAGGCTCTTTTTCCACCTTGAGGATCACCTCGCGCCCAACCATCATGGCTGCCAGTCTGGCCTCATCGGTCTCCGCGGGCGTGGTCGTGCCCACCACCCGCCCGTTGCGCATGACCGTAATGCGATCAGCGACCGCCATCACCTCTTTCAATTTGTGCGTGATAAAGATGATCGAAACGCCG
Organism: Chloroflexota bacterium; assembly: GCA_017743695.1. Lineage (GTDB taxonomy): Bacteria > Chloroflexota > Anaerolineae > Anaerolineales > Villigracilaceae > 630D-37. Next base: position 17,895 of record JAGHYK010000018.1, read on the forward strand.
CGCGCGGTCAACTCGCGCATGATGCGGAACAGCTCCTCCGTCTCCTGTGGCGTCAGCACTGCCGTCGGTTCATCCAGGATCAGGATTTGGGCGTTGCGGTAGAGCGTCTTGACAATCTCAATGCGCTGCTGCACGCCCACCGGCAGATCGCCAACCACGGCCTCCGGGTCCACATCCAGACCGTAAGCGTGAGAAAGCTGCCGCACCTGTGCGGCTACCCGCTGGCGATCCAGACGGGTGAAACGTGTCGTCTCCATCCCCAGCATCACATTTTCAGCCACGGTAAAGACCGGGATCAGCATGAAATGTTGATGCACCATGCCGATCCCCAGCGCAATCGAATCCTTCGGCGAATGGATATGAGCCAGACGACCGTTGACCAGAATCTGACCGCTATCCGGCTGGTAAAGTCCATAGAGAATGTTCATCAGCGTTGTCTTGCCGGCGCCGTTCTCACCCAGCAAGGCATGAATCTCCCCTTTGCGCAGCGTGAAATCCACATGATCGTTGGCCAACACGCCGGGGAACTGTTTGGTAATGCCGCGCGCCTCCAGCACCCACTCCGATGTTTCCTGCGCCGGCGTCAGCGGCTGAGCCGCTTCTTCGGGCGTCTTCGCCTTCGGAGGCTTCTCGTAGGGGATACCATCCGCCGCCGGCGGAATGGTGCGCCCCACAATCCCCGTCAGGATCAGCATGGTGAGAATATAGGGGATCAGCCCCACCACATACGAAACCTGCAAAAAGGCCCATTGTTCGGGAATCAGAGAACGGAAGAATTGCAGGTTGATCTGCAACGCCTGCGAGGCCCCAAAGACCAGCGCCGAAGACCAGGCGCCAAAAGGCGACCAGTTGCCGAAGATCATCGCCGCCAGAGAGACAAAACCGCGTCCATTGGTCATCAAAGGCTCAAACGATGGCACCGACTCCAGGGTGAAATAAGCCCCTCCCAGGCCGGCCATCAGCCCCCCGATGATCACGTTGACATAGCGCATCCGATAGACATGGATCCCCACCGTGTCGGCCGCCTTCGGGTGCTCCCCCACCGCGCGCGTACGCAATCCCCAGCGCGTGTAGAAAAGCACGTAATGGGTGACAAACACCAGCACCACCGCGAGAATCGCAATCGGCTTCTGCTCAAAAATTCGCCCGATAATCGGCAGATCGGCCAGCAAGGGAATATGGATGATCGGCAACGTCCCCGGCGCATGGGGCACATTTCCCCCAAAGATGCTCCCCTTCTCAAAGAACAGCTGGCGATTCAGGAAACCCGTAATCCCAATCGCCAGAATATTCACCACCGTCCCGCCGATGATCTGATCCACGCGAAAGGTGATGGAAAGCACCGCATGGAGCAACGCGAACAAACCGCCGGTCAGGATGGCGACGATCACTCCCACGATCAGGCTGGGCATCGGTGCAAACCCGAAGATCGTGTTCATGTAGATAGAGGCCAGCCAGCCAAAGAAAGCAGCCGCCAGCATCATCCCCTCAATACCGATATTCACCACGCCGGCGCGCTCGCAATAAATCCCTGAAAGCGCACCCAGCGTCAACGGCGTTGCCACAGCCAGGGTAGTGGCGAACATGCTGGTAATGATCACAATCGGCGGCACCTGGGATTTCCCAATCGCCACCACCACCCCAAAAAGAATCACAATGATCAGGAGAATGAAGCCGAAACGTCTCCACTCCATAGGGAACTCCTACTTGCTGCTCCAGCCGCTGGTGAGCACCATACGCTCCTCGCGAACGCGAATTCGGTAAATATAGCGGATGATGGCATCGGCTGCCACGAAGAGCAAAATCAGCGCCTGGATCACTGAAATTACATCCACCGGAATTTGCGTCAGGAACTGCATCCGCGTCCCCCCGTTGCGCATGGCGCCGAACAGAAAAGCCGCCAGCACCACCCCCAGCGGATGGGTTTTGCCAAGCAGTGCGATGGCAATTGCATCAAAACCGTACCCGATGGAAAAGCCCAGCTCATGGCGATAGTTCAAACCGGTCACCTCAATTGCGCCGGCCAACCCCGCCAGGAAGCCGGAGAACGTCATCGTCAACACAATAATGCGCTGCACGTGCATTCCGGCGTAGCGCGCCGCACTCGAATTTGCCCCCACTGTGCGAATCTCATAGCCCAGCGTCGTCTTCCAGAGCAACCACCAGACCACAAAAGCCATCGCCAGGGCAATGAACAACCCCCAGTGAACACGATACCCCTCAAACAGGGCAGGCAATCGAGCACTTTCGGCGATCAAAGGCGTGCGCGCCACCACATTCTGAGGGTTGGGGTCTTTCATCGGCCCGTTGAGCAAAAAACTCACCAGGTTGAGCGCAATGTAATTCATCATGATAGTATTGATCACCTCGTGCCCACCGGTATAGGCCTTAAGGGCGCCGGGAATAGCCGCCCACAGCGCGCCGACCAGTGCCCCAACCAGGATTGCCAGCGGCAGATGAACCCACCTGGGCAGTGCAAAGCCGAGCACATCCGGCAACGCATACCCGATCCAGGCCGCCGCCACTGCGCCCAAAGCCAGTTGCCCTTCCGCCCCAATATTAAACAACCCCCCTTTAAAAGCCAGCGACACCGCCAGCCCGGCGAAAATATAGGGCGTTGCCCAGACAAACGTCTCGCTCCAGGCTCGTGAGGTGCCGAACGCGCCCTGCCAGAGACCCATATACGCCGCCAGCGGGTCGCCGCCGGCCAGGGCAATCACCCCTGCTCCGACGATCATCGCCGTAACCACCGCCAGCAGCGGTACTATCACCGCGTTCAGCCCCCGGCGCAGCCAATCCCTGAAAAGCGTGCGTTCCTGAGAAGAATTCGCCATAACCAGCGTCCCTTCAAAATTTACGATTTATTAATACTAAGAAGAAAATATAGCCTGTGTATGCCTGGCAAGTAGAAGCCGAAGGCCAGGCGCACCGTCCTATCCGTCTCGCCTGGCGACAGCGCCATCTCCAGCGACCTGGGGCCGCCTGCTGCGCCCCGAAGCGCTGCAGCCGCCCGATCTTCGATCCCCGTCGCTCGCCCGCTTCATGGCGCGCGAACCGGGGTCTCTCGTCCTCGAGCGCGAACGGCTCCGCAAGGCTTTTCAGCCCGTCCTGCACACTCCAGCGCTGCGCGGTCTACCGTCTAACCGTCCATCATCCCACGCTACGCTCCCATCCCACAACGAACGGGAGCCACTGCGCTCTTTGAGCGAAAACGTAACTACCGACCCT
>JAGHYK010000019.1 GCA_017743695.1 Chloroflexota bacterium
TTTTGAGGCTGGCGGGAGGCAGACCGTCAACGAATGGGGGAACGAATAAACGAATGGAGACCGCAGACGGCATTGACCAGAGATCTGCGATGAGGGGGAAATGGAGGCGGCAGAGGAGGCAACGCAGCGCTCCAGGAGGCAGGGAGCCCGGGGGAGCAGCCGCCAGGCATCAGGTCTATGATGATTGCGTTCACGGAGATCACCCTGGCCGGATAGAGCGGAAAGCTAAGCATTCCGTTAGAGTTTTCACAACCCTCTTGACTTTCGTCTTCCTGATCAGTATAGTATTTTCTGGTATGACAGCACCGCTGCCTTGTTGGCTGCTGTGCTTTTTCTTTTGCAACCCACTCATGAGGGAGAAGTATGATTCGCGTCCAAGGATTGACAAAGGACTACGGTTCTCGGCGCGCCATTGATGGCCTTACGTTTGATGTAGAACAGGGAGAGATCATCGGTTTTCTGGGTCCGAACGGCGCCGGTAAAACAACGACGATGCGGATTTTGACCGCTTATATGCCCCCCACCGAGGGACAGGCCATCGTCGCAGGTTATGATGTCGTAGAGGACTCCCTGGAAGTGCGCCGCCGGGTGGGGTATCTGCCGGAGACCGTGCCTCTCTACCCGGATATGACGGTTTTCGATTACCTGAAGTTTATGGCGGACCTGCGCCACCTCCCGAATGCAGAGGAGCGCGTGGATGAGGTGGTTGAAATGGTCGGGCTGGGGGAGCGGATCAATAGCTACATTGGGACTCTTTCCAAAGGGATGCGTCAGCGGGTCGGGCTGGCACAGGCATTGCTTCATCGCCCGCAGGTTCTGATCCTCGATGAACCGACCATTGGCCTGGACCCGGCTCAGGTGGTGGAGGTGCGCAATCTGATCCGCGAAATCGGCAAGGAGCGCACCGTGATGCTTTCTACCCACATCCTTTCGGAGGCGCAACAGCTTTGCGATCGCGTCCTGATCATCAACAAGGGTAAGATCGTGGCCGAGGATACGCCGGCGAATCTCCAGCTACGTCTGAGCGGCGGTGAACGAATGCTGGTACGCGTGCGTGGGGAAGCCGAAGAGGCAGCCCAGGTGCTCCATAAAGTCAAAGGGGTGCAGGCCATTCAGGCCTTCCCGGATGGGAGAATCGAATTTAACTTCCCGCCTGGCCAGGACGTTCGGGCGGAGGTTGCGCGCGCCCTGGTGCAAAACGGCTACGATCTGCTTGAACTGCGCCCCTTGCAAATGAGCCTGGAAGAGATCTTCCTTGAACTTACCCGTTCCGAAGAACAAGCCTGAGAGGTGAACGATGCGCAACATCTGGACAATCGCCAAACGGGAGTATTTGCATTACTTTTCGACCCCCATCGCTTATGTGGTTGCCTTTCTGCTCCTGCTCACGGTGGGGATTCTCTTTGTGCTGAACATCGTGTACTACGCCAATAACGCCATGTTTGGCGGAGGCGCCCCTTCCCCGAACCTGGTCACCGGGCCTTTCGCTTTCCTCCTGCTCCTTTCCGTGCCTGCGCTGACCATGCGCCTGATCTCCGATGAGAACCGCATGGGAACGCTGGAATTGCTTCTGACAGCGCCGGTGACAGATTGGGAGCTGGTGGTTGGAAAATGGTTGGGAGCGTTTCTCTTCTTGCTGACGATCCTGGCATTGACGCTGATTTACCCGCTTTTGCTCAACATCATGGTCAAACCGGGCATTGATTTCATGCTTGCCCTTTCGGCATATCTGGGAGTGATCCTGGTCGCGGCGGCGCTTCTGGGTTTGGGGACGGGCATTTCAGCCCTTTTCAGCAACCCGATTGCCTCGTTCTTCATGACCCTGGCGGTGTTCGTTGTGCTCTGGTGGCTGATCGGCGCACCCGCCAGCGTGCTCAGCACCGGCACGGAACTCTTTTCTTACCTGGATATGAGCAACCATTTCTACGATTCGTTCAACCAGGGTGTCATCAAACTCACCGATCTGGTGTACTACCTGAGCCTGACACTGCTCGGGCTTTTTATCGGCGCCACAGCAATTGAGGTACGGAGGTGGCAATGAAAACGCGCCCTGCAAAAATCCTTTCCTTCCTTGGCATCGGGCTTGGCATTCTCTCCCTTGTTGGCGCTTTTGTGAGCGCGGTATTGCGAGGGCTGATGGCCCTTAACCTTTTTACGCCCTCCTCGCCCGAATGGGTCAACAACGCCCTCATCATCAGCCTGGCCGTGCTCGTGGCAAGCCTGGGGCTGTACGCGATCGCTGAACCCCAGAAGGTGCAACGCTTCTTAACCGGTCGCCAGGCAAGGTATGGAAGCAATACGCTGGTGATGACGCTCGCTTTCCTGGGTATTTTGATCGCCGCCAATGTCATTGCGTATCAGAATCAACAGACCTGGGACCTTACAGAGGATAAGCAAAACACGCTGGCTCCAGAGACGCTGCGCGCCCTGGCCATGCTGCCCCAGGACGTGAAAGCAACTGCTTTCTACTCAAGCAACATGTCCTACAGCGTCGAAGACGCGCGGAAATTGTTGCAGAATTTCGCGAACAACAGCAAGGGGAAGTTCTCTTTTCGCTTCGTAGACCCGGTGCAAAACCCGGTGGAGGCGAAAGAGGCCGGCATTACCGGTGATGGCAAGATCGTGCTTTATATGGGGGATCGGAAGGAAATCGTCTCTTACGCTTCGGAAACCGAGCTGGTGCGCGCGCTGATCCGCTTGATGACCCCCGAGCAGCGCACCGTTTACTTCGTGATCGGGCACGGAGAGCTTTCTCCTGAAGGCAGCGGCCAACGTAGCGCTTTGCGCGCCGCGCAGGCACTGAAAGACAAGAACTATACCGTCAAAACGCTCAACCTGGCAGCGGAGCGCAAGATTCCAGAAGATGCCCGCGCCCTGATCATTGCCGGTCCGCTCAAGCCTTTGCTGGAAGATGAGGTGGCACTCATCCAAAGCTATCTTGAAAAGGGCGGTTCGCTGATCCTGCTCCAGGATCCTCTGCCGCTCACCAACTTTGGCGATGCTCCCGATCCGCTGACCACCTACATCCAAAATACCTGGGGCATTACCCTGGATAACGATCTGATCTTCGATCTTTCCAGCAATCAACCCTTGATGGCCATCAGTGCCACATATAACACAGAGCACGCCATCACCCGCGGCCTGAACATGATCGCCGTATTGCCCCAGGCGCGCAGCGTGGAGATTTCACAGAATCCCGAAAACGTCACCCAGACCTCTCTGATCCAGACGGCCAGGCAATCCTGGGGCGAGACCGATTTCGAGGCATTGAAAAACAATCGCGCGGAATTCAATCCGGAAAAAGATAAACAAGGCCCTTTGAGCCTGGCCGTGGCAGCGGAAAATACCCAAACGAAGGGAAAGGTGGTAGTGATCGGGAATTCGCTGTTTATCGGAGATGATTTCTTTGACACCTATGGGAATAGCGATTTGTTCCTGAACGCAGTGGACTGGGCAGCGCAGCAGGAAAATCTGATCAATATCACGCCGCGCACGCCGCGCCAGCGTACGTTTGTGATTCCCGGTCAGTGGCAACAGGTAAGCATTTTCCTGACTTCCATTTGCTTCCTGCCGGGAATGATCCTGATTGCCGGCGTTGCAAGCTGGTTCGCACGTCGCAGGAGGGGATGATGATCCGCCGTTCCACATGGATGCTCATTCTGCTTCTGATCGCTTTGATCGGTTTGGGATGGTATCTCAACTATCGCAAAGAAAACAAAGCCGCCCAGGCAACCCCCACCCCTGGGATGGAATATCTTTTGCCGACAGATGCCGGTGTTGTCACTGCCATCAAGATCGAGGGAAAAGATTCCTCGATAGAGATCCAGCGCAATGCGGAAAACAAGTGGGAAATCAAAGCGCCTGAGAACGCAGCAGCTGATCAGGCTCTGGTTGAGGCCGCCGTCACGCAACTTTCATCGCTCCGCATCATGGGGCAGGTTCAAATTGACCTGGAACTGGTTAACCTGAAAACCCCCGATTACAAAGTAAGCGTGACCTATAGCGACGGGAAAACCTATACCTTTGAGGTCGGCGCAGTAACTCCCATCAACACTGGCTACTACGTCCGCAAATCGGATGGCAACATCGTGGTCGTGAGCAAAACCAGCCTGGATAGCCTGTTGAAGCTGCTGACCAATCCGCCGTATCTGGCTACTCCCACACCCACCATCACGCCAACGCCGGAGGTCAGTCCAACGCCAACACCTGCTGCCGTAGAGACGACCCCAGCGCCTTCGGAAACGCCCACGCCACAAAACACGCCAGGCCCCTGATTCTGTATTTTTGCCTCTTGAATTTTGGCTCGAAAACATGTATGCTGTATTTAGCTTGAATCCTCAATGGGTCATCTGAAGAACTATGGACATCAACCGCATTCTACTGTTTGAAGAAGACGAAGAAGAATATTCTCCAATTGCCCGCCTCATCGAACTGGGGCGGCAAAAGTCCTATGTCACACTGGACGACATCCTGCACTTCTTCCCTGAAGCGGAGCAGGATGTGGAACAATTAGAAGAGGCGTTTTCCGCCTTGCTGAGCGCCGGCATTCCATTTGTGGAAGAAGAAGAGGCCGGTGAAGAACCAGCAGAAGAAGAGCTGGCTCTGGTAGAACAAGAGGCCGCCAAAGCAGAAAAAGAGGCCAGCGAGCTGGATGACTATCTGGCAAACATTGACACCGACGATACCATTGGTCTGTACCTGAAGGAAGTCAGCCGCATTCCGCTCCTGACGGCAGAGGAAGAGGTGGAGCTGGCACAACGCATCGAGCGCGGGCGCATGGCGCGCGAGGAGCTGGCAAAGGGGAACGTCAGCCCCAAGCGCCGCGCCGAACTGCGCAAACTGATCGAGGACGGTTGGGCAGCGCGCGAGCATCTGATCACCGCCAACTCTCGTCTGGTGATCAGCGTGGCCAAAAAGTACATGGGGCGCGGCGTGCCTTTCCTGGACTTAATCCAGGAGGGTAACATTGGCCTGATCCGCGCCACCAAGAAATTTGACTATCGCCGTGGCCACAAATTCAGCACCTATGCCACCTGGTGGATCCGTCAGGCCGTGACGCGCGCCATTGCCGACCAGGGGCGCACGATCCGCGTCCCGGTGCATATGGGCGATCAAATCAACAAGTTACTGCGGGTGCAGCATCAGCTCACCCAGAAGCTTGGACGCGAGCCAACTGTTGAGGAGCTGGCCGAAGCGCTGGGAGTACCTCCGCGCAAAGTGGAAAACATGATCCAGGTGGCACGGCGGCCGCTCTCACTGGAAACCCCCACGGATGATGAGGAAGATTCCGTGCTTGGCGATTTCATCGAGGACGAGGAGGCACCCCCTCCGGATGAAACGGCCACCTACAATCTGTTGCGCGAACAGCTCAATGAAATCTTGAGCACTTTGCCTCCGCGAGAAGTGCGCATTCTCCAGCTCCGCTATGGTCTGCTGGATGGCCAGCCATATACATTAGAAGAAGTGGGGCGCAAGATGGGCGTGACGCGGGAGCGAGTCCGCCAGATCGAAGCACAGGCCCTGAGCCGCTTGCGCCAGTTATCCATCCGCCGTAAGCTACGCGATTACCTGGGAGAATAAAGACACGGCGTAACGATTCAGCCATGTCATTGCGAGCCGTTTTTTGGCGAAGCAATCTCCCGTTTATCAGGCCAGCTTGACAGCCTGGGGATTGCTTCGTCGCAAAGAGCGCTCCTCGCAATGACAAACACAACAGTTTTGATGCAAGACTGAACAGTTACGACACGGCGTAGATTGTGGCAGGTTTGCCACAATCTACTTTTTGAGGCAATCACTTCACCGCAAAAGGGAATCTTCTCACCGCGCTCTGCCGTCCGCCATCAGTGTTCGCTGATTCGTTGTAATTACCTACCAACTACCACGCTGCGCTCGGGACATGCGCTACGCTCGCAATGACAAGAGGCAGAGAGTTCTTCATCGCTTAGGGCAGGCAGTTACGATTCGTTGCCCCATTCGTTAAAAGTCTCCCCCCAACAGGCTGGAAAGCCGGCACTATAACCGTCCACCGTCCACGGTCCATCGTCTATCCCGCCGTCCGCCGTCTGCGGTCGGCGGTCTCCATTCTGTGAGCTTGCAAATCCCACCCGAGGGGAAGCAAACCTGATAAAATACAGCCATGCTCCTTCTGCTTCCCGCAGCGTTACTCCTGATCTCGCTGCTTGCCGTTCTCATCCTGGCGCAGATACCGCGCACCGCACGCTATGTCTGGCTCATCGCAATCGGGGGAGCAGGGTTGAGCTGGATCAGCCTGTTCTCGATCTACCCCTTTCTGCCGCTCGGCATAGAACTGCCTTTGCAGGGTTTACCGGAGGAGAGACTGGCATTTCAGGTCGAAATGCCGGGCTGGATTTATGCGCTGACGCTGCTGAGCCTGACACTGGCTGTCCTGCTTGCCGATTTGCCGAATGAAATCCCGCAGCGCCCCGTCATTGCGTTTGGGAATCTGATTCTGGCACTGATGGGCATGATGGCAATCTTCTCGGCCACCCCGCTGACGCTGGCTTTCCTCTGGGCCGCGATTGACCTTTCCGAATGGGTGGCACTGGTACGCAGCGCGGCTTCTCCTCACGCCATTCGCTCCTTGAGCCTGGGCATGGGATTGCGTATCCTGGGATTGTTGTTGCTTCTATGGGCCGGGGTAGTCAGTCTCAGGGAAGGCATTCCCCTGCGCGTCGGGCAAATCGCCCCCCAGGCAACGCCTCTTCTGGCAATCGCCCTTGCCCTGCGCCTGGGCATTTTCCCCCTCCATCTGCCCTATCCTCAGGAATCGCTCTTGCGCCGCGGTTTCGGCACCCAACTGCGCGCGGTCGCAATTGCCTCGGCAGTTGCTCTCCTGGCTTATCTGCCTGCCATCCCTTCCCCCCTTCTGTGGTGGCTGGTTATTCCACTGGGGCTGGCCGGCCTGCTGGCATCCTGGAACTGGCTGAACGCCTCGGATGCGTTGGATGGCCGCGTCTTCTGGGGAATGGCAGCCGGGAGCATGGCGATCTTCAGCGCCCTCGTCGGGGATCGCGAGGGCAGCCTGGCCTGGGGAGTGCTGACCCTGAGCGGTGGAGGCCTGCTCTTCCTGCTGGCCTTTGATCATCGCGCCCTGCGCGCCTTCACTCTGATCGGCTGGTGGGCGCTCTCTGGCCTGCCTTACTCGCTGGCCGCAGCAAGCGCCTGGGATGTATACCCGATGGGAATGCGGATCGGGATGGGAATCCTGCAAACCCTGTTGGGATTGGGCTATCTGCTCCACTGGCAACGCAAACGCCCGCCCCTGGAAGAACAGCCGACTTGGGTGCGCAACACGCACTTCCTGGCGATTTTGCTGCTCAGTATTCTGCTGATCGCGCTGGGATTCTGGCAGCCCGCGCCAGTATCCCAGGCACTCTTCGCTTTGCCGGCGGTCATCCTGACCTGGGCGCTTTTCCTGCTCCGCCGTCGTCTTCGCATTCTCTCCCCTCCACGCGCTCACTGGATCCATCCGACAGGTTCGCGCAGCTGGCGGCAGCTTTCCGAGACTGTTTTGGACCTGCTCTATCGCCTGTTGAATGCCCTCTTCCAGGGATTCAATAACCTGTTGGAGGGCGCAAGCGGATTGTTGTGGTCACTGCTGGTTTTGCTGATTCTGCTCACCTTCTTCCTGACCAGGCCATGAACTCCCTCCTTTCCTGGATTGCGCTGGCGGTCCTGATTCTGAGCTGCGGCGGATTGTTGTTAGCCCGTCAAAGGCAATGGCGCGTGGCATGGCTCTTCCTCCTTTACATTCCTTTTACCCTGCTACTCAGCCAATCCTGGCCGCTGAGCATGGCCTTGTTACGATTGATTACCGGCTGGATCGTCACCACTTCCATCGCGATCGCCTTGCAATCGGGGAGGGGCCTGCAAGAACGCGATCACCCCTTTGGCCCGGATACTTCCTTCTTCTACATCCAGGGGCTGGTGCTGCTGGTTGTGATCGGCATCGGCGCAACGCGTGCCTTTTCGATATTGATCACCCCACCTGCGCCGTCGCTTATCGGGAGTATCGTTCTGCTTGGAAGTGGCATCTTCCTTTTCGGCTTCAACACGGCTACCTTTCCCTACCTTTCAGGGATTCTGGTTTTCGTGAATGGCTTTGAATTGCTCTATGCCTCGGTGGAATCTTCCTCGTTTCTCCTGTTCCTGTTGACGGCATTGAATCTGCTGGCGGGACTGGCAATTTCCCATCATCTTGCATCCCCCGTTGCAAAAGGAGATGAGCCTTGACGGCTGCCTATCTCTGGATTTTTCTGCCGATCCTGTTGGGGATTTTCTTCTTCACCGCTTCGCGGCGCACGATGTACCGCTGGGGAACACTCAGCGCGCTGGGACTGGCGATCCTGGCCTGGCTTGTGCCGCTTGATACCCCATTTCACTTCGCCGGCCTGAATTTGAAAGTATCTTCCTCGTTTGATTTCCTGGGACGTAGTTTATCTTTCGATAAGCAAGCTGTCTATATCTTGATCTTGCTATATGGCATTACAGCCATGTGGTTTTACGGAGTGCACCTTTTGCAGAAAACAGAAGTGCTCATCCCCTGGGGATTCCTCTTCAATGGCCTGCTTTTGACACTTTTGACGGTGCGCCCCTTCCTGTACGCAGCCATTGTCCTGGAGGCACTGGGTTTCCTTCTGCTCTTTTTGCTCCGCCCTCCATCGCCAGGAATTCTGCGCTTCCTTGCCCATCAAACGCTGGCATTCCCCTTTCTGTTGCTGGCCGCCTCCTTCGGCAGCGAACCCCGGATCATGAGCGACGCAGCCCGAGCTCCATTTGTGATTGCGCTCTTAGGCGTTGGGCTGGCGTTGAGCGCGGGCCTTTTTCCATTTCACTCCTGGATGCCGCTCCTGGGGGCAGAACTCCATCCCTACTTTGCCAGCTTCCTGTTATGGCTACTCCCCCTCAGCACCCTGCTTTTTGCAGGGAATATCCTGGAACGCTTTTCGCTCTACACCAGTCTGATCTCGTTGTTTCAGATCAGCGGTCTGCTCATGATACTGATCGGGAGCGGCGAGATGCTCGTCGAACGCCATTGGGGTCGTGCCCTGGGCTATGCTGCCATGATTGAAACGGGATACGGTCTGTTAAGTCTGAGCCTGAGTCAGAACGGTCATTCCATCCTGCTCGCTTCCCTTTTCCCCCGTAGCCTGAACTTTGTTCTTTGGGGATTCTCGCTCTCGATACTCTATCACCGGGGTCATGGGCTGGAACAACGCACTCTGGAAGGCTTGGGACGACGCCTCCCCTTTGCAGCGACCTCCCTGATTCTGGCCATTTTCTCGACGGCTGGCTTCCCCCTTCTGGCGAGCTTCCCCTGGCGAGTCATTCTTTGGAACGAATCAAGCACCTACTCCCTCCTCTGGGGTTTGCTCTTTCTGATTTCTCTGGCTGGAATTTTTGGCCATGCCTTGCGCACTTTCAACGTGCTCTTCGCGATGGAATCGGGAGCGAACGACTGGAAACAAGAGGAAAATCTGGAGGAGAAAATTTTGTTGAGCCTGGGGGTACTCTTCCTGGTGATCTCTGGACTTTTCCCACAAATCCTGATGCGTCTTCTGTAAGGGGCGCCCGGCAAGCCAGTTTCCATCTCTAACATCCCTCTTATATGCCTCGCCCTTCTTCTTGCAGGCAGACTGGTATAATTATGGCAGAGGAGTGACTATGAATCAACCGAACAAAGGTCAACAATCATACCTGGTTACCTTTCTATTCCTTATAGCACTGGGCGTATTGGTCTGGATGGCCCTGCGCCAGGACACGCGAACACAACAGCCAGTCAGCCTGAATCAACTGGCTCAAGACCTGCGCGATCACAAAGTGAGCCGTATCAGTGTGGAGAATGACAGTCGCTTGTTGATCATTTACAAGGATGCAAGCGAACGTATCTCCCACAAGGAATCGGAAACCACGCTGATCGAACAGTTACAGGCGTTGGGCGTTACAACCGCTGATCTCTCGCCAGACTACGTCAAGATCGAGATTCAGCCGCCTTCCCTGTGGAGCAGTATCTTTAGCAGCCTCCTTTACTTGTTGCCCGTGATCCTGATGGGCGTGTTCCTGTGGTTTATCTTCCGTCAGGCGCAGGGAAGCAACAGTGCGGCTTTAAACTTTGGCAAATCACGCGCCCGTATGTTCACCGGGGATCATCCCACGGTCACTTTTGAAGACGTAGCCGGCGTGGATGAGGCCAAAGAAGAGCTACGCGAGGTAGTGGAGTTCCTGCGCGAACCGCAAAAATTCATCCAGCTTGGCGCCCGCATTCCGAAAGGGGTGCTGCTGGTTGGGCCGCCCGGCACAGGTAAGACGCTGCTGGCCAAAGCGGTTTCTGGCGAGGCCGGCGTCCCCTTCTTCTCGATCTCCGGCTCGGAGTTCGTGGAGATGTTCGTTGGCGTCGGCGCCAGCCGCGTGCGCGATCTGTTCGATCAGGCCAAACGCCATGCTCCCTGTATCGTCTTCGTGGATGAAATTGACGCCGTGGGGCGGCAGCGTGGGACTGGCCTGGGCGGCTCCCACGACGAACGTGAGCAAACGCTCAACCAGCTTCTGGTGGAAATGGATGGTTTCGATACCGATACCAGCATCATCGTCATGGCCGCTACCAACCGCCCAGACATCCTCGACCCGGCCCTGCTACGCCCCGGCCGCTTTGACCGCCGCGTCGTTCTGGATCGGCCGGATGTCAGAGGACGGGAGGCGATCCTGCGCGTCCATGTGCGCGGCAAACCCTTAGAGCCAGATGTTGATCTGACAGCGCTGGCGCGCGCGACGCCGGGTTTTGTCGGCGCCGATCTGGAAAACATGGTCAACGAAGCAGCCATCCTGGCGGCGCGTCGCAACAAGCGCACAATCGGTCAGGCAGAGTTTGAAGAAGCCATCGAGCGCGTCATAGCCGGCCCGGAACGCAAATCTCGCCTGATCTCTCCCGAAGAAAAGCGCATCATCGCCTACCACGAGGCCGGTCACGCGGTCGTCATGCACGCCTTACCAGAAGCAGATCCGGTGCAAAAGATTTCGATCATCGCCCGCGGTCAAATGGGCGGCTACACTCTCGCCGTCCCGGAAGACGATCGGATGCTTGCATCCCGCCGCAAACTGATGGCGGAGATGGTGGGTTTGCTGGGGGGGCGAGCCGCGGAGGAGATCGTCTTTGATGACATTACCTCCGGCGCCTCCAACGATCTGGAGCGCGTCACGCGCCTGGCGCGAATGATGGTAACCCGCCTGGGCATGAGCGATGCCCTCGGCCCGATGGTATATGGTCAGAAAGAAGAGCTGATCTTTCTGGGACGCGAAATCGCCGAACAGCGAGATTACTCCGAAGCCGTCGCCGAACAAATTGATGCTGAAGTGCGTCGCCTGGTCAGTCAGGCATACGAACGGGCCAAAGCGATCCTGATCCAATACCGCGAAAAACTTGACGCGGTAGCCCAGCGCCTGCTGGAAGTGGAAACCCTGAATCGCGAAGAATTCGAGAAAATCTTCCCGCCCCCTGTCCCAAAGACCAGCGGCACACCACAACCTGCTTGAAAAAAGGACCCCCTCTGAAACGGAGGGGGTCCTTGCATGGGTCGAAGCCGTGCTCAGGCCGGAGGTTGACGATGGTTGGAGCCTGGTACTTGTTCCTGTTTCCTGAGATAAAAAGGATACCCCAAAAGCAAAATGGCCGCGAAGGTGAACCACTGGATGACATATCCCAGATGAGGGCCTTCCGTAAGTTCGATAACAGGCTGATAAGGCACAGGAGGTTGAGTTCGCCCTGGCTGTGGGTCGAGTTGCAGGTAAACGGGGAAAAGCCCGTAGGGCATTCGAGCGCCGATTTGTTCCAGGTCAACCGTCACCCATAGACCCTTCTCAGGAGCATTGCGGGAGGAAGGTTGACCAAGTCGCAAAATGCCGCGCACGCTGACTTCCTGAGTCCCCTCGTTATACTGCTGCCAGTCAAGCGCAGAGGCGTTTCCCTCTGCCGGAATCCATCCCCGATCCACCAGAACAGCCTGCCCGCTTTTGAGCAGGAGGGGAGTCAGGAGATGGTAGCCATACTGTCCCTCGTAATACTGATTACGCAGGACAAGTTGGGCGGAATAATCGTATTGGCCATGTGCCGTTGCCGCGCGATACTCCATGCTCGTCAATGCGTCTGGGTCGGTGATGCTGTTCAAGTCCAGAGGGGGCAGCGACTGCATCTGGAGCACATGGGCATTGAAGGTGCGGCGTTGCTGCAGGCGATCCAGTTGCCAGAACCCCAACCGAACACACACTGCCGCACCAAGCACCACCAGGAAGGTGGTCAACAACCAGCGGCGCGAGAACATCAAACGTATCATGCTGCAGGCTTCTTCAAAAGAATGCTATAGACGGCGAACAACGCGCCCAACGGTAATCCGGAAAAGAAAATACCCGAAAGGCGTGTTTTCCAGGTCACAGGCTCACGCACTTCGATCCCAAAATAACGGCTGGGTTGAAAGGAACATTCGACAGCCAGATTCTCCACATCTCCCAAAACCAGGCTGGCAGAGGTGCCAGGCGGAACCCAAAGCGTTCCTAACTGATGGGGCACATCGTCCTGATTGACAACCACCAGCACATCCCCTACCACAAACTGCATCTCCCGTGGAATTTCAGGAGGCTTTTCGCCTCTGGCCACTCTCTCTGCTGTTCCCTTTGGGATCACCAGCTCAATGCGACTGGTTTCACGATTTTCACGGCGCTGCAGGCGATAAGCGATTTCTGTGGTAATCGCCGCAACCAGCAACCCCAGTAAGAATGCAAAGATAATTCGCTTGATCATAAACTACCCGTAGAAAATTTCCAGCATAGATTACTTTTTAGCGCTCTTCGATAAAATATACCGAATGTCATATGCAATATCATCGGGAGCAGTGCCGAAGGGAAAGATCACTCGCAAATATCCCTCGGGATCAATCAGATAGAGATACGCCGAATGAGTCACGAGGTAACCTGCTGCAGAAGTGGTTTTCTCCACAATGCGGGTTACCTGATAAGCCTTCCAGATGGGGGTCAGCGTTTCTTCCGAGCCGCTCAAGCCGATAAAGGTGGGGGAAAAATGTTCCACATATTGCTGAATCCGCTGCGGAGTGTCCCGTTCGGGGTCTACGCTCACGAAAACGACCTGTACGCGTTCACGCTCCGCTTCTTTCAACCTGTCAAGCGCCAGGCGCACATCGCCTAAGGTGGTCGGGCACACATCAGGGCAGAAGGTATAGCCGAAGAAGAGCAAAACAATTTTCCCTCTTTGTTCGCTCAAGCGAAACACGGTGCCATCCGCTCGGACAAGAGAAAAATCTGCCGCCGGGACCGGAGGATCATAGACCACCCCCCGTAGACGGACGTTCTCCTGCCGCAATTGCAGCAGGAGAACCAGCGACCCCAACAGTCCGAGCAGAATCAACCCCAGACGGATCGCACTGCGCATTTCAGACTACTGTTCCAATCAGGTAAAGCGCCGGATAGAAGAAAATCCAGACCACATCTACGAAGTGCCAGTACACGGCAGCCGCTTCCACAGCTCGATGGCGCTCTGCGGAATACAATCCACGCAGCCCGTTGCGCAAAACGATCAGCAGGAAGATCACACCCGTCAAAACGTGGAAGCCATGCATACCGGTCATCATAAAGAACACGGCGCCGAAGGTATTGGCAGAGGGTGTAATCCCCTCACGGATCGCAGAAGGCCATTCAATGCCTATAACCCCGACCAGAAACCCGATTCCCAGCAACAGCGTGATCACCAGGCTGATCACAAAATTGCGCCGATCCCCATGTGCCATTGCAGTCTCGGCCCGGTTCATGAAAAACGAGGAAACGAGCAAAACCGAGGTGATAATCAGCCCCAGCACCTGGTTAAAAGGCGGCCGCGTCATTCCCCACAGGTTGAAGCGAGCGACCGCCAATCCCCCAAAGACAAAAGCATCCGAAAGCAGGAAGAGCCAGAGTCCCAGGCGCAATGTACCCGCTTTGTACTCATAAGAGTTTGGGTCGGTCTCGGTTTCCTGATACAGGCGATAGATATGCATGTAGTAGTAAACCACCAACCCGGCTTTTGCCAGGGCGATCAGGCTGAGGACTACCACAGAAGGGACTGCAACAGCGACATAAAATTCGAGCGCCGTCAATATAGCCAGGTAGACAAAGATCAAAACACCCAGGCGAAAGGCGGTTTGCTTATCCGTGTGTGCCATAGAGATTCTCCCTCTGAAACATCCAGGATAGTCTAATGAGATTTTCCGTTGAAGCGGATATACGTTGAGCCGGGCAAGCCGTAATCGTATGGCTCTCCCACTACTTCAAAAGCCTCCTCGTAGTTATGAACCGGCATCGGAGAAGGCACCTGCCACTCCGGAGAACGAGAACGCCAGATGTTACCGGGGGCTGGTTCCCCATGTTTGATGCTGCGGAAGAAGTTATAGAGGAAAACCAGCACCGAGGCGGCGATCAAGAACGCGGAAATGGTAATCAAAAGGTGCCAGAAGTCAAGCCCGAGCGCCGGATCGTAGTCAGCAATGCGTCGTCGCATCCCCAACAGTCCCACGCGCATCATCAGAAAAGTCATGACCAGGAAAGAGGGGAAGAGCAGCCAGAAATGTAACTTTCCGAGTTTCTCGCTCATCCGCCGCCCGGTCGCCTTAGGGAACCAGTAATAAATGGCGGCAAAGAACGGAAAGATGTACCCTCCGAACATCGTGTCATGGAAATGCCCAACGACAAAATACGTATCGTGCAGGTGAAGATCCGTGGTCACAACCCCATTCGGCGGCCCGGAAAGCCCACCCATCAGAAAGACAACAATCGCCCCAAGTACAAAAAGCATGGGCGTAGGCGTCTCGATCTTTCCTTTCCAGAGCGTTGCGACCCAGGAGAAGAACTTAACCCCGGTCGGCACAGCGACCAGTAAAGTGCTGTACATGAACGGCACACGGAGATATTCGTTCATGCCAGAGGTAAACATGTGATGTGCCCAGACCAGGAAACCGACCAGGGCAATGCCAAGCGAAGACATGGCAACCCAGCGATAGCCAAAGAGAGGCTTACGCACAAAGACCGGCAGCAGCTCGCTCACAACGCCCAGGCCGGGCAAGATAAACACATACACCGCAGGATGGGAGTAGAACCAGAAAAGATGCTGGAAGAGGATTGGATTGCCTCCTTTGGCCGGATCAAAGAAGCCCATCCCCAACAAGCGTTGGAACATGACCAACTGGAAAGAAAGACCGATTAACTGCGTTGCGGTCAGGGAGATCAATGAAGTGGCTACAGAAGCCCACACCAGGATAGGCATACGAAAAGCGGTCATCCCTTTGGCGCGCAAGCGCATGACCGTGGCGATCAGGTTAAGGCCTCCCAAAATGGAGGACCAGCCGGCGACCCATACACCTATGAAGAACATCTGAATCCCAACCGGCGAGCGCGTCGAAAGCGGCGGATAACCGGTCCATCCGGTGTCAAATCCACCCAGGGCCAGGCTGGAAAGCAGGACAATTGCAGCCGGCGGAGCAATCCAGTAAGAAAAGGCATTCAAGCGCGGGAAGGCCATATCATGCGCCCCGATGAGCATTGGAACGAGATAGTTCATAACCCCAGCGACCCCCAGAAGAATGCCGACAATCATCACCATTCCATGCAAACTCATGAGGGTGTTATACAACTGTAGAGAAATAAACTGCATTCCTGAGGCCGCCAGTTCCAGGCGGAAGATCAGAGCAAACAAACCTCCCACCAGGAGTAGCAGGATCGCTGTGACCGTGTATTGAATACCGATGACTTTGTGATCCAGCGAAACGCCGAAATATTTCTCCCACCCAGGCGGGTCTTCCCGGTGTTCCGGCGTCTCCTCGCCCAAAGCCCATTTGAACCAATCTGTCAGAGCGCCGACACCCCAAACAAACGCAATGACGCCGGTCAGCGCGCCGACCACCCAGGCCGGCTCGGTAAACAGGAAGCTACCCCACGGGTTCAATCCCATCAAGGCACGGATGCCTGTCACCAGCAAGGCCCCGGCAGCCGTTCCTGCAATCTGCCAGAGCAAACCGCGCACCAATCCCAGGGAAAGGATTTTCTTCATAGCGTCCTCCTCATTACTTGAGCGTCTGAATGAACGCAATCAGATCAGCGAGCTCCGCATCCGTCAACGTTGTGAAGGCAGGCATGGCTTGTTGCTCGAAGCCCGCTACAATCTTCGCCTGAGGTTGCCGAATGGATTCGATGATATAGGCTTCATCTGCAACAACCGTTGTGCCATCACTCAGCTTAACCTGTTCTCCCCAAAGACCCTTCCACGTCGGGCCGACCCCCTTGCTTCCATCTATGGAGTGACAGGCCTTACATCCGAGTTCGTTATAAAGTTTTTCACCACGCTTCGGGTCTGGGCCGCTGGTTGCTGCCTGAGCAGCCACCGATTCCTGAACCCATTTCTGAAAATCAGTCTGGGAAACCACCACCACCGGAGCTTCCATATAAGCATGAGAGGCGCCGCAAATTTCAGCGCACCGCACCTTGTATTCCCCAATCCGCACGGGCGTGATGCGATATTCCGTCGTCCGACCAGGTACCACATCTTGCTTAATGCGGAACTCCGGTACCCAGAAAGAGTGGATCACGTCGTTGGAATTCATCTTGAGAACGACCTGACGGTTCGCAGGCAAATACAGCTTGTTGCTCTGAATACCATAGTCAGGATACTCAAAGCGCCATCCCCACTGGAAGGCAGTTACATTGACGACCATCGCATTTGGATCCAGCCGCCGCGTTTCTCCCAGCGTTACCGCCCCCAGGTAAGAGAAAACCAGAACCGTGATCAGGGGAAGAACCGTCCAGGTAACCTCCAACCGTGTATTGCCTTCAATGTGCTCCCCGTCACTCGTATCTCCAGGTTTGCGCCGAAAGACCAGCAGGCTGTATACCAGAGGGACAACAATCAGAGCAAACAGAAAGGAAATGACCGCCATTTCCAGCCTGAACATCCAATCCACGGTTTGCGCCTGCAGCGAAGCCTGGACTGGCATCAGGCCCACCGCCTCCAATCCCCAAAACGTCAGGATGGAAAGCAGGAGCACCAGGACGCCTACAATCACAAAATGCCGCATAGGACACTAACTCCTTTCTGGAATTTTCCTGAGATGCATTTACTGGGTCCGCTGGACAATAAAATACCCACCCGCCAACCTTAAGAGCCATTTACCACGCTGCTGGAAACCTGAATAACACCATCCAAAGCCCAGAATGCCGCGCATTTCGGACATTGTCTCTGGCTACATAGTCAAGCTATTTGCCTGCTATGTTGGCAATAATACTATTTATCATCTTTCTTGTCAAGATTTTGTTAAGAGCTACCCCGCCCAAATTTACTACAGGGAGCTCCGAATACTTGCACTTGAAAGTGGCAGTTCAATTTTTGACCGCTTTCAACGCCCCCAATTCTTCCACGATCTCCCGAAACTGCTCCCCCAGGCGGCGGCGGTCGAAATGCGCCTCCAGATAGGCACGACCGCGGTCGCCCATCCTGCGGCGCAATTCTGAATCGGAAGCCAGTTTGAGGGCCGCCTCAGCCAGAGCTTGCGCATCCCCCGGTGGAACGAAAATTCCGCACCCTGCCGCCTCCACCACCTCACGGATCACCCCATCAATGACCAGCAAGACCGGCAGGCCCGCCGCCATGTAGTCAAAGACCTTGTTCGGATAGGTCGTCTTGTATTCCTCCAGCGGCTTCAAGATGGCCAGACCCATATCCACCGTGTGCAACAAAGCAGGCATTTCCCGCTTGGGCAGCGGAGGCAAAAAGGTGAGATTCTCCAACCCCCACGAGGCTGCCAGTTGCTGTAACCGTGGCTTGTCTTTTCCATCCCCCACCAGCAGGAAATGGACCGCAGAACCCTGAAGCAAACGGGCTGCTTCCAGTACCACTTCCAGGTCGTTCGCCGGCCCGTGCGCTCCAGCATAAAGAACCACGATTTTGTTTTCCAGGCCCAGCGAACGCCGTAGATCATCCAGGGGAGTAGCAGCTTCAAAAAAGAGCGGATCCGCCCCGTTCGGAATCAGGGCCACCCGCTTTGCCCCTCGACTCCGAACGTGATCCATAAACCCGGGGCTGTTGATCACCACCTGATCGGCTTGACGGTAGAGAAAACACTCCAGCGCCTCAGATGCTTTGATCAGGAGCGGATTGCGAATCACCCCCATCGCGACTGCGAAACGCGGCCAGAGATCGCGCACTTCAAAGAGAAAAGGCGCTCGTTTCCATCGTGCCAGCGCCCAGGCCGAAAGGCCCTGGAAGATCGGGGGTGAAGTCCCCCATACCACATCCACCCCTTTGACTTTCAGGCCAGCCCAAAAGGCGTTCCAGGTGAAAGAGAAAAACGAAAGCAAGCGATGAAAGAACGAGCGATGATACGCTGTGTAAAGCGGCACGCGACAGATAGTCAACCCCTCCTGCTGTTCTATCGAGGGAGAGCTTTCGGCGCGCCCGCTCAGATAGTTGACCGTGCCGGTAATGACCGTCACCCGATGGCCAGAGGAGGTGAGCAAACGCGCCAGCTCGTAGTGTCGCGTGCCGCCGGCCTCATCCAGAGAGGCGAAAGCCTGATGGATGAGCAAAATATGCATGAGGGTCAAAGCCCGGCTGCGCGCCGCAGCGCCTCTGCTTTATCGGTGCGCTCCCAGGGAAGATCAAGATCATCGCGGCCAAAATGGCCGTAAGCCGCGGTGGGGCGATAGATCGGGCGGCGCAGGTTCAAGTCGCGAATGATAGCGCCGGGGCGAAGATCAAAGTGCTCCAGGATCAGCTCGGCGATCTTCTCATCCGGAATGCGCCCGGTGCCGAATGTCTCAACGTTGACCGAAAGCGGCCGCGCCACCCCAATCGCATAGGCTACCTGAATTTCGCACCGATCTGCCAGCCCTGCGGCCACCACATTCTTCGCGGCCCAGCGCGCCGCATAAGCGGCAGAGCGATCCACCTTTGTCGGGTCCTTGCCGCTGAAGCTTCCGCCGCCATGGCGCCCCATGCCTCCGTACGTATCCACCATGATCTTGCGCCCGGTCAGCCCGGAATCGCCCATCGGGCCTCCTACAACGAAGCGGCCGGTTGGATTGACATAGATTTTGAGGTCTTTATCCACCATTTCTGGCGGTAGCACCGGCAGAATGACATGCTCGATCACCTGCTCGCGAATTTCAGCCTGGGAAACATGCGGTGCATGTTGCGTGGAAATCAGTACGGTATCCACGCGTTTCGGCTTGCCATACGAGTATTCGACAGTAACCTGAGATTTCCCATCCGGGCGCAGCCAGGGCAGGGTGCCATTTTTGCGCACTTCCGCCAGACGACGGGTGAGTTTATGCGCCAGATAGATCGGCATCGGCATCAACTGGGGTGTTTCGTTGCAGGCATAGCCGAACATCATCCCCTGATCGCCGGCGCCGATGGCCTCGATTTCGTCCTCGCTCATTTCGCCGGTCTTTGCCTCCAGCGCCTTATCTACGCCCATGGCAATATCGCCGGACTGTTTGGCAATCGCCACCAGGACGCCGCAAGTGTTGCCATCAAACCCTTTGCTGCTATCGTCGTATCCGATCTCCAGCAGTACCCTGCGCACCAGCTCGTCGTAGTTGAAGTTCGCGCGGGTGGTGATCTCGCCCATCAGGATCACGAAACCGGTCTTCGTCGCCGTTTCACAAGCGACACGGGAAGCAGGGTCTTGCTCCAGGCAGGCGTCCAACACGGCATCGCTGATCTGGTCACAGATTTTGTCCGGATGCCCTTCGGTGACAGATTCGGACGTAAAGTAGAGTTTCGGAGAAGACATGAAAGTGGTGGACATCGTTTACCTCTCAGCAAAATAAAATTGCCCCTCCGGACATGAAAGGGCAATTGGCATTCGTGCACGGCTGCCCTCTCATCTTCCAGAACATCCGTCTGCCGGAATTAGCACCTTGTTTCTGTTTTTTTGCTCGTGCCAGGACACACAATGTGCCCTTGGGCACAACAGAAACAGGTTGCTGAGGCTTCGTCGGGCCGGTCCCTCCGCCTCTCTGGATAAGAGTGCCGTCAGGGCTGTTTTGTTGACGCAGATATTACCAGGAAAAAAGCAGGATGTCAAGCAGTGATTATTAAAAATTTTGTGAGAGTCAACATCGTGAGTGTTTGCGTTGGGGACATCCTGTCAGGCGAAAAGAGCCTTTGGGGGCCTGCAAGGAGAACCGTCAATGAATGGGAAACGAATCAATCCAGACCGCGGACGACGGACGGCAGACCGCCATAGGGCAGGTTTTCCAGCCTGCCAGATGAATGGATAGCGCAGGAGGACGATGGACGGTGGACAATAGACCGTGGACAGAGGCAGCACAGCCCAGGCTTCCGGCCTGCCGGAGGATGCCGTCAACGAAGGAACGCACTTTCGTTTATTCCATCAGTCACAAGTTAAGCATTTCTGACTGATGTCAAGGAGCAATTTTGATGCAATGAATCCTGCAGATTGTAGTTTATAGACCATTTCGTGGCTCAAAAATCGCACTTTGCTTGAGAATCCGACCAGCCAACCAGCCTCTGCTCATACAGTTTGGTATTTCTGACCAGCAAATCCGCTTCAAAAATGCCCTTGACACGACCAAAAAACCTTATTGTGACCGATGGGGTTAGGGGTTCCTGCCCCGTAGGGATAATCGGGCTCTCTCCGCGAATTTCCTGAACGAACGATACAGTATCTTAGGTAGTGTATCTTTCCTTCAGGAAATTTGAACTCCTCTGCCCTCCCCATCCTTGTTGCGGTAGAAAATTTTCTACCGTTACATTGCGAGCCGCCGCAGGCGGCGAAGCAATCCCCATATCGGCCAGGAGATTGCTTTCCCCACGCTCCGCTCGGGACATGCGCTACGCTCGCAATGACAGGAGACAGAGGGTTTTTCATGGCTTTCGGGCGACTCGCTGCGAATTTCCTGAACGCATGATACAGTATCCTGTCTCGACGCATGAAAGTCGGTTCCCGACCGGCTCTGCCCGCCCGTAGACCCAAAAGGCTTT
>JAGHYK010000188.1 GCA_017743695.1 Chloroflexota bacterium
CCCACAATTCCAGATAAGGGTCGTACACGATCCACCCTGACAGGTTGAAAAACCCATCCTGCGACATACCGCCCGCCGCCCATTCGTTGACGGTCATCCCCTCCCCCTCCTGACAGACGGGAAAGCCTGTGCTACGTCTCCGCTGTCTGCCGTCTAAATCCATTTTTTACTTTACTGCAAAAAGGTGATCTTTCAACCACAGAGAACACGGAGATCACAGAGACTAAAGATAAATATGTGTCCCGGTAACATTTTAGCTGATAGAACGCGGATAGCCCCCAAAAGCCCATTTATGCCGTATAATTGAACGCACCACTCAGACCTCTCACAAAGAGGGAGATTTTAGCAAAAGCAAACAGACGGTGAACACAATTCAAGGGGGACGCGCGCAGGGTCTTGACCTGCGAGGGTCGAAGGGGAAAGCTCACGTCAGCATTCCGCCCCTGCTGAGATGCCTCAAATTCGCAAACGCGCGGTCACGCAAGAGCGTTAAAGAGTGCTTTTCTGAAGTTCGATAAGATGTATCCAGAGTGAAAAGAAGGTTTTCCACCCCCGCTCCGATTCGCCTCTACCTGCTTGGCGAACCATGCCTGGAAGTGAATGGTCAGGTGCTTCCCCTGCCGCAGCGCGAAAGCCTGCTGCGCCTGTTCGCGCGCCTGGCGCTGGCAATCGGACAGCCGCTCTCGCGCAAGACGCTGGCATTTTCACTCTGGCCCGAGGAAAGCGAAAGCGAAGCCCTGGCGAACCTGCGCCGCCATCTCTACCTGTTACAGCGCGCCCTGCCTGGGGAGGCGCAATCGCTTTTGCTCATTTCTTCCCAAACCGTTTGCTGGGCTGATTCGCCCGCCTGCTGGCTGGATGTGCGCGCCTTCGAGCGCGAAAGCGAGGACCTGGACGAGCTGGAGGAGATGGTCAGCCTGTATCGCGGCGACCTGGCAACAGGCGTGGACACGGACGAGTGGATTCTTGCCCGCCGTGAAGAATTACGCAGCCGTTACCGCGCCCTGCTCAAAAAACTCTCGCTGGCTTACCTCGAACAAAATCAACTGGAACGCGCCCTGAATTACTGCCGCAAACTGACCGAACAAGACCGCTGGGACGAGGAAGCCGCGCGCCTGCAAATGACGCTGGAGACGCTCGCGGGCAATCGCGCCGCCGCGCTGAACACTTACCAAAGATTAGCCGATGAATTGAAGCGCGAAATCCACGCGCAGCCCATGCCCGAAACGATGGCGCTCTATAGCGACATCCTCAACAATCGCCTGCCGCGCCTGGCCCTGCCCAAAAAGCCCTCATCCGAAGCGCTGTTCATCAGCCGCGCGCCCGAACTGGCGCAGTTACAAACCCTGCTGGCTGAGGCGCGCAAACGCCAGGGAAGAATGGTTTTCATTTCGGGCGAGGCGGGCGTAGGCAAGACTTCCCTGCTGCAAGAAGCCCTGCGCCGTTTCATGGAATCTTGCGGCGAGGACCTGCCGCGCGTGTTTTGGGGATACTGCCCGCCCCCCGCCAGCGCCTCCCACGCCGCGCCCTATGCGCCCTGGAAGCAGATTTTCGCCGCGGCCGCCCCCCTGCTGGTGCGCAACGCCGAAATCCCGCCCGAATGGTTGAACCGCCTGCTGCCGCTCGTCCCCGACCTGAGCCTGCTGCGCCCCGGCCTGCTCGCTCCCGCCCAACCCGATGCCGCCGAACTGCGCGCCGCCCTGCGCCAGGGAATCACGTTTTTGGCGCTGGAACAGCCGCTCATTCTGGTTTTGGAAGATGTCCACTGGGCGGATGACGCCTCGCTGGAACTGCTGGCTGACCTGGCCGACACCTGCCAGACTCTGCCGCTCCTGCTGCTGCTCACGCACCGCGCTGCCGAAGCCCCCGCCGCCCTGCTGACCCTGAAGCGCGACCTGCGCCGCCGCCGCTGCGCCCAGGAAATTCCCCTGCGCGCCTTCGATGAAAACGAAACGCGCCTCTTTCTGGAAAAAATGCTTGGGCGCGAGACCGTTACCGCCGCCCTGCTGAATGAGATTCAGCGCTACGCCGCCGGGCTGCCTTTGTTGCTGCACGAAGCCTCCGAAAGCCTGCGTCAGGCGCAAAGCATGGCGAGCCGCTCCCCCGCCTCCCTGCGCGAGACGATTCGGCTGCGCCTGACGAAACTCGGCGACCAGGCGCAGCGCATGCTCGAAGCGGCTGCCGTGCTGGGCTTTTCTTTTTCCCATCTCGAACTGGAAACCCTGCTCGGCTGGCCTGCCCCCGCCTTTGCTGCCGTGCTGGACGATTTACAGGCGCAGCGGTTGATTCTGGATGCGGTTTCAGCGGGGTTGGACGATTACACCTTTCCGCACCAACTGATTCACCAGATCATCCTCGAATCCATCCCCGCGGAACGCGCCAGTCTCTTGCACGAACAGGCCGCCCGCGCGCTGGAGACGGTTCACGCCGGGCAGACGGGGTTTGCCGCCGAAATTGCCGCCCACTACGAAGCGGCGCATCAGCCTGTGGCGGCGGCGCGCTTTTGGCTGACTCACGCCCAGGAATTGACCGACCTGCCCGCCTTCGAGCAGGCGGATGAAGCCATTGAGCGGGCAATTGCCCTGATTGGGTCGAGCGACTCGCGCGAGGCCCGCGAACTGAGCGCCCAAGCCGCCCTGCTGCGCAGCGTGCTGGCGCACTATCGCGGACAGGCGGCGGAAGCGCTGTCCCTGGTCGAAAATGCCCTGACGGCCTGCCGCGAGTTCCCCACGCTATACGTCCATGCCCTGATCCGTCAGGCCTATGCCCTCTATACCTGTGACCGCTACCCGGAAGCGCACCAGGTCATCAGTCAGGCGCTCGAAATTGCGCATCTCGCCCAAGACGGTCCCGCCGCGCTGCACGCGCTGAACATTCGCGGCATCACCGCGCTGATGCTGGGGCGCACGCGCGAAGCGATTCAGGACTTGCAGCAAGCCTTATCGCTGGAAGAATCCACAGCCAGCCCCTCCGCGCAGACGGTTCAAAGCCTGAATCACCTCGGCACGGCGCTGGTCTTCGTGCAGGAATACGCTCAGGCGGCAGAAACGCTGACGAAAACAGTCGAACTGGCTCAGGGGGGCGGTTTGAAGCGTTTGGAATCCGCCGCCCTGACCATGCTGGGGCAAATCTCCCTGAACCAGGGCCGTTACAGCGAAGCCATCCGCCTTTATTCGCATGCCATCGAGACGGCTGGGGAATCGTACCTGCCGGGCATGTGGGGCAAATTTGCCGGGCGCGGCGCGGCTTTTTTGCGCATGGGCAGCCTGGACGAGGCGCGCAAAGACTTCGAGCGGGGGTTGGAGATTGCCCGTCAGGTGGAAAGCCGTTACGGGAACGTGCTGATGCGGGTCTATCTGGCGCTCACGTCGCTGGCGGGCGGAAGCGCGCCGCTCGCTTCGCTGCCCGAACTGGAAGCCGAAGCCGCCGCGTATGCGTTGCACGCCGTCGTTTTGCTCACCAGCCTGGCGCGCGCCGCGTTGTGGCGTCTGCTCGGTGACGGGGAACAATCCCTGGCTGCCGCTCAGTGCGCCGCGCAAGCCGCGCAAGCCAGCGGTGTGCCGCAGTTTTTGCAAAATGCCCAACTGGAGATGCTGTTGACCCAATCCCTGTTCGGCGAACTCCCCGACCCGGCGGCGCTGCAATCGCTTTCGGAAGCGGCGCAGACTGCGGGGGAAGTGCCGCAACAGGCGCGGGCGGCGCTGGCTCTGGCCGCCTTGCTCCACCGCCAGGGGCAGCCCGCCGAAGCCCTCTCCACCTGTCAGCGCGCCCTGACCCTGGCGCGTTCCTGCCCCGACCAGCCTCTGATTGGCGAAAGCCTGCTGCTCTTGCTGCGTCTGCACGAGGCGCTCGGTCAGCGCGAACAGGCGCAAGCCTGCCGCGCCGAACTGCTGGCACTGGCGCAAACTGCCTATGCGCCCCTTGTTCTGGCGCTGGAAGCCGATTCCCCCCTGCGTCCGGTCATCCGCGCCGCCTGTGGCGCAAGTCTCTAACGGGCGCGGACAGCCCTCTTCCCTGACAGCCTGGAAAGGCCGTCCTCCGGGCGTTCACAGTCCATCGTCCACCGTCTACCGTCCCTGACGGGCTGGAAAGCCCCTCCTGCAGTGGTCTGCCGTCCATATTCGTTGATTCGTTTCTCATTCGTTGACGGTCCCATCCTGCTTCCGAATCGCCTCCCCCAACTCACGCACGCTCTTTTCATGCAGCCAGGAACGACGGTCGCGGGTGTAATCGCCGCGCCCGCTTTCGTATTGCTGAATGAAGCGAATCGCTCCCGCCGCCCCCAACTCCCGCAGCAACGCCTCGAAGCCGCGCACCCGTATCTCGCTCAGCGTCAAAGAGACCGTTGTCATTTCAACACCTCCTCCAGCCATCGCACGGGATTGTCCACACGCAGATTCAACAACCCCTTTTTCCTGTGGGCAATTTTGACTACCCGGTCATCGGTCGTCAAAAACACATCCGCGCGTCCAGGCGTTTCCTCGGTCAAAGCGACGCTCTCGTGCGCCATCTGCGCCAGTGCCAGTGTCCACTGACGCTTTTCCACGTCCGGGTTCTGACGCAACTCATATAACAGTGCTTCACTGCTCAACCACTGCCATTCTCCGCTCTGGAATTTTTCCAGCACGATCACAATCGCTTCGCTCTCCAGCCGAATGCGCAACTGACGCTGGTCATCGAAGGGACGATTCAAACAACAGGCATCCAGATAGACTTTCATCTGAAATAAGTATAGCATAGGGCGGGTATAATTTCGATGTACGTTTTGATCTGGATTTCGTGGAGGTTCTCCATGTTCCGCTTTCCCCGATTCCTCATCCTGTTCCTGACCCTCAGCCTCCTGTTCGCTGCC
>JAGHYK010000189.1 GCA_017743695.1 Chloroflexota bacterium
GCCCTTCGACCTCGACCTGAACGACGGTCCCTACTTCCTGGTGGCCGGCACCCCCGGCAGCGGCAAGACCAGTCTGCTGCTGGCCTGGGCGCTGGCGCTGGCTGAACGCTATCCGCCGCAGGCGCTCAGCCTCTACGTGGTGGACTTCCGCCGCGGCCCGCTCAGCGCGCTGACCTCGCTGCCGCACGTCGAGGCGCCGCTGGCGCAGGAGCAGGGCGGTGCCCCGCGCTACATCAGCGATGACGATGCCCTGAGCCGCGCCCTGGCCGAAATCGCCGAACGCCTGAACCGCCGCGCCCAGGAGATGGAGGCCGCCCGCCGCGCCGCCTCCGGCACCTTTGACCCGCGCGCCTGGGTCGCCGACCGCCCCGCCCTCTGGCTGCTGATGGACGATTACGACCTGGTCAAGAGCGATGGCGGCCAGTCCAACCATGACCTGCTCAATGCCAGCCTGAAACGCTGGCGCGACCTGGGCTTCTACCTGACCGTTGCCGGCCCGATCAACGACCTGGAGAGCGACTGGGGCTGGGTGAAACTGCTGCGCGATGCCCCGGTCGGCTTCCAGTTAGGCACGGCCAGCCTGAACCAGATTTTCAAAATCAACCTGCCTTCCGACAACCCCTCGCGCCTGCTGCCGCCGGGCGAGGCCTTCTACATCCGCCGCGGCCACTACCGTCGCCTGAAACTCGCCGACCCGCAGGCCGCCCCCCTCCCCGCCCCCCGCTGGGTGGAGATGCTGAAGAAGAGGGGGTAACCCGGCCTTGCAGGCCGTCAGACGATAGACCGTAGACGATGGACGGTGGAAACGGTAGCACGGCCTTTCCAGGCCGTCGGATTGAATTCCGGCATCTCGCGCGTCCGGTTTTGTGCTAATATAGTAACTACTCAGCCATGTCATTGCGAGCCGTTTTCTGGCGACCGCGAAGCGTACCCGAAGGGTAAGCAATCTCCCGTTTATCAGGCCAGATTGACCGCTTGGGGATTGCTTCGTCGCAAAGAACGCTCCTCGCAATGACAAACACAACAGTTTTGATGCAAGACTGAACAGTTACCAGGAAGACTGCTCCCCGGAGGCCTCCATGCCCACCCCGGAAGAAATTGCCCTCCAGCGCATCCGCGCCGCTGAACTCGACCTTCCCCGCTCCGCTTTCTGTCCCATCCATTATGGTAGAATATGAACAAGCGCAAATCCCTCCCTGCTTCTCTGCAAAAGTATCTGGTACTTCTCCAGGATCATCCGCGGTGGTTTCGCAACACAGGCGAAGAGGGCGAAATACGGATCATCACAGACCCCGAACGCATCCTCACCGAACAGGACAGGCTTCGCGCCCGCTTGCAGGCAGAGGGAAAACCGCCTTCCTGGATAGAGATCGGCGTTCTTGCAGAAGATGAGTGGTTCTACGTCCTGCGCGATCTGGTGGAGTTCCCGGACGGAAAAGTGGGAGGCTATATTCGCTGGATCAACCGGAAGAGCCAGGAAGCAGGAGGTTGGAATGTGATACTCATGTGCCTTCGGGAGGACCGGGTTCTGTTGATTCGCAAATTCCGCCACGAGAGACGGGGCTGGAGCTGGGAATTTCCGCGAGGTTTTGGCGAAGCCGGCCTGACGCCAGAGGAAACTGCTTTGTTGGAATTGCGTGAAGAGATCGGGGTTCATGAAGCAGAGTTAACTCGCCTGGCGAGCATTCAAGAAGACAAAGGGGGAACCGTTGCATTCCTGGCGAAAATTGCCGCAGCCCAAGAGATTGTGTTGGATTCCCACGAAGGCATTCAGACGTTTGAATGGGTCTCAAAAGAAACGCTCGAAACCATGATCAAAACAGGCCAGTTTTCCGATCCTTTCTCCCTTTGGGCATATCTTGCAGCAAAAATTTCGTCCTTGTGCTGATGGAAGGAGGTGCGCGATGTCTGGAGTGTCCTTTGTAAGGCTGACACCCGCTGACCTGGAATACAGCGCCATTGTCCCGCAAGCGCTGGATAATCAATGGGTACCCACCACTGTTCTGAAGCGGCTGATCAAACGCGGGATACCCCTGAGAGACTGGCAAAGTGAAGACGAAAGCAAAAAACTGGTACTGAGTGAGTGGCGACGAGCGCTCATCTATACCCCTCAGGTTGTCGTCAACCGTGCGGCACTTTTCAACAACGCTATCATTGTGGAAGATTACTCTGGAGAGGGCAGGCCTCATTTTCAAAAACTCCTCTCGAACCGCGTGATTGTCGAGTACTTGCTGACCGAAGAATCGCCCGACCAAAGGCCGACCTTTACCATCGGCGAAGAAAAGTGGAGACGCTGGCTGGATACCATCAAGGATGCCGAGGTGGCCTGTGTCAGATTGGACTGGGGAAATCAGGAGGACGATTTCAGACACGTGGCGGAGGTGTTCCACGCATATTTTCAAACCGTCAACATGCCAGATCGCATTCAACATCTGACCAGTGCCTTTCGCATTCCATCCGGGCAAAAAAGACAATTTGAGGAGAAACTGAAAGAAGTCGCACGTCTTGCTTTCGACCTGGCCGACCAGGGAAAAAGGATCACCCGAAATGAGCTATACAAGCGTTTTGTATGTCGAGATGGCAGTCCGATAGACGAGGGATGGTATGACAGCAGTAAACCTTTTGCTGCAGAACTGAAACAGCTCTTTGATCTACGCTACACTGTCAACTTGCCCGACGCCTTGGGCCGCTATGCATTTACCCCCAAAGATTCTCCCGATCGCACTGTGTTAGGGGAGTTAACGCAAGAGACGTTGCAAAACGCTTTGCGGGACAATCAGATCGAACAGTTGTGGGATCAATTGAGGCACTTTGTCTTTGCCACGGTCACTCCAGGATTGTACATCAAAGGGCTGCATCTGCTTTCGCTGCAGGATGTGCTTGAGATTCGCCGTACGGACGAGTGGGAAAATTACATCAAAAGCCTGAACGATCTGTTGCGTCACCCGCTGGAGTTTGAAACACGAGCCAAACGCCTGGTGGAGGATTTTGAGAGGCTGAGCCAGCACGTTGTGGAGTTGAAAGCCAGGAGAGAAAAGGCCACATCAACTGCCATTGCTGCCCAGGCCCAGGTGGGCATGCAACTTGTACTGGCCGTAGGTAGTGCATGGATGAAGTTCTCCTTCTCTCCAGAGGATCCCTCCCGCATTCTGGTCGAAACGCTGGCTGCGCCTGTCGCCGCAGGGGTTGCTCCCTTTGCGCTCAACCTGTTCATCAAAGCGCAGGGACGCCTTGAACTGGCACACAGCGTCAACTTTCTGCGTAGCAGGGTCAGGAACGGGCGCGATGTATGGAGGGAGATCACAGGGAGACTTTCCAGCGATCCGCGTTTCCAGTTCGTGGAAAAGCAGGGCGCGCTTGAGCAGGAAGCCAACCAGAGTGGAAGCGAAATCAACCCAGAAGACTATCTTGGGTAGAAACATTATGGAAACAGACGCTCTGAAAATGTACTTTCACTGGATGCAAAAAGCGCCCCATCTTTTTACGAACGATGGGGCCAGGATTGTGATCATTCGGGAAGAGGAACGTATCCGCGAATGGGAGAGGCAGAAGCAGGCGGAATTAAGAGCGCGCGGCGCTCCTGTTTCCTGGGCCAGCATTGGGGTTGTCCTGGATGATCCTCACATCGTTGTCCTGCGCGATCTGGTGGAATTTCCTGGCGGTTACCGCAATGGTTACATTCGCATCTACAATCGAGCCTTACTGGAAAATGGCGCAGCCGGAGTGGCCGTGTTGCCGGTGAAGGACGAGAAGATTTTGCTCATCCGGCACTACCGTCACGCCACCCGTTCCAGTCACTGGGAGATCCCGCGCGGCTTTGGCCAGCCCGGAGTGGATGCCCCAACGCAGGCGCGAAAGGAAATCGAGGAGGAAATCGAGGGAGTCGTCGAGTCGCTGGTGGATTTGGGGATTTTATACAACAACACGGGGTTGGAGGGAAATCCAATCCACCTCTTTCTGGCCAGGCTGGCTTCGGCAGGGCGGGTGGAACGGGAAGAGGCCATTGAAACATACCGTTGGGTTTCGCTGGAAGCGCTGGAACAAATGATTGCGGAGGGAGAAATTAACGATGGATTTACCCTGGCGGCCTATGCTCGCGCCAGACTGAAAGGCTTGCTGCCTCACCGCACTTGACCCCCTGTTTTGGAGGCCGCCATGCCCACCCCTGAAGAAATTGCCCTCCAGCGCATCCGCGCCGCGGCTGAAGGCGGCAACACCGCACTCAATCTCTCCTGGCTCGCCAAGCACCCGGTCGCGCCGGGCATCCGCTTTTCAGTTACAATTCTTTCTGGCCCGGCCATCAAAGGACTCGAACAGGCTTTGCTGAGTAAAGGGCGTTTTCGCAACTTCCAATTGGGATTGGGCAAGTCTTCATAATATTGAACTCTTGCAGCCCATCAGACCATCCAAAAACACTTTTTGAGGAAATTGCCATGAAACATCTTACCTCATGCATTCTGTTTGTCACCTTGCTTCTTACAGCGTGTGCGCCAGAAGGACTTGCCACGCCCAATATGACGTTGACGCCCACCGCCACGTTGACACCTACTGCTACAAGAACACCTACCCCTACATTAACGCCTACCGCCACATTGACGCCCACCGCCACGGCCACCCCTACCCCCCTTCCCCTGCCATTGATGGCCGGCACCCCCTACCCTCAGCCCAACCAACCCATTTCGCCCACGAACGCCAACCAGGTAGTACAACTGGCGCGCTGGGGCAAGGGCACAGTGAACCAGGTTGTCTTCTCACCGGATGGCCGTCTGCTGGCTGTGGCATCCTCGCTGGGCATTTACCTGTACGACGCCGAAAACCTGGCAGAAGTACGCTTCAT
>JAGHYK010000190.1 GCA_017743695.1 Chloroflexota bacterium
GGATTCAGGTGCGCTGGGTGGGATTTGAACCCACACGCCCTCAACGGGCACGTGCCCCTCAAACACGCCTGTCTGCCAGTTCCAGCACCAGCGCAAGCACTCGTATTATAATCGCCTTTGCTCACTTGTCAAGCAAAGATCACCTTGAACGCTTCAGGAGGAACAATGCGCATTGCAGTAGATGCCATGGGGAGCGATCATTTCCCCATCCCAGATGTCCAGGGGGCAGTGATGGCCGCCCGCGAATACGGGGTGGAAATCCTGCTCGTCGGCGATGAGGCGCGGGTACGGCCAGTTCTGGAAGCGCAAAACGCCGAGGGGTTGCCTATCCATCTCATCCATGCGCCGGAAATGCTCACCATGGAAGACAAGGGGATGCAACTGGTGCTCAAAGCCCGCCGCCCGCAGGCACGCAACTCAATGGCCGTGGCGATTGACCTGGTCAAAAACGGCGAGGCAGATGCCTTTGTCACTGCCGGTAACACCGGGGCCGCCATGACCACTGCCTATTTCCGCCTCGGCACGTTAAGCGGCGTGGATAAGCCCGCGCTGGCCCCTGTCTTCCCCACTTCCAGCGGTTCGTGTATCGTGCTCGATGTCGGCGCCAACCCTGATTGCAAGCCGGAAAACCTGCTCCAGTTTGCCATTATGGGCGCCATCTACGCCGAAGTGGTGCGTGGCATCCAGAACCCGCTGGTCGGGTTGATCTCGAATGGGGAAGAGGAAGGCAAAGGCAATGAACTGGTGCGCGCCGCCACACCGCTCCTCAAAGCCTCTGGCCTGAACTTTTACGGCAACGTCGAAGGGAAAGAAGTGATCGGCGGCAAGGTGGATGTCGCCGTCACCGATGGCTTCACCGGCAATGTGCTCCTCAAAACGGCTGAAGCGGTTGCAAAATTAATCACGGATAAAATCAAAGAGTCCATTCGCGAGGCCGGCCCGCTCGCCCTTCTGGGAGGAATGCTGGTGCGGCCGGCGCTGGGAAGGGTCAAACAGATGCTCGATCCGAGTGAGCATGGCGCTGCCCCCCTGCTCGGAGTGAATGGCCTGGTCTTCATCGGACATGGGCGCTCGGATGCCATTGCCATCAAAAACGCCATCCGGGTTGCCAAAGAGGCCGCGGAGGCGGATGTCCTGAACCGTCTGCGCAACGCTATCGAGACCAGTCTGGCGACGAGAGGGAAGTAGCCATGCGAATCGTGCGGAATGATCCCCTCATCCAGCGCAATCGGCGCATCGGCCTGATCACCCTCGTCCTCTCGCTGCTTTTCCTGACCCTGGCGACCATCTCGCTTTTCCTCTCCCATCAGGTGGTTACTCCTCTGACGATCGGCTCCCTGGTGCTGAGCTTTGTGCTGACGCAGCTCAGCGCCTACTATGGCAGTCGCTGGGGACGCGTGCCGCGCCCCGATCAACTCCTGGACGAGGCGCTCAAAGGCCTGCCGGGGAAATACGTGCTCTACCACTATACCAGCCCGGTGCCCCACCTGCTGATCGGCCCGGCTGGGGTTTGGGTGCTCCTGCCCTACCTGCAAAAGGGCACCATCACCTATCGCAAGCGACGCTGGAAAATCCAGGGCGGAGGTTTCTGGCAGGCGTATTTGCGCTTCTTCGGTCAGGAGGCCCTGGGACGCCCCGATGTGGATGCGGAGGCTGAACGCAAGGCATTGCAGAAATTCCTGACCCACCATTTCGGCGACCAGGCCCCACAGCCCGGCGCCCTCCTGGTTTTCCTGAACCCGCAGGCGGAACTGCAGTTTGAAGAGGAGCCTCCCGTCCCTGCGCTCCCGGCTCGGAAGATCAAGGACTTTTTGCGTAAGGCGGCGAAAGACGCTCCGTTAGAAGAAGCCTGGGTGCGCAAACTCCAGGAGATCCTCGGTTAGGCAGCGCCTTTCATGGAAGACACGTTCGTTGCCTTAGATATTGAGACCACCGGCACCGATCCGCAGCGGGATGCGGTGATCGAGATCGGCGCGGTGCGCTTCAGTCTGCGCCGCGTGGAAAGCGACTGGAGCACGTTGATCAACCCCGGTCGCAACATCCCGGAGTCCATCACCCAACTCACCGGCATCACCAACGAGATGGTGCGAGCGGCGCCGCGCCTGGAACAGGTGTTGCAAGAGCTGGCGGAATTTGTCGGCGATGCGGTGATTGTCGGGCACAACATTCGTTTCGACCTGAGCTTCTTTGAACGCTATCGCCTTTTCCCTTATAGCCCGGTGGTGGATACTTACGAACTGGCGGCGGTCCTTTTTCCTTCTGCCCGTCGCTACAGTCTGGGGGCGCTCAGTCAGATGCTGGGGATTCCACTCCCGCCGGGCGAGGAATATCATCGCGCCCTGACCGATGCCCGGATCACCCAGTCGCTTTTCCTGCGCCTTTATGAACGGGCACGCTCCCTACCCCTGGATACGATTGCCGAGATTGTGCGCCTGTCGCAGGATGTGGAATGGGATGCGAGCTGGGTGTTTGAGCAGGTGCTGCGTCAGCGCATTCGCCGCGAAATGCCGGCCAAACGCGCCTATGGCCCCTATCCGCCCTCCTGGTTTGAGTCTGGCCCGCGCGATCTCCAACCCCTGGCGCCTCCCAGACAAATTCGCCCGCTGGACGAGGAAGAGATCGCCGCCCTCCTGCAACCGGGTGGACCCTTCGCCCGCTACTTTGCCCACTTTGAGCATCGCCCGGAGCAGGTCGAAATGGCGCGCGCCGTGACCCAGGCGCTTTCCCAAAGTCGCCATCTGATGGTAGAGGCGGGCACCGGGGTCGGAAAATCTTTTGCCTACCTGCTCCCTGCCAGCCTGTTTGCCCTGGAAAATAAAACCCGCGTCCTGATCTCCACCAATACCATCAACCTGCAGGAACAGCTCATCCAGAAAGACATCCCCGACCTGCAGGCCGCGCTGGGGCTGAAAGAATTGCGCAGCGCCGTTCTCAAGGGACGGGGAAACTATCTCTGCCCCCGTCGCTTTGACCTGCTTCGTCAACAGGGGCCGAAGGACGCCCGCGAAATGCGCCTGCTGGCCAAGATTCTGGTCTGGCTGCTGGATTCTCCTTTTGGGGATCGGAGCGAACTGAACCTGCATGGGGATGGAGAGCGGGAGACCTGGACGCGCGTCTCTGCGGAGGATGATCAATGCACTGCCGAAACCTGCCTGACGCGCTACGGGGGTGGATGCCCGTTCTATCGGGCGCGCCAGGCCGCGCTCGCGGCGCATCTGGTGATCGTCAACCATGCCCTGCTGCTCTCTGATGTGGCCACAGGGAATCGGGTGCTGCCGGAATATGACCATTTGATCGTGGATGAGGCGCATCACCTGGAATCGGCAACCACCAGTGCCCTGACCTTTCGCATCGGCCGCGCCGAGCTTGAGCGCCTTTTGCACGAACTGGGCGGTCCGAACGCCGGCCTGCTCAACGCGTTGGTGGCGCACCTCAAACCCCTGTTGCGCCCTTCGGAGTTGAGCGCTTTGCAACAGCAAATCCATCATGCCGCCGATCTGCTTTTCCGCGCCGGCGAATATCTGAAGCGCTTTTTCCAGACCCTGGAACGCTTCGCCCGTCAACAGCGGACGAATGCCATCGAGAATTACGGCTGGCAACTGCGCGTCACGCCTTCCACGCGCACGCTGCCCCTCTGGGATGAAGTCGAACTGAGCTGGGACGCGGCCAACGAGACCCTGCAGCTGCTCCTGAACCATGTTGCTTCGCTGCACAGGGAACTCGGCGAAACGCTGCACGAGCGGGTGGACTCCCTCGACGAAGCAGAGGATGTGCTTGGTGAACTCTCTAACCTGCTGCGGCGCCTGAGCGAGGCCCAGAATGCGCTCCATGCTCTGGTGAGCAACCCGGACCCCAAATTCGTCTACTGGCTGGAGATGCGCCAGAATGGTGAGCATCTGTTTGCCAACATCGCTCCCCTGCGCGTGGGGCCTTTGCTGGAGCAGCATCTCTGGCATGAGAAATCCAGCATCATCCTGACCTCGGCCACCCTGACCACTTATGGCCGCTTCGATTACCTGCGGAACACGTTGAGCGCAGACGAGGCGGATGAGCTACTGCTGGGCTCGCCTTTTGATTATGAAAACGCTGCGCTCATCTATATCCCGAACGACATCCCCGAACCGCATACCCCCTCCTATCAATCCCAGGTGGAAAGGGCCATCGTGCAATCTTGCCTGAGCAGCGGCGGGCGGACGTTGGTGCTGTTCACCTCGTATGCCCAGCTACGCAAAACCTCCCAGGCGATCGCGCCGATCCTGGCTCGTCACGATATTCTGACCTACGAACAAGGGGAGGGGGCTTCTCCCACCGCTTTGCTGGAATCCTTCAAGAGCAGTGAGCGGGCGGTGCTCCTGGGGACGCGCTCTTTCTGGGAAGGGGTGGACGTGCCAGGGCAGGCGCTTTCGGTGGTGATGATCGTCAAATTGCCCTTTGATGTTCCCAACGATCCCCTGATCGAGGCGCGGGCTGAAATCTACGAGAATCCCTTTGAAGAATACCACCTGCCTGAAGCGGTGCTAAAATTCCGCCAGGGGTTTGGCCGTCTGATCCGCAGCGCCTCCGATCGCGGCGTGGTCGTGATCCTGGATCGGCGCATCCTCAGCAAAAAGTACGGTCGCCTGTTCCTGGAATCCCTGCCTCCCTGCACTGTGCGCCAGGGGCCGCTCTCGGCGCTGCCTGGCTGGGTGCAGCGATGGCTGAATCTTTGAAGCGTCAGCGGCGCGCGTGTTATCCCCTTGGGTGGTGCGGGCATGGGTAATTACCTACCAACTGCCCACCAACTATCCATTTTTGTTGCGGTAGAAAATTTTCTACCGTTAATGCGAGCGCAGGGCA